>JAFQMP010000021.1 GCA_017396225.1 Clostridia bacterium | reverse complement strand
GATTGCCGCAAGTCACCACGTGGCAAGGGCATTCCACCTGCCCCTGCAGGCGGGCAGTGACCGTATTCTTTCCTTAATGAACCGCCACTACGACCGCTCAAAATATCTTGCCATTCTCGACTATATGCGTGAAAAAATGCCCGATATTGCCGTTACCTCGGATATTATCGTCGCTTTCCCGACCGAAACCGAGGCGGAATTTGAGGAAACGCTGGAAATTCTGCGCCGTGCGCATTTTGATATGATTTATTCGTTCATCTATTCGCCGCGCAAGGGCACGCCTGCCGCCGCGATGAAGGGACAGATTGACCACAAGACGGGGGCGGCGCGTATGGAGCGCCTGCTTGCCCTGCAAAACGAAATCAGCGCAGAGCAAAATGCGCGCCTTCTGGGTAAAACCGTGCGTGTGCTCTCCGAGGGCGTGAGCAAAACCGATGCCACCACCTATACGGGGCGCACCGCGCAGAACAAAATTGTATTTTTCAAAAAGCCCGTGCCCGAAGGGGAATGGGCACTTGTAAAAATAGACCGCACCGCAGCCTTTGCGCTCTGGGGCGAGGTACAAAACGAACAATAAAAGGAGAACAAAGCAATGGAAATTTTTGAGCTTGCAGCAGCACTTGGCAAAAAGCTGAAGGAGGACGAGCGCCTTGTTCGTCTTGAGGCCGCACGCGCCGCTTATGAGGCAGACGAAACGATTATGACCCTCTCGACCGAATATATGGTACAGCAGCAGGCAATGCAGCAGGAGGCCATGAAGGAGGAGGGCGAGCGCGACGAGGCCCTGATTGCGTCTATCAGTGCCCGTATCGAGGAACTTTACACGGAGCTCACCGAAACCGCCGCCTACAAGGAGTTCGAGGCTGCACAGAACGAGGTCAACGACCTCATGTCCCGTGTCAACGATACCATTAACGCGCAGATTATGGACGGTCAGCCCGATAGCTGCACCCACGACTGCTCTACCTGCGGCGGCTGCCACTAATCCTTCACAAAAAATCCAAACGACAAGGAGAGCTGTGCCATGACACCGATGATGGAACAGTATTTTGAAATCAAAAATGAGTACAAGGATTACCTCGTATTTTACCGCCTGGGCGATTTTTACGAGATGTTCTTTGACGATGCGATTACTGCCTCGCGTGAGCTGGAGCTGACCCTCACGGGCAGAGATTGCGGCGAGGCTGAGCGCGCCCCCATGTGCGGCGTGCCCTTTCACAGCGCCGAAAATTATATTGCGCGCCTGATTGAGAAGGGGTACAAGGTTGCCATTTGTGAGCAAATGGAGGACCCTGCCAAGGCAAAGGGGCTTGTCAAGCGCGACATTGTGCGCATTATTACCCCCGGCACGCTGTTAGAGCCCTCTATGCTCAAGGAGCAGCGCAACAACTATCTGGCGGCGGTATGCCTTGGTGAGGCCACGGTGGGCCTCGCCTTCGCTGACGTTTCTACCGCAGAGGTGTTTGCCACCGAGTTGGTTGGCGAAAACGCCATGGCGCGCGTGATGAGCGAGCTTGGTACCTATCAGCCGAGTGAGGTGCTTGTCGACCTTCCGCGCGCTGACTGCGAGGAGCTTGCAGCCTTTGTCACAGGTCGCCTCGGTGCGATGCTGTCGGCAGGGGAGAGTGACCGCTTTGATACCGCCCTTGCAGGGGAGCGCGTGCGCGCGCACTTCGGCGAGGCACTCCCTGCGGATATTGCTGCCTCCGCACCCTTGACCGCCGCGGTTGGTGCGCTCCTTGATTACGTTGCCGATATGCAGCGCAACGATATTTCTTATATCAAGAGCGTGTCGGTTTATACCGACGGTCAGTATCTGGAAATGGATATCAATACACGCCGTAACCTTGAATTAACCGAAACCATGCGCCAGAAGGAAAAGCGCGGCACGCTCCTCTGGGTGCTCGATAAAACCAAAACCGCACCCGGTGCGCGCCTTTTACGCTCCTATGTGGAGCACCCGCTGCTCTCTGTCGCGGAAATCACACGCAGACAGGGTGCGGTGGGGGAGCTGTTTGACGGCTATATGCTCCGCGAGGATATCGCGGCACTGCTTTCCTCGGTGCTTGATTTGGAGCGCCTGATTACCCGCATTGTCTACGGCAGTGCCAACGCCAAGGATTTGCGCGCAGTCGCCTCTACCGTTGCGGTGCTGCCCGAGCTGCGCCGCG
The DNA here is from genome assembly GCA_017396225.1 of Clostridia bacterium. GTDB lineage: Bacteria > Bacillota > Clostridia > Oscillospirales > CAG-272 > Firm-07. The sequence goes on along the minus strand of JAFQMP010000021.1, from coordinate 36,218 downwards.
TGCTGGCGGTTTGTAAAAACCGTGAGCTTGTCCGTATTTATGGGGAGCTTGACGACCTTGCCGATATTCACGATTTGATTGATGCCGCCATTGACGAAAATCCCCCCTTCGTGCTCCGCGAGGGCGGTCTTATCCGTGAGGGCTTTTCCGCCGACGTGGATTATCTGCGCGGCGTGATGCGTGACGGCAAAAGCTGGATTGAGCGCGTTGCCGCCGAGGAGCGCGAAAAAACAGGTATCCGCACCTTAAAGATTGGCTATAACCGCGTATTCGGCTATTATATTGAGGTATCCAAGTCTTATGTTGACCAGGTACCCGCCACTTACATCAGAAAGCAAACGCTCACCAATGGCGAGCGTTATATCACAGAGGAGTTAAAGGATATGGAGGCGACCATTCTGGGTGCCGCCGACAAGGTTTGCTCACTCGAATATGAAATTTTCCAGGATATTCGCGACCGCGTTGCCGAGGCGGGGGAGCGTATTCAGCGCGTTGCCACCTGTCTTGCAGAGCTTGACGTCTATCTGTCGCTTGCCACCGTTGCCGCCAAGAACAGATATGTCTGTCCTGAGGTTGACTGCGGCAGTGAAATCCGCATCAAGGACGGCAGACACCCCGTGGTGGAGCAGTTTGTACGTGACACCTACTTTGTGCCCAATGATGCACTGCTTGACACCGACCGTAATCGCCTGATGCTGATTACAGGCCCCAATATGGCAGGTAAATCCACCTATATGCGTCAGGTCGCGTTGATTACGTTGATGGCGCAGATTGGCTCCTTTGTCCCCGCCTCGGAGGCGCGCATCGGCATTGTGGACAAGCTGTTCACGCGCGTCGGTGCCTCCGACGACCTTGCATCGGGTCAGTCAACCTTTATGCTTGAAATGACCGAGGTTGCTTATATCCTCAAAAACGCCACGCGCAAGAGCCTGATTATCTATGATGAGGTCGGACGCGGCACCAGCACCTTTGACGGTATGAGCATGGCGCGTGCCATTGTGGAATATACCGCGGGCAAGAGGATTGGCGCCAAGACAATGTTTGCTACCCACTATCACGAGCTCACCTCGCTGGAGGCGGAAATCCCCGGCGTAGTGAATTACAATATTGCCGCCAAAAAGCGTGGGGATACTATCACCTTCCTGCGCAAAATTGTGCGCGGCTCGACCGATGACAGCTACGGCATTGAGGTTGCCAAGCTTGCAGGCGTGCCGAATGAGGTTATCCGCCGTGCCAAGGAGGTGCTTGCCACCGTAGAGGCAACGGCGCGGGAGCTTTCCGCCCCCGATGCCACCCGTGTCGCCCCCAAGGACGACACCCTTGTCACCCTTGACGATTGCTTTGGCGGTGAGGTGCTTGAGATGCTCCGCGCCGTTGACATCAACACCCTCTCGCCCTACGAGGCAATGAGCTTCCTCTTTGACCTCAAAAAGCGCTTGGAGTAAGGGGGATTTATGGCAAAAATAAATGTGTTATCCTTTGCGGTTGCCAACCTGATTGCCGCAGGTGAGGTCGTTGACCGTCCTGCGTCTGTCATCAAGGAGCTTTTGGAAAATGCCATTGATGCAGGGGCAACCCGCATTACCGTAGAAATTCAGCAGGGCGGCGTGACCTATATGCGCGTGGCAGATAACGGCTGCGGCATCACGCCCGAGGATTTGCCTGTGGCAATCCGCCGTCATGCAACCAGTAAAATCAAGGAGGCAGCCGACCTTGATGGTATTGCCACGCTCGGCTTTCGCGGAGAGGCGCTTGCCGCCATTGCTGCTGTCAGCGATTTACGCATCATCACAAGAACCCCCGATGCCGCCTTCGGCACCTGCCTTTCGGCGCGCGCGGGCGAGGTGGTGGACGTGACCGAGCAGGGCGCGCCTATCGGTACCACCGTCATTGTTGAAAACCTTTTCGGCAACGTGCCTGCGCGCCGCAAGTTCTTAAAGAAGAACGTTTCCGAGGCGATTGCCGTTACCACCTATGTGGAAAAAATTGCCTTGTCCCGCCCCGATATCGCGCTGCGCCTGATTATTGACGGCACGATGAAGCTGGATACCGCGGGTGATGGCGATTTGCGCTCCGCCATGCACGCTGTTTTCGGGCGCGAGCTGGTTGCTAAAATGCTGCCTGTCAAGGGCACGGGAGAGGGTGTCACGGTCGAGGGCTATATCGGCACGCCCGATACCGCCAGACCCAAGCGCAATTATGAAAACTTTTTCATCAACGGGCGTTACGTCAACTGCCGCACCGCGGCTGCCGCCGTGGAGCAGGCGTATACCTCGTTCATTCCGCCCGAGAAATTTCCTTGCTGTGTGCTTGCCGTAACAATCAATCCTGCCGCCGTGGACGTCAACGTCCACCCTGCAAAGCTGGAGGTCAAATTTTCCAATGAGCGCCCGGTGTTTGAGGCAGTCTATTCCGCTGTGCGCACCGCGCTTGAGGAAAATGTGGCAAGACCCGAAATCAAGCTTGGTGCCACTGCTATTCCCGCCGCGCACAATGCCTTTGTGCCGATTGAGGAGGGCAAACGAGAGTCGGTCGCACGCCGTCAGCTGACGATTGACCACGCTGCGCCCACCCCACCTGCCAAAAGGGAAGAGCCCGCCGCGTTTTCCACGATGTCGGCGGCAGAATACGCCAAAAAATACACGGGCGGCGGCTTTGGTAGCGTTAAACGCGAGAGCGCACCCACGCAGTTCCGTACAGAATTGCCCTATCACCGCGCGCCTGTCAAGCCGATAGAAGGGGCGCCTGTTACCCCTGCCCCGTCGCCTGCGGCACCTGTCGTACCTGTCAGGACGCCTGTGGAAGCTGAGGCGCCCGAAGCATCTGTCCCTGTGGCAGAGCCTGTCAAGGCACCTGTCTGGCGCATCATCGGCGAGGCGTTTCATGCCTATGTGATTGTCGAGTGCGATGACAAGCTTCTGCTGATTGACAAGCACGCCGCGCATGAGCGTGTGCTCTTTGAGGATTTGCGCGCCCGAATGAAGGAGCGCGTGGAATCCACGCAGCTGCTGTTACTGCCCCTGTCGCTTGACGTATCAAGCGAGGACGCAGCGCTCCTTGACGCTTACCGCGCCGAAATTGAGGCAATCGGCTTTGCCTTTACCGCCGACGAACACCGTGTGTCGGTCAGCGAAATCCCCGAGGGCCTTTCGCCTGCGGCAGCAGGCGAGCTGCTTTGCTCCTTGCCCGCCACCCTGCAATCGGGTGAGGGAAATGCTGCACTGTCCAGAGAACTGCTGTTTGAAAAGGCGCTCTATCAGGGTGCCTGCAAGGCAGCCATCAAGGCGGGGCGTGCGTATCCGCCCGAATACGTAGAGTGGCTCGTTGGCAAGCTGATGAGCCTTCCCGATATTACCGTCTGTCCGCACGGCAGACCTGTGGCAATGGTGCTGACGCACTCCGCCATCGACCGCCAATTCAAGAGATAAGACTGCGCATACGTCGTCCTCCGCGCCCGCGCCTCGATGTGGGTAACTACGCCTGCGTTGCACGCCTTGCGGTGCGCTTGGTCTGACTTCCTTTTTCTTGAATTTCGCAAATTTGCCCAAATTCATTTTATAATGGGTCGAACTGTATTTTCGGCTCCGAAAGGATATACTTATGGCTAAGGCTTATGAGGTTTTGAAAAAGGACGGGCGTGCCCGCCGCGGTGTGCTGCATACCGTGCATGGCGACATTCCCACACCTGTATTTATGAATGTAGGCACCTGTGCCGCTATCAAGGGTGGTGTGTCTACCGTGGAGCTCGCGCAGATTAACTGTCAGGTTGAGCTCTCCAACACCTATCACCTGCACGTGCGTCCGGGTGATGCGCTGATTCGCGATATGGGCGGCTTGCACAAGTTTATGAACTGGCAGCGCCCGATTCTTACCGACAGCGGCGGCTTTCAGGTCTTTTCCTTGTCGCCCCTGCGTAAAATCACCGAGGAGGGCGTGCATTTTGCCTCTCACGTGGACGGCAAGCGCATTTTTATGGGCCCTGAGGAGAGTATGCAGATTCAATCCAACCTCGCCTCAACGATTGCCATGGCGTTTGACGAATGTATTGAAAACCCCGCACCCTACGATTACGTGAAGGAGTCTATCGCACGCACTTATCGCTGGCTGGTGCGCTGCAAAAAGGAAATGGAGCGCTTAAACGCCCTGCCCGATACGATTAATAAGCACCAGATGCTCTTCGGCATCAATCAGGGCGGCACCTATGAGGATTTGCGCGTGCAGCATATGCAGCAGATTGCAGCGCTTGACCTTGACGGCTACGCCATTGGCGGCCTTGCCGTGGGTGAGGCAACCGAGGAGATGTACCGCATCATTGATGTGGTGGAGCCCCATATGCCCGAGGATAAGCCCCGCTATTTAATGGGTGTGGGCACGCCCTGCAATATTCTGGAGGCGGTGCACCGCGGCATTGACTTTTTTGACTGCGTAATGCCTTCGCGCAATGCGCGCCACGGCAGCCTCTTTACCTGGCACGGCAAAATGACGCTGATGAACGAGAAATATGCGCGTGACGACCGCCCTGTTGATGCAGGCTGCGGTTGCCCGACCTGCCGCAATTACTCGCGCTCCTATCTCCGCCACCTCTTGAAGGCGAAGGAGTCGCTCGGTATGCGTCTGGCGGTTACACACAATCTCTATTTTTACAACGAGCTGACGCAGAAAATCCGCGATGCGCTGGACGGCGATTATTTTGAGAGCTTTTATCAGAAGTATCGCACCGTCCTCGGTGAGCGCAGTAAGGATTAAATCGCCGCTGTCCTGTCAACACTGAATTTATCTCTTTTCAAAGGAGCTATTATGATAGAAAAAAGCTTGCTTGCCGATTTGTTATCGGTTGCAGTATCCACGGGCGGCGATTTTGCCGAGGTGTTTGCAGAGCGCGAGCACGTAACCCGTATCCGTTTTCTCTCAGACAAGGTGGAAAGCATTCGTGATCAGGTGATTTCGGGTGTTGGTATCCGCGTGTTTGAGGGTACCAAAACCTATTATGCCTCTACGACAGACACCTCGCGAGAGGGACTTCTTGCCTGCGCCGCAGCAGTAGCGGGTGCCGTGGGTGAGAAGGGGGGTAAGCGCAAAATACTGCTCACCCCCGATACCGTAGAAAATCGCACGAAAATCGGGCGCTATCCCGATGACGTACCCACCCGCGAAAAAACAGATTTACTTCGTGAGGCGTGCGTTGCCGCCAAGACGACTGATGCGCGCATCGCGCAGGTGGACGGCAGCTACCTGGATACCGACCGTGAAATTCTGGTTGCCAATACCGAGGGGCTTTTCCGCACCGACCGTAAGGTGCGCACGCGCATTGCCGTGTCGGCTGTTGCCTCGGCAGCAGGGGAGAACCAATCGGGCTTTTACGGCCCCGGTGGCGGTGTCGGCATTGAGTTTTTTGATGCTGTTTCGCCCGCCTCTGTCGGCAGACGTGCCGCCGCACAGGCTGTCACCAACCTGACCGCTGCATACTGTCCCGCCGGCACGATGACCGTGGCGATTGAAAACGGCTTTGGCGGTGTCATCTTCCACGAGGCCTGTGGCCATTCGCTTGAGGCAACCGCTGTTGGCATCGGCGCTTCCCAAATGGCGGGCAAGCTCGGCGAGCAGATTGCAAACGAGAAGGTTACCGCTATTGATGACGGCACGATTGCGGGCGGCTGGGGCTCGGCAAATATTGATGACGAGGGAACCCCCACCACCAGAAATGTGCTGATTGAAAACGGCGTGCTGAAGAGCTATATGATTGACCGCTTGGGCTCGCGCCGTCTGGGTCTGCCTATGACAGGCTGCGGCCGCCGTGAGAGCTATGCCTATGAGCCGACCTCACGTATGACAAATACCTTCATCGCAAACGGCCCCGATAAAAATGAGGACATTATTGCCTCTATGGAGTACGGCCTTTACGCCAAAGCAATGGGCGGCGGCTCGGTCAACCCCCTCACGGGTGAGTTTAACTTCTCGGTCAAAGAGGGCTATATCGTGCGCAACGGCAAAATTTGTGAGGCTGTGCGCGGTGCTGCGCTGATTGGCACGGGCGCGCAGATTCTGCAGGATATTGATATGGTGGGTGAGAACCTCGCCACAGGGCAGGGTATGTGCGGCTCTGCGTCGGGTAGCGTGCCTACCGATGTGGGTCAGCCCCTTATCCGTGTAAAGAAGATTACGGTAGGAGGTCGCTCATGAATTTCTCCGAAATAAAAAACGTCCTGTTTGCTGCCGCTAAGGCAGAGGGACTTACCGAATATGACGTATATTATCGCGTGTCCACCGATATTTCGGCTGAGGCACTGAACGGTGAACCCAGTGCCGCTTCCTTTGGCGCCAAGGGTGGTGTCACCTTCCGCTGTGCGGTTGACGGCAAAATCGGTGCTGCCTCGGGCGAGTGCTTGACGGAGCAGGAGTTAATGGCTCTTGTTCCCCGCGCTATGGCAAATGCCGCGCTGATTGATGCGGACGAGGAGCCGATTTTCTATGCGCCGCAGGCAGGCGACCTTTATGAGAGGGTCACGGCAGAAATGCCTGAAATGCCTGAAATGCAGGATTTGCGCCGTGCGGCAATGACCCTGCAGGAGAAGGTCTATGCCGCCACCCCGCTTGCCGCCGACGGCACCGAGAGTGGCGTGGGCGGTGCCACCGTAACCGTGGCACTTGCCAACAGCAAGGGACTTGACCTTACACACACTGCTGCCATGCATTACGCTGTGGTTGAGGCGGTTGTCAATCGGGACGGAGAGCCCTCGTTTGGCTACGCAAGGAGCAATAATTTTGACGAGGCATCTCTTTCCGAGATGACAGACCGCGCCGTAGGTGATGCACTGGCACGTCTGGGTGCGGGTGCGCTCAAAACGGGGAAATACCACGCAGTGTTCTCCGCCAAGCAGATGCGCGCGCTCCTCGGCACTTATGCGGGTATTTTTAACGGTAAAAATGCGCTCCTTGGACTTTCACTTCTGGGCGACAAGGTGGGCACCGAGATTGCCGCACCTGCCGTATCGCTTTACGATGACCCCTTTTACGCGGGCAATACGATGCAGATGCCCTTTGATGCGGAGGGCGTTCCCACCGTCCGTAAGGCGCTGATTGAAAAGGGTGTGCTCAAAACCCTGCTTTACGATTTGACCACCGCAAAAAAGGCGGGCAGGACCACAACGGGTAACGCTGCGCGCGGCTCCTATGCTGCGCCTGTGTCAATTTCTCCCTTCTGCCTGGCATTCGGGGCAGGGAATAAGACGCTTGCCGAGCTGTTCTCGTTTGTTGGAGAGGGCGTTTATATTACCGAGCTGAAGGGCCTGCACGCAGGCTGCGATGCCACCACGGGCGATTTTTCGATTGAGGCGGCGGGCTTCCTTATCAAGGACGGCAAGCAGGCAGCTCCTGTGCGCTCCTTTACGATTGCAGGTAATTTTTACGAGATGTTAAAGAATATCACCGAGATTGGCTCCGAGGTTGAGGAGGGTGGCAGCGGCTTTTCCATGACCGCGGCACCTGCCGTATCTGTCAAGGACATTTCGGTTGCGGGCGAGGCTTAACGAAAAAAAGAGGACGACTATGAAAAACATCAAAAAACTGATTGCAGAAAAATTGGCCGAGGGTATTCTTGCCCTCGGCGCGCCTGAGGCACCTGCCGCCACCGACCTTGCGGCAATGCTTGAATATCCGCCCGATGATAAAATGGGCGACCTCGCACTCCCTTGCTTCAAGCTCTCGCGTACGCTGCGCCGTGCGCCTGTGCAGATTGCGGCGGCACTTGCCGCGTGCCTTGCGGGTCTTGCACCTGTCGGCAGGGCAGAGGCGGTGAACGGCTATCTCAATATCACACTTTCCGAGGAATATCTTGCAGGCACCGTGCTTGACGGTATTCTCACGGCGGGTAAGAGCTACGGCTCCTCTGAGGAGGGCAAGGGCAAGCGCGTGGTACTGGACTACTCCTCGCCCAACGTGGCAAAGCCCTTCCACATCGGACACCTCGGCACTACCGTTATCGGTCACTCCTTAAAGAAGCTGCACGAGTTCCACGGCTATGAGTGTGTTGGTATCAACTACCTCGGCGACTGGGGCACCCAGTTTGGCAAGCTCATCGTTGCCTACAAAAAGTGGGGCAATAAGGAGATGATTGAGGAAGGCGGTATTGACAAGCTTGTTGAGCTTTACGTCATGATTAACAACGCCATTTCGGGTAACGAGGAAAAGGGTATTCCTGCCGACCCTGCCCTTGGCGATGCCGCCCGCGCCGAGTTCAAAAAGCTGGAGCTTGGCGATGAGGAAAACCTCGCCCTCTGGCGTTGGTTTATCGACATCAGCCTTGCTGAATACGAAAAGACCTACAAGCAGCTTGGCATTACCTTTGACAGCTATAAGGGCGAGAGCTTTTATACCGACAAGATGCCCGCACAGGTTGAAAAGCTCCGTGAAATGGGTCTTTTGAAGATTGATGACGGTGCCTCTATCGTGGAGCTTGAGCCCTACGGTATGCCCCCTTGTCTGATTCTTAAGCGCGACGGCTCCACGCTCTATCCCACCCGCGATATTGCCGCTGCCGTTTACCGCAAGGAAACCTACCATTTTGATAAGGCAATTTACGTAACCTCGGCAGGACAGAGCCTGCACTTTGCACAGTGGTTCAAGGTCGTGGAGCTGATGGGCTATCCCTGGTTTGGTGAGCTGGTGCACGTGCCCTACGGTACGGTCAGCATCAACGGTGCCAAGCTGGCAACCCGTACAGGCAACGTGGTGCTCCTGAAGGACTTGTTCCGCGCCGCAATTGAGGAGGTCAGCGCCATTATGGCAGAGAAGAATCCCGATATTGACGATGCTGCGGCGGTTGCCGAGGCGGTCGGCGTCGGTGCTATCGTCTTCTACTACCTCTCGAACAGCCGTATCAAGGATATCAATTTTGTCATGGAGGACGCCCTCAACTTTGACGGCAATACAGGCCCCTACGCGCAGTACACCTACGCGCGTACCTGCGCCGTGCTTCGTCGCGCGGAGGAGGCAGGTGTTGCCGATGCGCAGATTGCCATCACCGCACCCGATGAGGCGGCACTCCTCAAGGTGCTGGCGCGCTTCCCCGAGAAGGTTTCTGCGGCAATTGCCGATTATGAGCCATCGGTGATTACCCGCTATATTCTTGATGTGGCAGCGGCATTCAACCGCTTCTACCACAACTGCGCAATCCTCTCGGCAGAGAATGAGAGTGTGAGAGCCACCCGCGTGGCGCTGACACGTGCCACCAATGTGGTGCTCGGCAACGCATTCCCCCTCATCTGCCTCAAAACCATGGAAAAGATTTAATTTAAGGAGTATAGAATAATGTCCGGACATAGCAAATGGGCGAATATTAAGCACAAGAAAGAAAAGACCGACGCACAGAAGGCGAAGGTTTTCACCAAAATCGGCAAGGAAATTGCCGTGGCCGTCAAGGCAGGCGGCGGCGACCCCAACTCCAACTCCAAGCTTCGCGACCTCATTCAGAAGGCGAAGTCAAACAACGTCCCCAATGATAACATTGAGCGTATCATCAAAAAGGCAATGGGCGCGCAGGGCGAGGACTATGAGGAGATTACTTATGAGGGCTATGGCCCGGGCGGCGTTGCCGTGATTGTCAAGACCACCACCGATAACCGCAACCGCACCGCAGGCAACGTGCGCTCCTATTTTAACAAGTACCACGGCAATATGGGCACCTCGGGCTGCGTGTCCTTCCTCTTTGAGGATAAGGGCGTTATCATTGTAAACAATGAGGACGGTGATATTGACGAGGACAAGCTCATGGAAACTGCCCTTGAGGCGGGTGCAGAGGATTTTGCAGCGGGAGAGGGTGTGTTTGAAATTTACACCGTAGTGGACGACCTCTACGCCATTAAGGAGGTGCTGGTGGCAGCAGGCTACCCCGTGCTCTCTGCCGAGCCCGATAAAATCCCCACCACCACTGTGGCACTCTCCGACCCCGACGACCAGAAATTTATGGGTCTTTTGATTGATATGCTGGAAGATGACGACGACGTCATGGACGTTTACCACAACTGGGAGAATTAACGCAAAAAAATAAGTGACGCCCGACGGCGTTGTTCCGCGAAAGCAGTTTGACGTAGGTTACTACGCCTGCGCTTTACTTTCTGTGGTACGCCTTGTCGGGCTGCTTATTTTTCGCGTGTGAAAGTGCGCTTCTTGTCTGCACGGGGTGTCGGGCGCAAGGCGTCGTCCGCCTACATTATTGTATACCGCGCGTGTGCATATGCGAGATAGGCACAAAAACAGATAAAATTCTCAAAGGGCTTGCATTTTCGGGGAAAAGGTGTATAATATTGATGAATAGAAAAGAGCGAATGCTCAGGAGGAAATAAAAATGGCAGAAGAATGTACGCACGATTGCGGCTCCTGCTCGAGTGCGGATTGCAGCTCGCGCAAGGGTCCCCAAAAGGATAAAATTCACGAGAAAAGTAAAATCGGTAAGATTATCGGTGTCGTATCGGGCAAGGGCGGCGTCGGCAAGTCCATGGTGACCTCGCTCTTAGCTGTTGCGCTCAACCGCGCAGGCTATCGCGTGGGTATCCTTGATGCTGACATCACGGGCCCCTCTATCCCCAAGGCATTTGGCCTGAAATCGGGTACTGTCGAGGGCGATCAGGACGGTCTTTACCCTGCACGTACCCCCGGCGGTATTGACGTGGTTTCCTTAAACCTGCTCCTGCCTGACGAGGCAAGCCCCGTTATCTGGCGCGGCCCTATTATTGCAGGCACTGTCAAGCAGTTCTACACTGAGGTTGTCTGGGATAATATTGATTACCTGATTGTCGACTGTCCCCCCGGGACGGGTGACGTGCCCCTGACGGTATTTCAGTCCTTCAAGGTTGACGGCGTTGTTATCGTCAGCAGTCCGCAGGAGCTTGTTTCCATGATTGTCAAGAAGGCCGCCAATATGGCAAATATGATGGACGTCCCCGTTCTCGGTCTTGTGGAGAATATGAGCTTTGTCCGCTGCCCCGATTGCGGCAAGGAAATTCATATTTTTGGTGAGAGCCATATTGAGGAGATTGCCAAGGAGTTTGGCTATCCCTTGCTTGCCAAGATGCCCATTGACCCCGCGCTTGCAGTACTCGTTGATGCGGGTAAAATTGAGCAGGTAGAAAAGGACCAGCCCATGACCGCAGCCGCTGCCTCTATCGTCGCAGCACTGTCCTGAATTTAACAAAAAGCAGCCGTGTGCCACGCACGCGGCTGCTTTTTTCTGCACATTTGCCACAAAACCAAAAAATTTGCACTCTCAGGGTAAAAATGTAAAAATATTTTGGTAAAATCCTTGACAAATGGCAAAAATAGTGTTATATTTTTAGGTGTGATTAGCACTCTCGTGTTGAAAGTGCTAAAAATCATAAAAAGAAGGGAGTGGACGGCGTGTCTGAGCAGAAAGGCTTAAGCGAGCGCAAAAAGCTGATTCTGAAGGCTGTGGTTGAGGAGCATATCCGTGCAGGTGAGCCTGTTGGTTCCAAGTATATTACCGAGAGTCGTCAGCTTTCCTGTTCGTCGGCAACAATCCGCAACGAAATGGCGGAATTGGAGGCACTCGGTTATCTTGAGCAGCCTCATACCTCGGCAGGGCGCGTGCCCAGTAAGCAGGGCTACCGCTTTTATGTCGATGCGCTTTTAGAGGAATATACCGCCACCACAAGGGAAATTGCGCAAATCGACCAGCTGATGAAAATCAAAATGGCGGAGCTTGATCAGATTCTGGATAAAGCATCGCGTGTAGCATCAAGCCTGACGAACTATACGGCATTTGCCATTAAGCCGCGTGCCTCGTCGGTGACGGTCAGCAAGTATGAAACCGCAATGATTGATGCACATAGCTTTGTCCTGATTGCGGTTGCCTCAAACGGCACCGTTAAAACACGCAACCTTGTCACCGAGTCTGAGATTGACGAGGCGGTGCTTTCCCATCTGACCGAGGCGTTGAATAGGCTTGTCGTGGGTGTAGATGCCGAGCAGATTTCACTCTCTGTGATGATGGAGCTTGAAAATCAGATGGCAGGGGACAGCGCACTGGTAAACGCGGTAATGAAGGGAATTTACGCCCTGCTCGGCGACCTCAACGGCGGTGAGCTGAAGGTCAGTGGTCTGGACAGACTTTTGCAATATCCCGAGTTTACCGATGCCACAAGCCTTGGTGAGCTGCTCTCTGCGCTTGAGCGCAAGGACGATATCCTTGATATCGTGGACGGCGCGGAGGGGGACGGCGTCAGCGTTGTTATCGGACAGGAGAGCGCTGTGCGCGTCATCAACAATTCTACCTTTGTATTTAAGCCCATTCGCGCGGGCGGCAAAACGGTTGGCGCCATCGGCGTCATCGGCCCTGTGCGTATGGATTACGCGCGTGTGCTTGCTACGCTTGACAATCTTGGCGGCAACATTGCGCATCTCTTAAAGGAACCCGCGAAAGGCGGAGAAGGAGCAGACAATGATTGAAGAAAAAAGAGAAGATGTAACGCCTGAAGCTGTTGCGGACGAGAGCGTTACTGAGGAAACGGCACCTGCTGAGGCTGCAGCACCCGCAGAGGATACGGGGCGTGCATCAAAAAGCAAGGTGAGAAAGCTTGAGGGTGAGGTCGCAGACCTCAAGGCAAGGCTTGACGAGACGACTGATGCGCTGGCAGCGAAAAGCGACCAGTATCTGCGCCTTGCCGCTGAGTATGATAATTTCCGCCGCCGCAGCCAGCGGGAGCGCGAGGCAACCTATGCCGAGGCGTATGCCGAGGCGCTGGCATCGCTTTTCCCTGTGGTTGACAACCTGGAGCGTGCGGTGATGTACGCCGACGGCGAGAATGTTGCCAAGGGCGTGGAGCTGACCCTGAAGAGCGTGCAGGAAACCCTTGCAAGGCTGGGCGTTGAGGTGATTGACCCTGTGGGTGCGGAATTTGACCCCAACCTGCACAACGCCGTGATGCACGTCGAGGACGAAACGGTTGGCGAGAGCATTGTGGTTGAGGTGCTGCAAAAGGGCTACCGCCGCGGTGACCACGTGCTGCGCTTTGCCATGGTTAAGGTGGCAAATTAAATTGAAAGCAATAAAAATTAACTATATTTTTTGATTTGGAGGAATATTTATCATGGGAAAAATTATTGGTATTGATCTTGGTACAACCAACTCTTGTGTCGCAGTATTTGAGGGCGGCGAGCCTAAGGTTATCCCCAATCCCGAGGGAGCCAGAACGACCCCCTCTGTTGTCGCATTTTCCAAGTCCGGCGAGCGTATGGTCGGTCAGGTTGCAAAGCGTCAGGGTATTACCAATCCCGACCGCACCGTGGCGTCCATCAAGCGCGAAATGGGCAGCGGCTACAAGGTAACCATTGACGGTAAGCAGTACACCCCTCAGGAGATTTCCGCCATGGTGCTGCAGAAGCTGAAGGCTGATGCCGAGGCATTCCTTGGCGAGCCTGTTACCGAGGCTGTGATTACCGTTCCCGCATATTTCAAGGACGCACAGCGTCAGGCAACCAAGGACGCAGGTAAGATTGCGGGTCTTGATGTTAAGCGTATCATCAACGAGCCCACTGCCGCAGCTCTTGCCTACGGCATGGATAAGGAAAACGATCAGACCATTATGGTATTCGACCTTGGCGGCGGTACCTTTGACGTATCTATTCTGGAAATTTCCGACGGCGTGTTTGAGGTGCTTGCAACCGCAGGCGATAACCGCCTTGGCGGTGATGACTTTGACCAGCGCATCATTGACTGGCTGGCAGAGAACTTCCAGCGCGAGAACGGCGTAGACCTCCGCGCTGACAAGATGGTGCTGCAACGCCTGAAGGACGCAGCTGAGAAGGCAAAGATTGAGCTTTCGGGCATGACCTCGGCAAGCATCAACCTTCCTTTCATTACTGCGACCGCAGCAGGTCCTCTCCACCTCGAGGCAACCCTCACCCGTGCAGAGTTTGACCGCCTGACCGCAGACCTTGTTGACCGCTGCATGGTTCCCACCCGCAAGGCACTCGAAGATGCAGGTAAGTCTGTATCCGAAATTCACAAGGTGCTGCTTGTTGGTGGCTCCACGCGTATCCCCGCGGTACAGGAGGCTGTCAAGAAGTTCACGGGCAAGGAGCCCTTCAAGGGCATCAACCCCGATGAGTGCGTAGCGCTCGGTGCGGCTATTCAGGGCGGCGTGCTTGGCGGCGATGTCAAGGATTTGCTTCTGCTCGACGTAACCCCCCTGTCCCTTGGTATTGAGACCCTCGGCGGCGTATTCACCCGCATCATTGACCGCAATACCACCATTCCCGTCAAGAAGAGCCAGGTCTTCTCGACCGCCGCTGACGGTCAGACCTCTGTTGACGTGCACGTCCTGCAGGGCGAGCGCGAAATGGCAGCAGGCAACACCACCCTCGGTCGTTTCTCGCTCGACGGTATTCCCAGCGCACCCCGCGGCGTGCCCCAGATTGAGGTTACCTTTGACATTGACGCAAACGGCATTGTAAACGTCAGCGCAATGGATAAGGGTACGGGTAAGGAAACCCACATCACCATTACCTCCTCGACCAATATGTCCCAGGAGGATATTGATAAGGCTATCCGCGAGGCTGAGCGCTTTGCGGAGGAGGATAAGAAGCAGCGTGAGGCGGTAGACACCAAGAACCACGCAGAGAGCCTGATTTTCCAGAGCGAGAAGACCCTTGGCGAGATTGGCGACAAGGTGGCAGAGGAGGATAAGGCTCCTGTCAAGGAGGCTATCGAAAAGCTCCGCACCACCGTTGCAGGTGGCGATACTGCTGCGATCAAGGCTGATACCGAGGCACTTGAAAAGGCATTCTACGCACTCTCCGAGAAGCTTTATGCCGCAAGCGGTGCAGCAGGCGCAGGAGCACCCGGTGAGGACGCAGGCGCAGGTGCGCCCGGTGCTGACGGCGGCTTCTACAGTGCAGATTTTGAGGATAAGAGCGAAAGCTGATTAAATTATGGCAGAGAAACGTGACTATTATGAGGTATTGGGTGTAGACAGGGGGGCCGATGAGGCAACGCTGAAAAAGGCCTACCGCACCCTTGCCAAAAAATATCACCCCGATATGAACCCGGGTGACGCCGAGGCGGAGCGCGCCTTCAAGGAGGTCAACGAGGCCTACGAGGTTCTCTCCGACAGCGATAAGCGCGCCAAGTACGACCAGTACGGTCACGCCGCGTTTGACCCCGCCATGGGTGGCGGCGGCGCAGGTGGCTTTGGCGGCTTTGGGGATTTCGGTGATATTTTCAGCAGCTTCTTTGGTGGCGGATTTGGCGGCTTTGGGGGTGGCGGTGCCACCCGCAACGGCCCCATGCGCGGCGACGATATCGGTGCGCGTGTATCCGTAACCTTTGAGGAGGCTGCCTTCGGCGTCAAAAAGGAGATTAACTACAACCGCGTCTGCCGTTGTCCCGATTGTGCGGGCAGCGGTGCGGCAAAGGGCTCTGCACCCGAGGTCTGCGGCAAGTGCCGCGGCACGGGTCAGATGCGCGTCATTCAGCGCCTGGGCGGCATGCAGTTTCAGAGCACCACAACCTGTGATGCCTGCCACGGTAAGGGCAAGACCATTAAAAATCCCTGCGGCAACTGTCGCGGCACAGGCTTTGTCCGCCTGACCAAGCGTCTGGAGGTCAATATCCCTGCGGGTATTGATGACGGCGAGCGCATCGCACTGCGCGGTCAGGGTAATGACGGCCGCAACGGCGGCGGCGCGGGCGACCTGATTTTGCAGATACATGTCAAGCCCCACCCGATTTTTGAGCGCGACGGCTTCAATATATTCTGCGAGGTACCCTTGCCCGTTACCGATGCAATGCTTGGTGCGGAGATTGAAATTCCCACGCTTGAGGGAAATATCAAATACACCATTCCCGAGGCAACGCAGCCGGGCACCGTCTTTACCGTCAGAGGGCAGGGCATACCGCACATCGGCAGTAAGGGGAAAAGGGGCGACCTTTTGTTCCGTGTGAACGTGGAAATTCCTCATTCCCTCACCGACAAGCAAAAGGAGCATATCCGCGCCTTTGCCAAGGCTTGCGACCAGGGCAACTATGGCAAGAAATCGGGCTTCTTTAAGCGCATTTTTGAAAAATTCAAGGATTGAGTATGGATTATTGTAAGGATTGGTCACAGGTGAAGGTGACGGTGGCTCTTGCCGAGCTTGATACCCTTGTTGCCATTATGAGTATGGTCAACAATAACCTGATGATTGAGGATTTTAGTGATATTGACCTCAAAACCTGCTATGGCGACCTGATTGATGAAAGCATTCTGAATGCAGATAAGACGATTGCTGCCGTATCGGTCTTTCTCCCTGCGGACAGACCCTTTACCGATGCCGTTGCCTTTATCCGCGACCGCATGCGCGAGAGCGACATTGAGGGCAAGGTAGAGGTTATCGGTGTATCCGAGGAGGACTGGGCAAATTCCTGGAAGGCGTACTACAAGCCCTTGCACATCGGCAAAAAAATGGTCATTGTGCCCGCTTGGGAGCGCTATGAGGAGCAGCCCGGTGAAATTATTGTCCGTATGGACCCCGGTATGGCATTCGGTACGGGCACACACGAAACCACCAGACTGGTGATTGAGCTTTTGGAAACGTATACAAAGCCGGGTGCACGCGTGCTTGACGTGGGCTGCGGCAGCGGTATTCTTGCCATTTGTGCCAGAAAGCTCGGTGCAGGGGAATGTAAGGCGTACGATATTGACCCTGTGGCAGTGCGCGTGGCAAGGGAGAACATCAAGGACAGCGGCGAAACAAATGTGACCTGCGATGTATCTGACCTGTTGCGCGATGTAGACCTCACGGGCGGCAGGTATGACCTCATTTGCGCCAATATCGTGGCAGATATCATTATTCGTATGGCACCCGATGTGGGCGCGTATATGAAGGACGATGCCATTCTGCTTGCCTCGGGTATTATTACCGAGCGCGCAGAGGAGGTAGAGGCGGCACTGACCGCAAATCATCTCACGGTTGCGGCACGTCACGACGACAATGGCTGGTGCGCCCTTGTTGTGAAAAAAGCACAATCAGTATAACGCAATCCCTTGTGTTATGAAAAATGCACATATCTATATATAGTGCTATATGGTTAAAAACGGGCATCTTGCGGTGCCCGTTTTGTCATTTTTGTGCGAAAAGTGGTAAAAAATCACAAAAAGGGCATTGACAAATTAGTGATTTTGCGTTATACTATATCTATATCGTTTGGGGAGGTTGCACCCATGCCGCGTTTTTTTGTATCAAATGCTCAAATTGCTGGGTCTACCGTCACCATTACGGGTGAGGACGCGCACCACATTTCCCGTTCACTGCGTATGGCTGTGGGAGAGCATATCACGGTTGCTGACAGCACCGCGGTCACCTATGACTGCGTGCTCCGTGAGTTTTTGCCCGATGCCGTCCGTGCCGAAATTGTAGCGGCGCACATCACCACAACCGAGCCACCCTGTCCGATTACGCTCTTTCAGGCGCTCCCCAAGGGGGATAAGCTTGATACCGTGATTCAGAAGGCGGTGGAGTGCGGTGTTTCCCGTATTGTGCCGTTTGAAAGTGAGCGCTGCATCGTCCGTGTCAAGGCTGAGGCGGAGGAGAAAAAGCAGGCGCGCCGCAACCGCATCGCGGCCGAGGCTGCCAAGCAGTGCGGCAGGGGAATACTTCCCACGGTTGAGGCAAGCGTGGATTTTGATACGATGCTGCAAATGGCGGCAGCTGTCGATTTGGTGCTTTTCTGCTTTGAGGGGGAGGGCACTACCCCCATTTCCCGCGTGCTGCGTGAGAGAAAGCTGCAAAGCGGAAAAGGTATTGCGCTGATTGTTGGCTCCGAGGGCGGTTTTTCTCTGAAAGAGGCGGAAAAGGCAATTGCCGCAGGCTTTATTCCCGTGGGGCTTGGTCCGCGTATTCTGCGTACCGAAACCGCGCCGATTTTTGCGCTTGGCTGCATCGCCGCAGAGGTGGAGCTTTTATAATAACCCTTATGGGCTTTCAGATGTAAAATATATGTTTCTGCATATTTTTTATAGAACAGAAAAAGAGGTATTTGTATGTCTAACAGATTGTTTCAGGGCGTCATTCACCAGATGAAAGATGCTATCGACCGCGTCATCGGCGTGATCGATGAAAACGGTGTCATCATTTCCTGCTCCGAGTTGGTTAAAATCGGCGAAATCAAGCAGGGTATCCGTGATGAGCTGGCGTATACGACCGAGGAGGTTGTGACGGGCGGCTTTACCTACCGTCCTATCGTGGGCGGCACGCGTACCGAGTACATCGTTTTTGTTGAGGGCGAGGATAAGATGGCCGAGAAGATGTGTAAGATGCTTACCATCGCACTCAGCAACATCAAGAACCTGTACGATGAGAAGTATGACAAGGGCTCCTTTATCAAGAATATTATTCTTGATAACATTCTCCCCAGTGACATCTACATCAAGAGCAAGGAGCTGCATTTCAATACCGATGAAGCACGTATCGTCTTTTTGATTAAGTTCTTCGGAAAGACTGATATGCTGCCCTTTGAAATGCTGCAGAATATGTTCCCCGACAAGTCGCGCGATTACGTCATCAGCGTTGGTGAGCACGACATCGTGCTTGTCAAGGACGTGAAGCACGGCATTGACCCGCGTGAGATTGAGCGCATTGCCACTAATATTGCAGATACCATTTCTACCGAGTTTTATACCAAGGTCGCTATCGGTATTTCCACCGTTGTCGACAACATCAAGGACCTCGCCCGCGCCTACAAGGAGGCACAGGTCGCCCTCGAGGTTGGTAAGGTCTTTGAAACCGAGAAAAATATCATCAGCTATGAGAACCTGGGCATTGGCCGTCTGATTTATCAGCTGCCGACCACCCTTTGCGAGATGTTCCTGCAGGAGGTGTTCAAGAAGGAGAGCCTTGAATCGCTTGATCGTGAGACCCTGATGACAATTCAGAGCTTCTTTGAGAATAACCTCAACGTGTCGGAAACCTCCCGCAAGCTCTTCGTGCACCGCAATACGCTTGTCTACCGTCTGGAGAAAATCCGCAAGCTGACAGGTCTTGATTTGCGCGAGTTTGAGCACGCGATTACCTTCAAGGTGGCGCTGATGGTCAAGAAGTATCTTGATTCCAAGCCCGGCCGTTAATGGCGGCGCTGACACCGAGCATTTATCTGCTTTTTTGAAAGAGGATTTTTGTGGAACTGATTTTTTTGCTTTCGCCTGCCGTGCCTGAGGTGCGGCAGGACGAAATTTTGACCGCGCTGCGCGCAACCCTGCCCGCCGCGCGTGTTGATTTCAATCGCGACAGAACCGCCGTCCGCGTCATTCTGCCCGATACGACTGACCGCTTTGCAGCGGCAGATGCCGTGACCTTCCGCCTCCTCGGCTTTGGCTTTGAGGCGAAGGAGGCAACGCGCGGGGCACCGCCACGCGGCGATTCTGCATCGCGCGCGCACGCGCAAGCCACCCCCCCGATTTCCAATGTTCCGCCGACACCGACCCCCGCACCCACTGCGCCGACCGCGCAGAAAAAGCGCCGCACCGTCAGGCTTTCCACCTTCATCATCGTATTGGTGGCTGTGGTGCTTGCCATGTCGCTGGCATTTGGCTCTGTGCTGATGACGGTGCTTGGTGACAAGCGCACGCTCGGCAAGGACGGAAGTGAGGATTACGTCGGAAAAATCGCCATTGTTGACAGCATTTTCGCTGAGTATGGCGTGTATAACGAGGACGGCGACCTCTTGCTTGACGAGATGCTCCGCGCCTACGTTGCCGCGACAGGCGACCCGTATGCCGCTTACTACAATGCCGCCGAGTATGAGGCGCTGCTTGCCTCTAACCGCGGCGAGATGGTCGGTATCGGTGTGACTGTGGTGGAGAGCCTTTCTCCTGCGGGCATTTATGTGGTTGATGTGTTCAGCGGCGGCCCAGCAGAGGCGGCAGGGGTGCTGGCGGGTGATATCATTACCCACATCAAAACCGCGGAGGGCAACCTCGCCGTGGCGGATATCGGCTATGAGCCTGCGCTTTCCAAATTTGCGGGAGCAGCCGGTACTGTGGCTGAGTTTACCGTGCTGCGCGGCACCGAAGCCAAGCAGTTTGCCGTGACACGCGCTGCCATTCAGATGACCTCTGTGCGCAGTGCGGTCAGTACAACCGACAAAAGTGTCGGCATCGTCCGTATTTCACAGTTTATGGCGACCACGCCCAAGGAATTCAAAGCGGAAATGGAAACCCTGATTGCTGCGGGCTGCACGCGCTTTGTCTTTGACGTACGCAACAATCCCGGTGGCAGCATGGCTGCCATTTGCGGCGTGCTGACCTATCTTTTACCTGCTGATTCGCTCATCTGTACCGAGGTGTGGCGTGACGGCACCACCGAGGAGCATTACGCGAAAGCGCAGACCTATAACGATGATTACAAGGATTGCAGCGTAGATAAGGCCGATGTTGGCAAATATAAGGATTACCGTATGTCAGTGCTTGTCAACGGCAATACCGCCAGCGCAGCCGAGCTTTTTGCAGCCGCCCTGCGCGACCACGAAAAAGCCACTCTTGTGGGTGTCACCACCTACGGCAAGGGCGTGGCGCAGCAAATCATTCCGCTTGCGGAGTGGGGCTATGCGGGCGCAATCCGTCTGACGATTGCCCATTACAATCCGCCCTGTGGCATCAATTATGACGGCGTGGGTGTCAAACCGCATACCGTCCTGCCCATTGATGAGGCAGTGGCAAATAAAAACCTCTCGCTTCTCACAGAGGCAGAGGATAATCAGCTGCAGGCGGCAATCGCGGCAGTAAAACAGTAAAAAATTAATTTAGATAGAGGAGTATACCGATATGGCTACCACCAAGAAGATTACGATGACGCAGGAGGGCTATGACGCCCTTGTCAAGGAGCTTGCATGGCGCGAGGGCGAGGAGCGCGAGCGCATTAAAAATGATATTGTCACTGCACGTGGCTTCGGCGACCTTTCTGAGAATGCTGAGTACGATGCTGCCCGTAATGCACAGGCTGAAAACGAGGCAAGAATCCTCCAGCTTAAGAGCGATATTGAGAACGCAGAAATTTTCGATGCCTCCCGCGCTGTTCAGGGTGTAGTCGGTATGGGCTCTACCGTAACCGTTTACGATGAGGAGCTTGGTGAGGAGGTTGCGTGGCGCATTGTCGGCTCCAACGAGGCTGATATCGTTGCAGGTAAGATTTCCGACCAGTCGCCCGTTGGCGCGGCACTGATTGGTCACCGCAAGGGTGATACCGTTACCGGTGTGGTTGAGGCTACGGGTTACAACTTCTCCTACCGTATTGTGAACGTAGAGCGCAAGTAAGAGGGTATTGAAATGGCAGAAGAAAAGAAAACCGAGGCGGTAGAAACCGCCCCCGAGGTAAACCTCTCGGACGTTATTCGTGTGCGCCACGAGAAGCTTGCGGCACTCCGTGAGGCTGGTGCTGACCCCTTCTTGATTACAAAGTACCCCCAGGACACTTACTCCGCTGACATCAAGGAGCGTTTTGCTGACCTTGCAGCGGAAGAAGAAACCGACGTTACTGTTTGCCTGGCAGGCCGATTGATGACCAAGCGCGTCATGGGAAAGGCAAGCTTTGCTCACCTGCGTGACGACAAGGGCGACATTCAGCTTTACGTGCGCCGTGATATCATCGGTGAGGAGCCCTACGCGGGCTTTAAGAAAATGGATATCGGTGACATCGTCGGCGTCAAGGGTATTGTATTCCGTACCCGTATGGGCGAGCTGAGTGTAAGAGCCACCGAGGTGGTGCTGCTTTCCAAGAGCCTGCTGCCCCTGCCCGAGAAGTTTCACGGCCTGAAGGACCAGGAAACCCGTTACCGCCAGCGCTATGTTGATTTGATTGTCAACCCTGAGGTAAAGGATACCTTCGTCAAGCGCAGCCTGATTCTGCGCGAGCTTCGCGCCTTCCTTGACAGCAAGGGATTCCTTGAGGTGGATACCCCCATTCTCACCCCCTTTGAAATCGGCGCATCTGCACGTCCCTTTACCACGCACCACAACACCCTTGATATGGATATGG
Source organism: Clostridia bacterium (assembly GCA_017396225.1). GTDB lineage: Bacteria > Bacillota > Clostridia > Oscillospirales > CAG-272 > Firm-07. Next base: position 14,198 of record JAFQMP010000021.1, on the reverse strand, counting down.
TGCTGCGTATTGAGACCGAGCTTTACCTGAAGCGCCTGATTGTCGGCGGTATGGACCGCGTTTACGAGGTAGGACGTATCTTCCGTAACGAGGGAATGGATACCAAGCACAACCCCGAATTTACCAGCATTGAGCTCTATCAGGCATATACCGATTACCACGCTTTAATGGATTTGGTAGAGGAAATGATGCGCACCGTAGCAGAAAAGGTTTGCGGCAGTCTTGTCATTCCTTATTGCGGTCACCAGATTGACCTCGGTCACTGGGAGCGTATGACGATGCTTGAGGCGGTTAAGAAGTATAGCGGTGTTGATTTTAACGAGATTGCAAGCGATGAGGAGGCAATTGCCGTTGCCAAGCAGCACCACGTAGCACTTCCTGAGGTACCCACCAAGGGTGCTATCCTTGCCGAGTTCTTCGATGCTTTCGTCGAGGAAAAGCTGATTCAGCCCACCTTCATTTATGACTATCCTGTGGAAATCAGCCCGCTTGCAAAGCGCAAGCCTGAGGACCCTGCCTATACCGAGCGCTTTGAGTATTTCATCAATGCCACCGAGTTTGGCAACGCCTTCTCCGAGCTCAATGACCCCATTGACCAGAGAGAGCGATTTGAAAGACAGGTTGCAGAGCGCAAGGCGCTTGACCCTGCTTGCAAGGCACAGGTGGATTACGATTACATCACCGCACTTGAGTACGGTCTGCCCCCGACAGGCGGTCTTGGCTTTGGTGTCGACCGTCTGGTGATGCTCCTCACGGACAGCGCATCTATTCGTGACGTGCTCCTGTTCCCCACGATGAGGCCCATTGACTAAAAAATCTACGGACTGCTACGATATTTCTCATAGCAGTCCGTTTTTCAAAATGAAGGAGATTATATGAGAGAGCACGAGAGAGAGGAGAAGCTGGAGGCGCACGATATCAGACGTGTGGCGCCTGACGGCTCCCCTCGCCCCCCACGCAAGCACGGCAAGGTTTATCGTTGGCTTGATAATTTCTGGTATCATCATAAATGGCTGGTAATTGGCGGACTTTTTATTTCCGTGGTGCTGCTTGTCTGCATTTTGCAGATGTGCGGCAGGGAGGAGGAGCCCGATGTCACGGTTGTGATGGCAGGCCCTTACAGCTTTACCACCGATGAGGCGGGGCTTACCAATCTGCAAAAGTGTCTTGCCACCTATCTTGCCGAGGATATCAATGGTGATGATAGCAAAACCGTTAAAATCAATTATTACAGCGTCTATTCCGAGCAGGAAATCAAGGACGAGGCGGCGCGCGTCGATGAGGAGGGAAATCCCATCGGCAAGGAAATCAGCACCGCCCAGAACGCGCAGGAATACGATCTGTTCCGACAGTACCTCACTACAGGTGATGCGGCGATTGTTTTTGTTTCCCCTTGGCTTTTTGAGGAGTACAGTCAGAAAAGCGTTTGCCTTGCCGATGTTTCCGCCTATTTTGGCGAAACACCCCCCGCGGGTGCCGCGCCCACCGTTATGGAGGACGGAAGCACACGTATTTACGGCGTGCGTCTCGCCGATACCGCCCTTTGGCGTGAAAATTCGGCTGTCCGTAACGCCCTGCCCGAGAACACCTACATCTGCCTTATGCAGCCCGGTATTCTCGGCAATAACAGCGATGTAGATGCCTATAACGCTGCCGTGGCGTTTTATCTGTCACTGACAAAATAACAAAAAAGCCCCCAATGGGGGCTTTTTTATATTTTTGTTATTCTGCGCCGAGTGCTGCGCCAATGACTGTACCGTACTGCGCATTTTCGGGAATAATAAACTGAATGCCGAAGGTGCGCTCCAGAATTTCAAATACGCGGCGTACCGAGGCAAGGCTGGTCAGGTTACCTGTCAGGACCACCTGAGAAACGCTGTGGCTGCGTGCGGCAAATACGGCAAGCATACCAATGGTTTCGCTGACCATATTGGCAATGCCGAGGGCAATATCGTTTTTCGTGGCAAGGTCGGAGAGCTTGCCGAAGTTGGCTGCCGTCAGCTCGGCATTCATACCGGGGTGCAGCGATTTCTTGGAAATATCGCCGATGCGCAGGTCAATTTTGGAGAGGTCGCCTTTCTTGGCAAGTGCCTCAATGTGCTCAACGGTTTCCACGCTCAGCATCAGGCGGGAAAGCCCGAGCAGCGTACCGCCGCCCACGCCTGTACCGCCAAGGTGAGCGACTTGAACCTCACCCGCAGCATTTTTCTTGGCGTGAATGAGTGCAGTGCCCGTGCCCATGCTGACGACAATTGCCTCATCAAGTCCCGAAAGGTAAAGACCGCCACGCCCGACACTCTCAAATTCGGGCACCACGCGGCAATCAAGCCCTGCATACAGCGGTTTTTCCGCAAAGGTGGAGCCAACGCCTGTCATCATCACGCAGGAAATATCCTCCATGGAAAGTCCATTTTCCATGGTAAATTTGCCAAATGCACCGTAAATAGAGGTCAGCGGGTCGTTTGCCTGCACCAGCTGCGGTGCAATCAGCACGCGTCCCTGTTCGGTCTCGCGGAAGCCGACGATTTTGGTGGCGCTGCCGCCAACATCAATACCGAGTACAGCCTTTCCCATTGTCAAATCACCTCACCCAAGATTGTTTTATTAATTCTATCACAGACTTGCAAAAAAATCAAGGGTATGATATAATTATGAGTATAAAATTTGAAGGAGACAAGCTATGAGTTTTGAAAATCCCACCACCGCGCCCCTTGCGGATAAGGAGCTCTATATTTTTGATATGGACGGCACCATTTATCTGGGCTTTCAGGTGTTTCCGTTTGCGATTACGTTTATTGAAAACCTGCGGAAAGCAGGCAAACGTGTGCTGTTTTTCACCAATAATGCCTCGCATACCACTGCTTACTATGCAGAAAAGCTGACAAAGCTCGGCTTTTCGCCCACGCGCGATGAAATTATGACCTCCGGCGACGTGACGATTGAGTATCTCAAGCGTCACCGTAAGGGGAAGAGCGTCTATCTTGTCGGCACCGATGAGCTTGTGGAGAATTTCCGCGAAAACGGTATTCCGATGCTCACGGGCAAGGAGCAATCTGCCGATATTGTCGTGACAAGCTTTGACACCACACTGACTTATGAAAAGCTTGACAATGCCTGCCGTCTGGTACGTGGCGGTGCCGAGTATCTCTCCACTCACCCCGATTTCAATTGCCCCACTGAAACAGGCTTTATTCCCGATAGCGGCGCAATTGCCGCCTTTGTCACCGCCTCCACAGGAAAAACGCCCACCTATTTCGGCAAGCCCTACAAGGAAACCATTGAGATGATTTGCGAGGCAACCGACACAACCACCGATAAGATGTGCATTTTCGGTGACCGCCTGTATACCGATATTGCCGTAGGCAAGCGTCATGGCGTGACCGCCGTGCTTGTCCTTTCGGGCGAAACCAAAATGGAGGACGTGGACGCTGCCGCCGAGGCTGACAAGCCCGATTACGTTTTCCCCTCGCTTGATGAGGTCAATACCGCCATTTTCGGTGCATAAGATTTATTTTTGATGTAGGGGGCGGCGCCCCGACGTCCCATTTGGGTAATTGTAAACCAAAAATTCACGAAAGGAGCAGGGTATGGCACTTGATGCAGGCTTTCTTGCCGCACTTGCGGCAGAAATTGAGCAGGTGGCGCTCGGCGCCGCCATTGAGAAAATTCATCAGCCCGAGCGCGATACCGTTGTGCTCCTGCTGCGCACCTTTTCGGGCGGTCGCCGCCTGCTGATTAACGCGGGCTCCTCCAATCCGCGTATCGGCTTTACCGAAATTCCCTTGGAAAATCCGCAAAATCCGCCGCAGTTCTGTCAGCTGTTGCGCAAACGCCTGTCGGGTGCGCGCCTTGCCGCCGTCAGACAGGAGGGCTTTGAGCGCGTGCTGGTTTTGGAGTGGGATACCCGCGATGAAATGGGCTTTCCTACCAAGAGCCGCCTTGTCGCGGAGATGATGGGTAAATACAGCAATCTGATTTTAACAGACGGTGAAGGGAAGATACTTGCCGTGCTGCGCCCCGTGGACTTTACCACCAGCAGCTTAAGACAGGTTCTGCCTGGTATGCGCTATGAGCTGCCTCCGCCGCAGGATAAGCGCGACCCGCGCAAGGAGTGCAAGGCGGATTTTCTATCCGCCCTTTCGGGCGCAGGGGAGCGCCCTGCCGACAAGTGGATTACTGCCAACTACCTTGGTATTTCTGCCGTCCTGGCAAGGGAGATTGTCTACCGCGCCAGCGGAGAAACCGACACCCCTGCAAGCGCCCTTGACGGCGGTGCATTATATCGTGTTTTTCATACCGTTTTTGGGGATATTGCAGAAAAACGCTTTTCTCCCTGCCTTGTCTTAGATGATGCCGAGCACCCCAGAGAATACGCCTTTTTGCCCCTTACGCAGTATGATAAGCTGCGTTTCGTGGAATCCCCCTCAGCACTGCTTGATATGTGGTTTGGCACGCGTGACCGCGAGGCACGCGTCAAGCAACGCGCCACCGATGTGGTCCGCCTTGTGACGAGCGCAAGGCAGCGCATTACAAACAAGCTTTCCTTGCAGCGCACTGAGCTTGCAGAAAGCGCGGCAGGTGAAACCTATAAGCGCATGGGTGATTTGATAGTTGCCAATTGCTATGCGCTTGCGCGCGGTGATGAACGCGTGACCCTGACTGATTATGAGGATTACCGCGAGGACGGCAGCTTTGGTACCGTAGAGGTTGCGCTTGACCCCCGCCTTTCTCCCACCGCCAATGCGCAGCGCTATTACAAGAAATACAACAAGAGCAAAACGGCAAAGGCGGAGCTTGCCAGGCAAATCGCCATTGGCGAGGCTGAGCTTGCCTATCTTGACACCGTGGAAACCGCACTTGCCTCGGCGGAAACGCCCACCGACCTTTTGGAAATCCGTGAGGAGCTTGCACGCGCAGGCTACGCCTCGCGTGTGCGAATGGTGGAGCGCCGCGGCAGAGGCACGCCGACGCCGGGCTTTGCCGAATACCGTACCTCGGGCGGCTATCGGGTGCTCTGCGGAAAAAACAATCTGCAAAACGAGCATATTACCCACAAAATTGCCACCAAAAACGATTTTTGGTTCCACGTCAAGGGTATGCCGGGCTCTCACGTGGTGATGCTCCTTGAGGGCAAGGCGGAGCCGCCCGCAGCAGACTTTACCGAGGCAGCCTCAATTGCCGCAATTTTTTCAGCTGCCGACGGCGCGCCGATGACTGAGGTGGATTACACCCTCATCAGGCACCTGAAGCGCACACCCGGCGGCAAGCCCGGCTTTGTGATTTATCATACCAACTGGAGCGCCACCGTCACCCCCGATAAGGAAGCCATCGCGCGTTTGCGCGTGAAATAATCGTATAAATAAAGGGACAGACAGTCTGTCCCTTTATTTACTATAAAGTATAATTTTACACGGTTTTTCTGCTTTTTGCGCATATTTGATGACCGACAGGGTCCCCTTTGAATATCCGTTCCAAAAAACTAAAATTTCATCTGCATAATCTACAATTTCTTTATTTCTTATGATTGGTGCTGCACGTCCGTATCGCTCGTATTGCGGTAAAAATTCTACAAGACGTAAGCCCTTTCTTTTTGCGTATTCCGCTGCACAAAAATCGATACCGATTGCTCCGCCTGATACGATTTCCAGCACCTTTTCCGAGATATAATCGTCAAGTATGATATTTGTTAAATTTCTTGAACCAACAATTGCTAATTTCATATTACACCTCAAATTGGATATACTTTGAACATATTTCGAGCCTATATTTAACATTTTAACACAAAATGGATATAAAGTAAATACATATCAAACTCAAAACGAGGTTTTTTATGGCTATAAAAAGTGTATCAATCAGAATTGAAGAAGAAATGTTAGACAAATTACACGTGATTGCAGACTATGAGGGCAGAAGTGCCAACAGTCAGATTCTCGTGCTCATTCGTGATTTGATTGAGACTTTCGAGAAAAAGCACGGAGAGATTAAAACGGGAAAAAGAGCATAACTTATCTGCGGAAAAAGGACGGAGCTTTGCTCCGTCCTTTTTAATTGACTTGTATTGGGGGTGTGGGCTGCGCCTTGCGATTCTCAAAATAAAATATCAAGTATGGATTGACTATTTTTGTGTTTTGCGTTACAATGATATAGTATAACTTTAGTTTTTAGAAAGGACGGTGCGCTGATGGTTTTGATTATTGCCGAAAAGCCGAGCCTTGCACGCAATATTGCCGCAGGCGTTGGCAAATGCACCCGACGTGACGGTTATTTGGAGGGGGAGGGGTATCTCATTACCTGGGCATTCGGCCACCTCTTTTCTCTTGTTGATATTGAGAGCTATACAGGCGGTGATGCAGGTGCGCGCTGGTCGCTCGATAAGCTGCCCTGTATTCCCGAGCAGTTCCGCTTTGAGCTCCGTCAGGATAAGGACAAAAAGAGCGTGGACAGCGGTGTGCTCAAGCAGTTCAACATTATTTCCGCGCTTTGCAACCGCGAGGACGTCGATACCATTGTCAATGCGGGTGACGCTGACCGCGAGGGCGAGATTATCGTTCGCCTTTGCGTTGCACACGCCCTGAAAACCCCAAAAACGCAAAAAAGGCTCTGGCTTCCCGACCAGACCCCCGAAACCGTGCGTGAGGCGCTTGCCAATCTCGGTGATGCGGCGTCTTACCAGAACCTTGCCAACGAGGGCTTTGCCCGCACCTATATTGACTGGCTTTACGGCGTAAATCTTACGCGCTATGCCACCATAAAAAGCGGCACGCTCCTGCGCGTGGGGCGCGTGATTGCCCCCATTGTCCGCGCCATTTATGACCGTGATATGGCAATCCGCGATTTCAAGCCGAGCAAGTACCTGATTGCCCATAGCGCCGCCAAAACAAACGGCGAGGTCGTGGAGCTTGCGGGTAAGCAGAGATTTGAGGAGAGTGCGCGCGATGCCGCCTTCGCGCTTTGTGCAAAAATGAACGAGGTGGGCGCGGTTGTCAAGTCGGTCAAGCGCAAAAAGGATAATCTGCAGCCGGGCAAGCTTTATTCACTGTCAAAGCTCCAGAATGTGCTTGGCAAAAAGTATAAAATGTCCATGGCGGATAGCCTTGCTATCATTCAGGCACTTTACGAGAAGGGCTATCTCACCTATCCCCGTACCAACTCCGAGTACCTTGCCACGGCGGAGAAGGGGAAGATGCGCAAGATTATCTCGCTTGCCTGCGAGCTTGGCTACAACCTCACCTTCAAGGATAGCCCCAAGATTTTTGATGACAGTAAAATCGAGTCCCACTCAGCCTTGACGCCTACCTATAAAATCCCCAAGAAGGGTGAGCTCACCGAGCGCGAGAATATGGTGTATTCCACCGTGTTCCGCCGCTTTGCCGCCGTATTCTGTGCTGAGCCCTGCGTGGCGGAGCGCACCGAAATCACGGTTGCTGTGGGGGATATGGAGGAATTTGTCCTGAAGGGGCTTGTCATTCTTGAAAAGGGCTGGATGAAATATGACGATTCCACCCAGAAGGATAAGGTGCTCCCCAAGCTTTCCAAGGGTGATGTGGTGGAGGTTGCCTTTGCCCCCAAGGAAAAGGAAACCACGCCGCCCAAGCACTACACCATTGAAACCCTGAACAATTACCTGAAGAATCCCTTCCGCGAGGAAAAGGCAGCAGCAGAGGCGGCAGTAGAGGGCGAGGGCGATGCCGTGGGCAGTGACGATGCCGAGGAATATCGCGCTGTTTTTGAGGGCTTGGAGCTTGGTACCGAGGCAACGCGCACAGGCATCATTGACAATGCGAGAAAGAGTGGCTATATTGCGCTTAATAAGGACGTTTACACCATTCTCCCCGGCGGTGAATATCTGATAGAGTCGCTTGACCGCCTTGCCATTCGTATGGATAAATTCCGCACCAGTGAAATGGGCAGGGCACTGAAAAAGGTATTCCGCGGTGAAATGTCGGTGGAGGAGAGCGTGGCGCTTGCCGCCGCCGAGGTGCGTGCCGTCTTTGCCAACAAGGAGCAGACGATTGAGGAGGACACTGAAATCGGTGTGTACGGCGAGGAGGTTGGTGCTTGCCCGCTTTGCGGCAAGCGCGTGCTGCGCGGCAAATTCAGCTATGGCTGCGAGGGGTATCGCGAGGGCTGCGACTTCCGTGTGAACACTTCAATTTGTGCGCGTGTCATCTCCGCCGCCAATATGCGCCTGCTGCTGACCACGGGAAAAACCTCTAAAATCAAGGGGTTTGTATCCAAAAAATCGGGCAAGCCCTTTGATGCGGCGCTAAAGCTGCAGGACGGAAAAGCCGTGTTTGATTTTTCCTGAACCGACTACGCGCCGTAAAGGTGAAAACATGAAAAAAATACTTGTAATCGGGTGCCCCGGGAGTGGAAAAAGCTACTTTGCAAGGGCGCTCGCTCAAAAGACAGGCGTTCCGCTTTATCATCTTGATATGATGTATTGGAATGCCGATAAAACCATCGTGGAAAAGAACGTGTTTCGCGCACGGTTGTCGGCGGTTTTGGCGGAAGATGCGTGGATACTTGACGGTAATTTTTCTTCTACTATGGAGCAGCGTATGGCTGCCTGCGATACCGTCTTTTTCCTTGATTATCCTGCTCGGGTCTGCCTTGCAGGCGTGAGAGAGCGCCGCGGTAAGCCGCGCGCGGATTTGCCGTGGATTGAAACCGAGGAGGACGCGGAATTTACCGCTTACATCAAAAGCTTTGGCGAAGAACGTCGTCCGCAGATTCTTGCCTTGCTTGAAAAATACAAGGATAAAAACATCACTGTTTTCAAGAGCAGAGGCGAGGCAGATGCTTTTTTATGTGGAGAAAGCCAATAAAACAGGCCGCCGGGCCGGCGTATATACGTCTGCCCGACGGCTTTTTGTCAGTTGCCTGCTGCCAGGCGGTTGACGGTGTCGCGTAAGTTTAGGAGATATTCCTCGTTACGCGGATATTTGGTAAAGGTTATGTCACCCGCGGCAAGAACGGCGGCAAGCACCTTTTCTCTGCCGACCTTCGCCTCTGCCAGCTTCAGCGCACGCAAATCAAGGAGTGCCTGCTCAAAGAGAATGCCGTGAAGCGAGGGGATTGGCGTGCCGTCTGGCGCGGGGTAAACCACGTAGGCGTCGCCTGCGGGGAAGGCATAATCGCAGTCATTGATGAGGAAGGGGTTGACAAGATATTGCGACAGGCGACTGTAATAAAAGTTGTAGCCCCATTCAAGGAAGCCCGTCACGTTTGCCTTGTACATCTGCGCGCCAAGCACGCGCGTGCGGTAGCCTGGCATCGCGTAAAAGCGATGCGAAACGTCCTTGCCTTGTGAGCAGCAGTAGTAAACCCAGAGGTCGGGCACCTCGTGCTCCACAAAGGGCGCTGCATGGTCGGTGCCGACAATCGGCTTTTCTACCACGCCCTGCTCGTAAAATTCGTAATGGCTGAGCGCATCGCGAACGGGGTAGCCCGCAAGCAGGTCTGCTATGCCTGCCTTGGCAGCCTTGTAGCATTCAAGATTGGTGGGCTTTGGCTCGTCGGAGATATGGAAGAAATAATGTCCTTTGTATCCGCAAGCATCAAGCTTCCGGCAGAGCGCGGGAATCAGTGTGCGCAGGAAGGTCACGTATTCTTCACTGGTGGCATCGGTTTCCCAGCCAAAAAGGCGTTTGTAGGCGCCATCTATCGTTGCCATGACCTTGGGCGCGTGCGCTGCACCCCATTGGGTAAAGAAATGCGCGATTTCCAGGTGTGTGATACCCAGCTTTTTGGTGAGGGCGAGGAAACGCTCCAGGAGCGAAAAATCAAAGGTGTATGTGCCATTTTCCAGCGTTATGCCTACCAGCTGCACCGTGGGGCGCTCACCGCCGACCTTGGTATCAAGTGCGGGGGTAAAAATAGGGGTTAAAATCGTGTTGTAGCCACTCTCTGCGTAGGCGGAGAGGTAGTTTTCAATGATTTCCCAGTGCCTTTCGGAAAAGACCTTTACGCCGTAGTAATCGGCAAGGCAATCGTAATGGAACCACAGCGTGCACTGTATATCCAGCGCAGGCAGCACCGCATCAAGCACCGAGAGCGTGAGCGACTCGCGCCCGACCTCATTCCCCTCATCATCGGTCAAAACAACCGTAATCGGGTAGTCGCCCGCAGTGAAGTCGGCAGGGATTTTGACCTCAAAATAGACCTGATGCACATAGTCCATTACGTAAAGGTGATTACGTTTTGTCAATAGATCGGGGAAGAGCCCGGGGTTGTGGTCCAAGTAATCAAGGTCGCCCTTATCGCGGTAGTGCGGCAACTTGACAGGGACTTGCTCCACAATGTAAGTGGTGATGTAGGGCGCAAGCGTGCCCTCAACGCCCACGTGTGCACCGACACCGCCATGCTTGACGGTGGCGGAAATCAGGGCAGAAAAATAGTAGCGGTCGCCCTTCAGCGCGGTTGCTTCCTTCAGGGGAGGGAAGGCGGTAAACGAATCGTGCAGCCGCGCTTTTGTCATGCCAGATGTGAGCTTAAGCTGATATGTAGTGTTCAAATGAAAGACCTCTCTTTCTTGTGATATCTTCATTTTAGCACAATAATTCCGCTATGTAAATAGAAATTTGCAATTATGTTTCAATACAGGAAAGACCGTAGCTTTTGGCGTATTCTGCGGCGTAGGAGCCCTTGGGGCAGGTGACGGTCGGCCCTGCACAGCCGTCAAAGACCGCATGGCCGATAGACGTGATGCTGGCGGGTAATGTAATGTCAAAGAGTGAACCGCAGCCGTAAAATGCAAACCAGTTTATTACCTTGACACCGTCGGGAACAACCACGGCGGCAATGCTTGTGTTGCCTTCAAAGGCGCGCTCGCCAATGGCGGTAACGGGGTAGCCGTCAAGCGTCCCGGGAATTTCCACCAGTGTGGCTGCCCCCTCGTATTTGGTGACGGTGGCAAGTCCGTTTTCAACCGTATAGTGGAAAACCATTGCCGCGCCCTCGGGCTTTTCCCCCTCTGCGCCACCTGTCAGCAGCGCCAGGCGCTCCTCAAGCTCGCTGATTTGGGTGGCAAGCTCGTTTTCCCTGATATAAGAGGCCTCGCGCTCGGCTTGCAGGGTCGCCTCCAGCTCGCTTACGCGGCGTGCCAAAGCGGTTTTTTCGGCGTCCTCGTGCGGCTCTTGTGTAGCCGCAACCGTGTTACAGCCAAACAGCAAAAGGGACAGGGAAAGCAGTAAAATCAGTATCGGTAACCGTTTTCGTTGAGTTTTCATTTTAGTTCTCCTTCCTTTTTCTTGCAGTATAGCAAAAATGATTTGCAAAAGTGGGCGAAATGCGTAAGCCGAAAAGAAAAAATCATCTCTTTAACTCTTGACAAAAGAGAAACCTATCGCTATAATAGTAGAGTATGCGGGCCATTAGCTCAGTTGGTCAGAGCCACCGGCTCATAACCGGTTGGTCCAAGGTTCGAGACCTTGATGGCCCACCAAATAAGATACCCCCTGCCGTTCGGCAGGGGGTATCTTATTTGGTGGGCCATCTGCGAACCTTATTTTGCGTGTGTTAGAAGAAGGACTGAAAACAGAAATGTAGGTCACGCAAAATAAGGTTCGCACACCCGCAAAGCGGGTGTTTTGCCGTTATGGGGCGTGTTGCGCCCGCCGTGCAGGCAAAGATCTTGACGCCGCGCTACCCCCTTCGTGGGGTGCCCTTTTCTTCGAAAAACGGTAAAAAACCGATTTTTGCTGTTGACAACTGCGCGTCTGCGCGCTATAATGAAATCAACCAAAAAACTTTCTCAAATGGAGGCTTATATGAGAATACTTTTTCAGGGTGACTCTATCACCGATTGCGGTCGTAACCGTGAGCTTTTTGACAGTATGGGCACGGGCTATGCACGCCTTGTTAAGAGCGAGCTTGATTTTCTTGAGCCGACTGCATACGAGTTTATCAACCGCGGCATTTCGGGCAACCGTGTTGTGGACGTGTACGCCCGCATCAAAAGAGATATTATTAACCTGAAGCCAGACGTGATGAGCATTCTCATCGGTGTCAACGATGTCTGGCACGAGTTTGGCGAGAATCCCAACGGCGTTGATGCAGATAAGTTCTTTAAGATTTACTGTATGCTCATCGAGGAGGTCAAGGCAGCACTGCCCGATTTGAAGATTTTCATTATGGAGCCCTTCGTGCTTGAGGGAACCGCCACCACCAAGGAGGACCGTTGGACGGGCTTTTCCACCGAGGTGCCGAAGCGTGCCGCAATGGCAAAAAAGGTTGCCGAGAAGTACGGCCTGCCCTTCGTGTCCCTGCAGGCAGGCTTTGATAAGCTTTTGGAGAGCGCACCTGCCGACCATTGGCTTATCGACGGTGTACACCCCACCTGCGCAGGCCATCACTACCTCAAAACCAAGTGGCTTGAGGCATTCCGCGCACTGTGATTTTATAACTGTGATTTTATAAGAGAAAAGGAGCAAGCGAATTTCGCTTGCTCCTTTTGTTATCTGATGTCATAAACGCTGCGGCATTTGAGTGCTGTGGGTGCGCCCTCTAAAATTTTTACGCGCACCTCACCCTTTTCCATATCAAAGAAGTTGTCGGAAAGGATAAAGTCGCACTCGTCAGCGTAAATTTCCACGCTCTTGGCAAATGCTGCGGCGGTCACCACTACCTCATCGCCCTCGACGCGCGCGGTGAGCGCGGGGTCGCGGAAGTGATAGTGCTTGGGTGCAGTGAAGAGCACTGTGCCTTGGCTCACCGTGCCCTTGTCAGTCACCAGCTCAAAGACGTAATAATTTTCAAGCACGTCTGTTTTCTTGAAATCAATTTCGGGCAGTCCCTGCACGGAGAAGGGAGCGACCGATATCGCAAACTCGTAGCTTTCAAGCACCGTGCCGTCTGCGGCGCAAAGTCTGCTGCGGACAGTGCCCGTCACCGCGTCGCGTGTATCATTGGTGACAGCGAGCGTTGCTTTGGTTTCGTAATCGTAGTAGCCCGGCTCCATAATCACGTGCGGGCGGGTGGTTTTCTCGCCAATTTCGGCACAGGAGAGCAATACGGGCGCATAAAAGCGCTTGGCGTAGTAGTGCAGTGCCTTCAGGCGGCCGTAGTAGTCAATGCTCGACCAGGAGGCAACGGGCCAGATGTCGTTCAGCTGCCAGTAGAGCGTGCCCATACAGCGCCCGCGGTTGCGGCGCAGATGCTCCACGCCGTATTTGATTGCCTCGCCCTGCAACAATTGCGAGGCGTAGAGAAGGGTATCAAAATCGGTGGGGTAGAGGAAAGTTTCGGAGAGATAACGGATAATCTTGGCGTTTGCACCTGCGTTTCTCTGGTGCATTTCCATCACGCGCGAGAAAATGTTGCGGTCATCGGGCAGGGTAAATTCTCTGACGGTGCGCGCCGAGGGGAAGGATTGAAAGCCAAACTCCGAGAGATAGCGGAAATAGTGGTTGCGGTACTCGGTGAAGGGCTTTCCGCTGTGCCAGACCGACCAGTAGTGCGTGTCGCCGAAATTTTCGTTGCCCGGGTCAATAAAGTGACCGACCGAGAAGGGCGAGGTGTGAATATAGGGGATTTCGGGCGCAACCTCGGCGGCAATATCGGCAAGCGTACCTTCAAACAGCTCAATGGCAATCGGAATACAGTGCTTTGCCACCTCGCTTTTCGAGCTGTGCCAGCAATCCTCCAGCTCGTTGTTGCCGCAGATAATGGCAAGCGATGCGTGGTGACGGAGCCTTGTCAGGTTCTGTCTGACCTCTGCTTTGATGCTTTCAAGGGTTTCCGCGTCAGGGTCAACGAGGGAGCAGGCAAAGGCGAGGTCAAAGAAGACAATCAGACCAAGCTCATCACAGAGGTCAAAGAAATAATCGTCGGGATAATAGCCGCCGCCCCAGATGCGGATTGCGTTGAAGTTGGCGTCAACGCAGCGCTTTAAGAGCACCGCGCTGCGCGCCTTGGTGCAGCGGGAGAAAATGTTGTCCTCGGGGATATAATCGGCGCCCATGGCAAAAAAGCGCAAGCCGTTACATTCGTGCAGAAAGCTCTCGCCGTAGCGGTCCTTCTCGCGGATAAGCTTCAGCGTGCGCAGGCCCACCCTGCGGGTGGTGCTGTCAACGACAAGACCGTTTTCAAGCAGGGCAAACTCCACGGTATAAAGGGGCTGGTCGCCCAAGCCGTGCGGCCACCAGAGCACTGGATTTTCCACCTCGTATTCCTTGTTGGCTTCAATTTCGCACATC
>JAFQMP010000020.1 GCA_017396225.1 Clostridia bacterium | reverse complement strand
AGACCTCTTAGCGTGTTTTCCTTAGCGGAGAACACGCAAAGAGGTCTGTTTTTTATTGAAAATTATCTTCTCTTTTCGGCAATCTCGGCAAGAATGGCGGTGGCGAAATCGTCCACGCTCATCACGCCCATATCGCCCGCCTTACGGGAACGCACGGCAACCGTGCCTGCGGTCATCTCGTTTTCACCGATAACCAGCATATAGGGCAGCTTTTCGAGCTGGGCGGTGCGAATCTTCTTACCAATGGTTTCATTGCGGTCATCGACCTCTACTCGGACACCCCTTGCGGCAAGCGCCTTCCTCACGGCATACGCATAGTCAATATGCTCCTCACCGATAGGCAGAATACGTACCTGTTCAGGCGACATCCAGGTGGGCAGTGCGCCTGCGTAGCGCTCAATCAGGTAAGCAAGAGTGCGCTCGTAGCAGCCAAGCGAGGTGCGGTGAATGATGTAGGGGGTCTTCATCTGACCGTCGGAATCGACGTACTCCATACCGAACTTCTCGGCAAGCAGCATATCAATCTGAATGGTCACGATAGTATCCTCTTTACCAAACACGTTCTTATACTGGATATCCAGCTTGGGGCCATAGAAGGCAGCCTCATCAATGCCGATTTCATAGGTCACGCCGAGGTTATCAAGGATAGTACCCATAACAGTCTGCGCGTGCTCCCACTGCTCTGCCGTGCCCTCGTACTTGATGCCTGCGCGGGCAGGGTCCCACTGCGAAAAGCGGAAGCTGCAGTTTTCCAGCATACCAACGGTGTCAAGCACGTACTTGGCAAGCTCCAGACAGCCGCGGAACTCCTCCTCCAGCTGCTCGGGGCGCAGGATAAGGTGACCCTCGGAAATCGTGAACTGACGCACGCGAATCAGGCCGTGCATCTCACCCGAATCCTCGTTGCGGAAGAGCGTGGAGGTTTCGCCAAGGCGCATCGGCAGCTCGCGGTAGGAGCGCTTTTTATTGAGGAAGACCTGATACTGGAAGGGGCAGGTCATAGGGCGAAGGGCAAAGCATTCCTTGGTTTCGTCCTCGGCATCGCCCAGAATGAACATACCGTCACGGTAATGGTCCCAGTGACCCGAAATGCGATAAAGGTCGCGCTTTGCCATCAGGGGGGTCTTGGTCAGCAGATAGCCGCGCTTCTGCTCCTCGTCCTCAATCCAGCGCTGCAGAATCTGTACGGTGCGTGCGCCCTTGGGCAGCAGAATCGGCAGACCCTGACCAATCGACTCAACGGTAGTGAAATACTCCAGCTCACGGCCAATCTTGTTATGGTCGCGGCGTCTTGCCTCCTCCAGCGCCTCCAAATGCGCCTTCAGCTCGTCCTTAGAGGGGAAGGCCACGCCGTAAACGCGCTGCAGCATCTTGTTGCTCTGGTCGCCCTTCCAGTAGGCACCGGTACACTGCGTCAGCTTGAATGCCTTCACGGCACCCGTGGCAAAGAGGTGAGGGCCTGCGCAGAGGTCAACGAACTCACCCTGACGGTAAAAGCTGATAACAGCGTCCGCAGGCAGCTCATTGATAAGCTGTACCTTGTAGGGCTCGGCGCGCTCCTCCATCAGTGCAACCGCCTCTGCGCGGGGCAGCTCAAAGCGCTCAATCAGGAGATTTTCCTTGACAATCTTCTTCATCTCACCCTCCAGTGCGGAAAGCACCTCTGCGGAGAAGGGGGTGTCGCTGTCAAAGTCGTAATAAAAGCCGCCCTCGATTGCAGGGCCAATCGTCAGCTTGCAGGCGGGATACAGGCGTTTGACCGCCTGTGCCAGCACGTGTGCGGCGGTATGATTGAATACGCGCTTGCCGCCCTCATCGGCATAGGTCAGCAGCTTGACCTCGCAATCGGCGGAAAGCTGATGCGTCATCGCCACCAGTACGCCGTCCACCTCCGCGGCGAGATGTGCGCGGCTGACAAGCTCGGCAGCCTTGGCCGCATCAAAAACCGAAAGCGGTGCATCAAAGCTCATTGTTTTTTCGGCAAATTTTACCTGAAACATATCAAAACACTCCTTAAAGAATTATCTGATGAATTTTATAAAAAATACACCCCGACAAGGCAAAAGGCCTTATCGGGGTGCAATTGATACCAATTACACGGTTCCACCCGTAATTTTACTCAAATACGTATAAAGAATGGCACTTGGGCGGTACCTGACACGGTGTCACCGAAGAATCTTACAGCCAAGGATTCTCTCTCTGTACGGGTCTGCCGTCAGGCTTGTTCCAAGCACGTTATTTGCGCTTGCGGTTATATTCGCTGCGCGGATTGAGGAAATTGCGCCAATCAAGGTCGCCGCGGTCAAGTGCGGTAATCAACACCTCGGCAGAGGCGATATTGGTCGCAACGGGGATATTATAACGGTCACACGCAAGCAGCAGCTCCTCCCCCTCCTTATCGTAGGGTGCATCAGGGCGCGTGTCGCGGAAATAAAGCAGAATATCAATCTCATTGTAAGCAACGCGCGTGGCAATCTGCTGCTCGCCGCCCTGCTCACCTGTGAGCAATCTTTCAATCTGAAGGCCTGTTGCCTCAGAAATATACTTGGCTGTGATGTTGGTGGCACAAAGGTTATGCTTACTTAAAATACCGCAGTAAGCAATACAAAGCTGTGTCATCAGCTCTTTTTTGACGTCAGCCGCGATAATGGCTATTTCCATTTCGTACACCTTCCCTTCACTGTCAATCATAGAAAACCTTCTATTCTTATATATTATAGCACAATTCCGCGCGCTATGTCAATGAATTTGCAAAAAAATCCCGCGCCGTAGCGCGGGATTTTTTGACAAATCAAATATTATTCCTCGGTAGCAGGTGCCTCTGCTGCTTCCTCGGCAGCCTCGGCAGCAACCTCCTCCAGCAGGGCACGGATAGAAAGGCTGACCTTCTCGCGCTCGCTGTCAATCTCAATGATTTTTGCGTCAATGCTCTGGCCGATTTCCAGCACATCCTCGGGCTTGCCGATGCGGGTCATGGCAATCTGGGAAATGTGAATCAGACCATCTACACCGTCAACGATTTCCGCAAATGCACCGAAGGGCATCATGCTGACAATCTTTACGGGAACAACGTCACCTACCTGGTACTTGCCGGTGAAGATGAACCAGGGGTTCGACTCCTCGGTCTTGTAGCCAAGGGAGATGCGGCGCTTCTCGCGGTCGAAGGACTTCACGAATACCGTGATGGTCTCGCCAACGGAAACAACCTCTGCGGGGGACTTGATGTGCTTCCAGGAAAGCTCGGTGGTGTGAACCATGCCGTCTACGCCGCCAAGGTCAACAAATGCACCGTAAGAGGTCATGCTCTTGACAACACCGGTGTAGGTCTTGCCCTCCTCAATCTCGCCCCAGAAGGCGTCCTCAGCCGCGCGGCGCTCCTCACGCAGCACAACACGGATAGAACCGATAGCCTTGTGGCCCTGCTCCTTGGTCTCGATAACCTTGAACTTGACGGTCTGACCCTTCAGGGGAGCGAGGTCGCCGTCCTTCGGCACACCGGTCTGAGAAGCGGGAATGAATACGCGAACGCCGTAAACAAATACGGTAACGCCGCCCTTTACAACATCGGAAACGGTTGCCTCAAGCACGGCACCCTCCTCCTTCGCTGCAACAATCTTCTCCCAGTTCTTGCCGGAGTCAACACGACGCTTGTCAAGCTCAGCAACACCCTCGATGTCGCTGACGCGAATTACCTTCGCCTCGATAACGTCACCTACCTTGAAGGCCTCAGTCAGCTTTACAGAGGGGTCGTCGGTTACGCGGTCGGCCTTGATGTAGCCGGTCACGCCGGCGCCAAGGTCCAGCTGCAGCTCAGTGTCCGAAACGTGGGACACGGTACCGGTAACGATTGCTCCTGTATGTAAATTTTTGACTTCAGTCTCTTCAAGCATTTTCGCAAAGTTTTCTGCTTCAGTCATTGTTCTATATACCTCCTCAATGATTTCTCGCGGGGTCGATGCACCCGCCACTATACCCACTTTGCGATGGGTTAATGAATACGAATGTGCGGCGGACAGCTGCGAGCTGTCGGTCACGCGCAGGGTGTCGGCGCAGTGCGCGCGACAGATATCATAAAGCTTTGCAGTATTGGAGCTTCTGACACCGCCGATGACAACCATACCGTCACACGCTGCGGCAAGCGTAGCCGCCTCAGTCTGTCTCACATCGGTAACATTACATATTGTATCAAAAATTAACGCATTTGTACAGACCTTTTTGAAAAGTTTTTGACATTTTTTCCATTCAATCAGATTCTGCGTCGTTTGCGCGACAATTGCGGGAATTTTTGCCGAAATAAGGGGGAAAAGCCAGCCTTGAAGCGCCTTTTCCAGCGCCTGTGCATCGACAAACACATACTTTTCACCCGCAAAGCAGCTCATAAAGCCCTCCACCTCGGGGTGCTTCTCATTTCCGATGCAGATAAACACGTGAGTATCCGCCCCTTTCTCCGAAAGGTCGGTCGCGATGCGGTGAATTTTTGTCACAAAGGGACAGGTGCAATCAATGACCGTAAAGGCGGGGTTTGCGGCAGCATAGCGCGCGAGCGCCTCGCTCACCTCACGTCTGACACCGTGGGCACGAATCAGGAGCGTGACGGGGGCTTGCTCGGTAGCCTCCGCAGCCAGCGCATCAATCTCATCAACCGAAACGGCGACAACGCCGCGTGCGGCAAGTCCCTCGTTATACTCCTCATTGTGAATCAGATATCCCAGGGTGAAAATACGTTCCCCCGCACGGCGCGCGAGAATGACGCGCTCCAGACGGTCGGTCGCCGCCTTGACACCGGGGCAAAAGCCCGCATTTTTTGCAATCATTACCTCTGGCATCTGTCCGCCTCGTCAAGCAGGCAAATCTGCTCATAGATTTCACCCGTAATACGTGCATATTCTCCCGATGCCGCGGGATTGTAGTGAAAATCGGCAAAGGGAATGGGCTTGCCGACAATCACGTCAACACGGCGAAGGAAGCGCCAGCTGCGCTTTTTCATTTTGATATAGACAGGCAGCACCTGCGCACCCGCACGGGCGGCAATCATACCTGCGCCCGCCTTCACGCTGCAATCGCGCAGCTCGCGCCCCGGCATACGCGTGCCCTGCGGAAATACGCCCACGGAGCGACCGCCCTCGAGAAGCTTAATGGCGTGCTTAATGGCACCCACGTCACCCTTGCCGCGCGCCACGGGAAAGGCACCGAGCTTTCTGATAAGCCACCCGAGCACGGGCACCTTGAAAAGCTCTGCCTTCGCCATAAAGTGCGGCTGCTGACGGCGCAAAACAGTCGCCAGAAAAATCACGTCAAGCGCGGTCTGGTGATTGGCACAGACAAGATAGGGGCCCGACTCGGGCAAGGGCTCGTTTCCGCGGTCCTGCCAATGCACACGAAACAGAAGCTTAACAGGCAGCCAGACGATAAAGCGGACGATGCGATAAACAAGGCTTTTCATACCGTTACACCTGTTTTTTCATAGATAATGTCGAGCACTGCCTGCACATTCTCCTCGATGCTCATCAGAGAATTATCAAGATAAATGGCATCGGGGGCAGCAACAGCGGGCGCGACCGCGCGATTGCGGTCATTCGTGTCGCGCTCAATCATCTCGCGCAGCACGTCCTCATAGTTTGCGTCAATGCCCTTGGCAAGAAGCTCCTTGGTGCGGCGCGCGGCGCGCGCCTCATTCGATGCGGTCATAAAGATTTTTACATCGGCGTTTGGCAAAATCACCGTGCCGATGTCGCGACCGTCCATAATCACGCTGCTTTTGGCAGCGATATCGCGCTGTGTGTCAAGCAGAAATGCACGCACGGCGGGCACGGCAGAAACAGCAGAGGCGTACATCGAAATCTCAGGCTCGCGAATGCGGTCACCGAGGTCCTCACCGTTGAGATAAACATGCTGTGCGCCGTTCTCGTAACGCACCTCAATTTTAATATCGGGCAGACAGGCAATCGTCCCCTCCGCATCGGTACGGGCAATCCCCTTGCCTCTTACATAGTAGCCGACAGTGCGGTAAAGTGCACCCGTATCCACGTAAACGATACCAAGCTTTGCGGCAACTGCCTTGGCAATACTGCTTTTTCCCGCACCGCTGGGACCGTCAATGGCAATCTGAATCATAACATACTCCTTCTGATTATGAATTGAGCGCACACGCCGCGCTCTCACCCGCAAGCACTGCGGTAGAAAATGCAATCTGAAGATTAAAGCCCCCCGTATAGGCATCAAGGTCAAGCACCTCGCCTGCAAAATACAGGCCCTTCACACGCTTGGCACCCATGGTGCTCGGCGTGATTTCGGAGAGTGCAACACCACCCTTGGTGATAATTGCCTCATCAATCGGACGGAAACCGCGCACGACTATGGGCAGCGCCTTGAAAAGCGCGAGAAGCCTTGCACGCTCCTCTCTCGTAATAGCATTCACCTTTTTGTGTGGGTCAATGCCTGATTTGGCAATCAGGGGTGCTATCAGCTTTTGGGGCAGCAAGTCAGAGAGGGCGTTTGCAAAATCCCTGTTCTGATACTTGGCAAAATCCGAAAGCAACCGCGCATCAAGCGTTTTTTCGTCCAACGCAGGCTTAAGGTCAATCAGCAGCTCGTAGCGCCCCGCCTCCATATCGGCAAGATGTGCCGAGGCGGAAAGCACCAGGGGGCCTGACAAGCCATAATGGGTAAAAAGCATTTCACCGAAGTCGGTAAAAACTGTTTTCCCTGTCCGCGTATCGCGCGCAGTCAGGCGCACGTTACGGAGCGAAAGCCCCTGCACGGAGGCGCAAAACCTGCCCTCCTCCATCAGCGGCACCAGCGAGGGCACGGTGGGCGTTACGGCAAGGCCCGCTGCGCGCGCAAAGCGCAGGCCGTCACCCGTAGAGCCTGTTTTGGGGTAAGAAAGACCGCCCGTGGCAACAATAACGGCATCAAAGCGTGCCTCGCCTGTGGGAAGCACGACGCCAACGGCAACACCGTCCTCAATGAGCAGCGCCTTGACCGCCTGACGGCGAATCTGCACACCGCGCGTGCGGCACTCCTTTACCAGGGCATCAACAATATCGGTTGCCTTATCGGACACAGGGAAAACGCGGTTGCCGCGCTCCACCTTGAGGGGCACACCCAGCGCCTCAAAAAAGGCCTCGGTATCCTCAGCGGAAAAGCGGTCCCACGCCGAATAAAGAAAGCGGGCATTACCCGTAATATTGGCAAAAAACACATCGCGCGTGCAATGATTTGTTACATTACAGCGCCCCTTACCCGTGATGCGAAGCTTACGGGCAGGGTGCTCGTTTTTTTCAAAAACCGTGACGGTGGCACCGAGCCTTGCGGCGTGAATCGCCGCCATCAGGCCTGCGGCACCGCCACCTACAATTGCAATTTCACTCATACGCTGTTTTTATCGTAGACCTCGTACTCGTCCCAGATACCCTCCAGACGGTGCAGGCGTGCTGCAACCTCATCGGGCTTGGCAAGGGACACGGCGGCAAGCATCGCATTGATGATGCTGAGAGGGGCCACAAGCGAATCGACAAAGGACGCCATATCGCTGCGTGCCGTGAGAAGCTGGTCGGCACCCGCCGCAAGCGGCGAGGTTACGCTGTCGGTAATGGCAACCACGTCAGCCCCTGCGCGCTTGGCAAACTCCACGGCACGGACGGTGCGGGTCGAATAACGGGGAAAGCTGATTGCAATCAGCACGTCCGCAGGACCGATATCGAGAATCTGCTCAAAAATCTCGGTGCCCGACGTGCCCTCCACGGCACGGACATTATCACAAATCATACGGAAATTAAAGGTCAGGAAATCGGCAAGAAAGGCAGAGGAGCGCACACCGAGAATATAAATATTGCGGGCGGCAACAATGCGCTCCACCGCAGTGGCAAACGCGGCGCGGTCAATCCCCTCCAGCGTGTGACGGATTTTATCGGCATCACCCAAAAGCACCTTATCAAGCACGGTGTCGCGGTCAAAAAGATTCCCCGCAACCTCCATACGCTGGGCGGCAGTCAGGTTGGTGCGTGTCAGCTCCTGCAGGGCACGCTGCATCTCGGGATATCCCTCAAAGCCAAGCTCATTGGCAAAGCGCACAACCGTGGACTCAGACACCTCAACCAGTGCACCAAGCTTTGATGCCGTCATATAGGCGGCGCGGTCATAATGCGCCAAAATGTACTGCGCAATTGAGCGCTGTCCCTTGGAAAACTCAGGCATTTGCGCGGTGATGCGCTGGAGCAGATTCTGTTTCATAGTTACCTCCGTCACGTGCATGGGAATACACGCATTATCAATCTATTATTATACATTATATCTTAAAAAAAGTCAAGTACCGAGCAGGGCCGTCAACCGCCGATTCTTTTTTCTCAAGGCTTGACAAAAGGGCGAATTTATGCTATAATACTAACCTGTAAAGACTGTGACCGAAAAGAGTAAGCAGAATACGCCGCGCACAGAGAGCCGTCGGTTGGTGAAAGACGGAGGGGGCTGCTGCCGAATACCTTCGCGAGTTGCACACCGAAGGGGTGACAACACCCTTGTAGGCTGTGACGGTGTCGCCCGTTACGCGAGCTTTGAGGTTGCCTGCGGGCAACGAACAGAGGTGGTACCGCGACCCCGCTCGCCCTCTTGCTTTGGCAAGGGGTGTTTTTTATTTTGTACGTTAAAAAAGGAGATAGACTATGAAACTTTACGACGAGCTTATCGCGCGCGGCCTGATTGCACAGGTCACCGACGAGGCAGAAATCCGCGACCTCATCAACGAGGGCAAGGCAACCTTCTACATTGGCTTTGACCCGACGGCAGACTCCCTGCACGTCGGCCACTTTATGGCACTTTGCCTGATGAAGCGCCTGCAAATGGCAGGCAACAAGCCCGTGGTGCTGATTGGCGGCGGCACGGCAATGATTGGCGACCCCTCAGGCCGCACCGATATGCGCCAGATGATGACGCGCGAAACCATTGACCACAACGTCGAATGCTTCAAAAAGCAGATGGCTCGCTTTATCGACTTTGACAACGCCATTCTTGTAAATAACGCAGACTGGCTCCTTGACCTCAACTATGTTGAGGTGCTGCGTGATGTGGGTGCTTGCTTCTCTGTCAACAAAATGCTTTCTGCCGAGTGCTACAAGCAGCGCATGGAGAAGGGCCTTTCCTTCCTCGAATTCAACTATATGATTATGCAGTCCTACGACTTCTACCACCTTTTCAAGACCTACAACTGCAATATGCAGTTCGGCGGTGACGACCAGTGGTCGAATATGCTGGGCGGCACCGAGCTGATTCGCAAAAAGCTCGGCAAGGACGCGTACGCCATGACCATTACCCTGCTCCTCAATTCCGAGGGCAAGAAAATGGGCAAGACCGCAAGCGGTGCCGTATGGCTTGACCCCGCCAAGACCACGCCCTACGATTTCTACCAGTACTGGCGCAACGTGGGCGATGCGGACGTCCTCAAATGTATTCGTATGCTGACCTTCCTCCCTGTTGAGGAGATTGACAAAATGGACGCGTGGGAGGGCGAGCAGCTGAACCGCGCCAAGGAAATTCTTGCCTTTGAGCTCACCAAGCTGGTGCACGGCGAGGAGGAGGCAGCCCGCGCCGAGGCTGCTGCCAAGGCACTGTTCGGTGCAGGCTCCGGTGCAGAGGCTCCCACCACCGAGCTTTCCGCCGCTGACCTCGTGGACGGTACGATTGACATGCTCTCGCTGCTTGTCAGGTGCGAGCTTTGCGCCTCCAAATCCGAGGCACGCCGCAACGTGGAGCAGGGCGGTGTCACCGTAGAGGGCGAGAAGATTACCGACATTCGCCGCACCTTTACCGCGACAGACCTCGCTGACGGTCTGCTCATCAAGCGCGGCAAGAAGAACTACCGCCGCGTCATTCTGAAATAAGGCAAAAAGGCCGATGCCCAGTAGGGCATCGGCCTTTTTTACGGAATCTGCACGGTCATCGTGCGATATGCTTCCGCCACGGGTGAGGTGGCAATCACCAAAGTCAGAGAGCCCTCCTGCTTGCCGAGAAAGCCATATACACTCTCCCCCACGCCAAGCCCTGAAAGAGAAAGCGTGCGGAACTGCGGCACCTCAAAAGACAAATCAACATAACCAACCGAATTGCCCGAATGGTAATAAAGCACACTGTCCACGAGGTACAAATCGCAATAACAGTCGGGATAATAGCCCTCTGTCCCTGCCAGGAATGCGCCGCCTGTAATATCCTTGAATTTGGTGAGTGACAGGGGGTCACTGCCGCTGTAAACAGTGCCGCGCACATTGTTTCCCGCGCCCTCTGCCGTCAGCGCCACATAATACCGCGCCCCATAGCGCACGATACCCGTATTCGCCGTACGGAAAAGCGCCGCATCATATCTTGTATCGGTAGCCGCCTCAGTCGCGTGCCAATCGTAATGACGATGGGCGGTATTTTTACCCGCATCAATGGCAATAAGTCCCGCGTCACTTTGCAGAAAATAATCATAGGAGATGCGTGTAGGAAGCGTATTGGTATCGTCCCACGTGATATCCACGTGATACCAAGCACCGTCAATCTTCACCAGATTCCATGCGTGCTTCATCGCATCACTTGTGACAGGTAAGGATTCGAGCCCCAATGCCTCAGCCGCGGCAATCAGTGCCAGCATATAGGCCTGGCACACACCCGTTTTTTGCGTAAAAAAGGTATACACATCGTGAATGGCAAGCGTTTTATCATAGGAATAATTCCGCACAAAATAGTCGTGCAGATAAAGAATTTTATCAAAATCACTCCCCGTCTGTGGGGCGTTTGCCACAATCTCCGCAAGTGCAGCCTCATATTCCGTGCGCATAGCCGCCACCTCGGTGGGAGTGTGCGTATAGGTCGGCATCAGCTTGAGAATCCGCTGCCCCGCATTTGAGGTATAAGAATAAGAGGAATCCACATAGAAAAGTGCGGGCTCCGAATAAATGATATCCGCTATCACCGCCTCAAGCTCGGCTTTGCTGATGCCGTAATCCTTGAGGTTGACCTCACTTTCCATAGCAAGAAGCGCATCGCATATCGTTTCCTTCAGCGCGGCATTGACAGGCTGCTCCGGGTGATATACGGGAAACTCTGTCGGGTTGACGAAGGACGGCACATCTTCCGCAGGCTCCTCCGACCTGAGCCGCTGCCAGAATTCCTCCCACCCGGCAAAGAGAGAGTCGGTGAAATCGGTAATCCCCGACAGCTTATCAAAGCGCCAAAGCAAAAAAAACGCCAGCAAGCAAACAAGCAGCAATATCAACAGGACACAAAGTAAGCGCTTCACGTTCACCCTCCTTTCCCGACAAATCAAATGTTTTCCGTATTCATTATAGCTTGTTTTTCGCGCCTTGTCAACCTGCGAAAAAAGAAAAAGGGGACGCTACGCGTCCCCTTTTTCAATCATCATTCTCATCGAGCGCGGCAAGGCGACTTTCCGCCTCCGCACATTCTGCCGCGTCGAAAAGCTCCTCGGCATCGTCTGTCACCTCAGTTGCCTCTGCCACACGGTAAGCGCCGTCCAGATAGGAAATTGCCCCTGCGGCACAGCAGGCACTGCCAACTGCCAGGAGTGCCGGCAATAAGCGCTTCTTATGCAGCGCAAGGCCCATTGAGGCCACAGTAGCAACCGTTGCCAGTGCAGCGACCTTCAAAGCATCGCGTTCTTTCTCGTTAAACCTCATGGTAACCTCCCTTCCGCAGGATTACTGACCTGCGTTCATTTTCAGATAAGCATTGATAAAGCCGTCAATATCACCGTCCATAACAGCGCCGATATTGCCGCTTTCAAAGCCCGTTCTGGTATCCTTTGCCAGCGTGTAGGGCATAAATACGTAGGAGCGAATCTGGCTGCCCCACTCAATATTCACCTTGTTGCCCTGAATTTCCTCAATGGTGTCAAGACGCTCACGCAGCTTGATTTCCATCAGCTTTGCCTTCAGCATCTTCATTGCCGTTTCCTTATTCTGCAGCTGGCTGCGCTCGGTCTGGCAGCCAACCACAATGCCTGTGGGCTTGTGCAGAATACGGATAGCAGAGTCGGTTTTGTTGATGTGCTGACCGCCTGCGCCACTGGAACGGTGGGCAGTGACCTCAATATCCTCATCGCGGATTTCCACGGCATCTACATCATCAAACTCGGGCATAACCTCGATAGATGCAAAGGAGGTCTGTCGTCTGCCGGCGGCATCAAAGGGAGAGACACGCACCAGGCGGTGCACGCCATTCTCACTCTTGAGATAGCCATAGGCGTTCATACCCTCCACCATAATGGTGGCACTCTTCAGACCCGCCATATCGCCGTCGAGCCAGTCAATGAGCTTGTACTTAAAGCCCCTGCGCTCAGCCCAGCGGGTAATCATACGGTAAAGCATCTGCGCCCAGTCCTGTGCCTCGGTACCGCCTGCGCCGGGGTGAAAGGAAACAATGGCGTTGCTCTTGTCGTATTCGCCGTTCAGGAGAACCGCCATACGCTGCGCGTCCTCGGTGGCGCGGATATCGGCAAGCTCAGCCTCCACCTCGGGGACACAGCTCTCGTCCTCTGCCTCAATGGCAATATCGGCAAGCGCAACAGCGTCCTCAAGGCGGGCGCAAAGCGCCTCATAATCTGCAATGGTATCCTTGCTTTGCTTCAATTCCTGCAAAACCTTTGAGGAATTGGGGTCAGACCAGAAGGAGGGGTCAGCCGTCTTTTGCTCAAGCTCAGCAACGCGGGCAGCCAAATCCTCTACGCGCAAAGCGCTCCCCAAATCGGCGAGCTTTTCACGCATATCAATCAATTCTCGTCTTGCATTTTCCAGTGCGATAATCAAGGGGTACCTCCTACACGCCGACACGGCGCTTCTGCATATATCGTAATCCTAAATAATTATACCATGTTTTTCCCGTTTTTACAAGGGGGGGATACAAAATTTCGCGGCAAAAAAGAGCCACGCACGTGGCTCTTTTTCATCAGTTAAAGTGAATGGCACGGACGCGGCGCACACCCTCAAGTGCGGCAAGCTCCTTTTCAATCTCCTCGGTGACAGGGCAGCAAACGTCCAGAATGGTGTATGCATTCTCGCCCTTGGACTTATTGAGCATATTCTCAATATTAATGCCCTTCTGAGAAATAACCGTGGAAATATTCGCCAGCACAGCAGGGATATTGGCGTGCAGCACACAAACGCGAGCAATCGCAGAAACAGGCATTGATGTGGCGGGATAGTTCACGCTATTCTTGATGTTACCGTAGCGGATATACTCATCAAGCTCATCGGCAGCCATCACCGCGCAGTTTTCCTCGGACTCCTCGGTAGAGCCGCCCAGGTGCGGAATGACAATCACACCGGGGATTGCAACAGTTTCCTCAGTCGGGAAATCGGTGACGTATGCGGAAATCTTACCGCTTTCCATTGCCTCGGCAAGGTCGGCGGCATTGACAAGCTCGGCGCGTGCAAGATTGATAATCTTAACGCCGTCCTTCATCGTGGCAATCGCGTCCTTGTGAATCATACCGGTCGTGGTTTCGGTCGCAGGGACGTGCAGGGTGATGTAATCAGCCTTTGCAAAGACCTCCTCGTAGGTAGCGGCCTTCTCGATATGGTGGTCAAGATTCCATGCACCTGCCACGGAAAGGTAGGGGTCACAGCCGATGACCTTCATACCAAGCTTAATCGCAGCGTTGGCAACCAGACCGCCGATTGCACCAAGACCAATGACACCCAGGGTTTTCCCCTTGATTTCAGAACCACCGAATTTAGACTTGCCTGCCTCAACCTGCTTGGCAACGTCAGCAGTGCCCGCAAGGGAGCGTGCCCAATTGACACCACCCACAATGTCGCGGGAGGCAAGGAAAAGCGCACAGATTGCAAGCTCCTTCACACCGTTTGCATTTGCGCCGGGGGTATTAAATACCACAATACCCTCCTCGGCACAGCGTGCCACGGGAATGTTGTTGACGCCTGCGCCCGCACGTGCAATCGCAAGCAGCTCGGGGTTAAAGGTCATATCGTGCAGCTTGGCGGAGCGCACCATAATGCCCACGGGAGCCGCAACATCGGTGCCGCAGGTATAGCGCGCAGGGTCAAGACGGTCGGTGCCGATTTTGGCGATTTTATTGAGTAAGAGAATATTGTTCATCGTAAATCCTTTCAAGCCTTGGGGTGAGCCAGGGCAAATTCCTTCATAAAGGCTACCAGTGCCTCAACACCCTCTGCGGGCATTGCATTGTAAATCGAAGCACGCATACCGCCGACAGAACGATGACCCTTGAGGTTTTTGAGACCGCGTGCGCCTGCCTCCTTGGCAAAGAGCTTATCAAGCTCACTGTCGCCCGTCACGAAGGTGACGTTCATCATCGAGCGACTGCCCTTCTTGACAGGGGCGAGGTAATAGCTCTGGCTGTCAAGATAGTCATAAAGCACGGCTGCCTTTGCCTCGTTGTACTTCTTCATCTCGGCAAGACCGCCAATCGAGAGGAGCCACTCGTAAACCAGCTTGGCAATGTAAATGGTGTAGCAGGGGGGCGTGTTGTACATTGAGCCGTTCTCTGCCATGGTCTTCCATTCCAGCATAGTGGGCATCTTGGGGTCAGCATAGTCAAGCAAATCCTCGCGGACAATCACAATCGTCAGACCTGCGGGAGCCATATTCTTCTGCGCACCTGCGTAGATTACGCCAAAGCGGCTGACGTCCACGGGCTCGGAAAGAATACAAGAGGACATATCGGCAACCAGCGGAATATCGCCCGTATCGGGAATATCAGCGTACTTGGTGCCGTAAATGGTGTTGTTGTAGCAGATATGTACGTAGGCTGCGTCGGGGCGGAACATCTCGCGCGTCAGCGTGGGGATATGGTCAAAATTATCCTCCTTGGTGGTAGCGGCGCAGACAACATCGTAGCCCATTTTCTGTGCTTCCTTGAACGCCTTGCCCGAGAACTGACCCGACACAACGTAGTCAGCCTTGCCGGTGCGACCAATCAGGTTAAGGGGAATTGCAGCAAACTGCGTGGAGGCGCCACCCTGCAGGAAGAGCACCTTGTAGTTATCGGGAATATTCATCAGGCGGCGGAGCAGTGCATCAGCCTCGGTAATAATTGCCTCATAATCGGGAGAACGGTGGGACATTTCCATAACGGACATACCCGAGGTGCCGTAGGTAACAAGCTCTGCCGCAGCCTTTTCAAGCACAGGCAGGGGCAGCATGGAGGGGCCTGCCGAAAAATTAAAAACTCTGTTCATAAAAACCTCCAAGGGTGCGCGTACACCCAAAAAATAAAGATTAGAAATAATTATATACCTTCGTGCGCGCACTGTCAAGGGCTTTGCCAAAAATTTGGCAATCTGCAAAAAAAGCAACGCCCGCGGGCGTTGCTTTTGTCAAATTTTAATCCTTATGCAAAAAGCGGAAATGCCGCTGCAGCCGCCACAGGTAGAAGGTAATCAGGCGCGTCAGGGCAATATCGTATATCACGAAAACGGCGACAAGCAATAGCCCTGCAAGACCGTAAAGCCACGGATACGGCAGTACCTGCAGCGGTGCCACCGTAAAAAGCTTTATCGCGATGAAAGCAATCAGCACCGCCGACACAAAAAAGGATAAAAGCTTAAAAGCCCAGGCAACGGGGCGCGAAAAGTGCTTTTCAAACACCACCTTCAGGAGTGGATAATAGCCCGCAAACAGCGCATACACAAGCGCCGGTGTTTTATTGGGTAAAAGCAGAATTGCCAGAGCCGCCGTTGCGACAAAAACCAGATAGGGGTACTTTCCCCGCAGCTCAATCACGGCAAACACCACTGCAAGCGAGGCAATTGCCGCCATGGAAAGGTCAAGCACCTCCACAAGCGAGCCTACGGCAAGCAGCACGACAGAGAGCGCCACCAGGACAGCGGCTGCTGTCAGACGTCCCGTTTCCTTCCTTCTTCTCGTAGCCATATCAGCAGCACGGAATCAGGTCGCCGCCCATACATTCGCAGCAGCAATCGGCACAAATCAGGGTGCTGCACATATCGCAGGCACCGCCGCCCTGCGAGGTCTGGTAGCCCTGACCAAAGTTGCCCGCACGCTGGTGCATACGCTCCTTGAACTGCCAATACTCATTGTTGGTCGGCTCCATACGGTATGCCTGCTCAAAGGAGCGCTGCGCATCAACATAAAAGCCCTTGTGCAGCTGCACGCAGCCCGTGAGGAACACCCACTCCGCACCGCGGTCAGCAGGGTCAACCTCGCCAAGCAGGCGCTCAGCCTCACCGATATTGCCGCTGTTGATGCAGTTGCGAATCAGGGTGAATTTGCTCTTGGCATCGGCAGAATAATTCTGCTGGCGGTAATTGGTACCGCCGCCCACGTCGCTGTAGGTGCCCTGCGCGCCGCCGTGCGCGTATCCGCCCGCAGCATCGTGGGGGTCAGCATACGATGCACCGCCCCCGGGGGCAGCCCCGGCCTCACGCATACGGGTAATCTCCTCGTAAGCGGCGTTGATTTCCTTCATTTTTTCACTTGCAAGGTCTGCAAGGTCGGTATCGGTATAACGGTCGGGGTGATACTTGCGTGCAAGCTCGCGGTAGGCCTTTTTAATCGCCTCATCATCTGCATCGGGCGATACACCGAGCACCTTATAAGGGTTATTACTCACTTCTATCCTCCTTCGACAAGACCTGCTTTGCGGTGGCAGGCATGCCAAGATATACAATATTTTCTAAAATCGCGCGGCGTGTACCGTCGTTATCTTCGGGTATAAGGTCAAGTGCGGCGCTGACGTCATCAAGCGACACCAGAAGCGCATCACGCAGTGTTTCGCGCGCGGCGGCATCGGGGCTTTCGCCAAAGGCAAGCAGAATGGGGTTGTAATTCCCTGCCTTGGCATCGCGCGCCAAATCGTCAATCGCATCGACAATATAGATAAATCGGCCGACCTTATCGCCTATCACGCGTGCAATCCGTGCAGCGTTATCCGAAAGCCCCTCTGCCATCAGCGCCGCAAGCAATCTGCCAAAGACGGCGGCAGGCTCGTCAACGGTGGGGCGCTTTTCCCCTTCAATCCGAGAAAGCTCCGCAAGCTCTGTGCGCAGTGTGACAGCAAGCGCCTTGTGACGCTTGCGCGCGCGGCGATACGCCGCGTGCAGAAGCAGGCAACGCAGACGGGCGGAAATACGACCGAAAAAGCCGCCGTCCGCAACATCGTCCAGGCACTTTTCGTATGCCAGCAGCGCAGCAGCATCTGCTGCAAAGGCAAGCGCCTCGTTTGGCTCCATCATCATACGCTTGTGAAACAAATGCACCAGGCAACGGCGCTTTTTGAAGGTGGGCGCGACACCCGACAGGGTCATACGCATCAATGCAAGGAAGGCAAAATCATAAGAAAGGGTAAGCCTTGAGCACTGTCCCGTACATTTGCCCATGCTGCGGCAAAGTCCGCAATAAGCGGCACGGTAATACTCATATTCGCGCACGCGCAGCTCGCTTTTCTGAATTTTAACATAGCCAAACACGTGCGTCACCTTGCTTTCCCATATCCGTTATAATTATATAGATTATATTAACAAATTTTACCGACAAATGCAAGAGTTATTTCAAAAAAGTCATCTAACCTTCATAAAATGAACGCGAGCGCCGCAGCCAAGGCTGCGGCGCTTTTCTCTTTATGTGTTCTCTCCGGGCAGGCCAACAACACCGTCCACGGGGAGCGACATGGCAATCCCCTGTCCCGGGGTCTGCAAGCCGACCTTCTGATAAAGGGCGTGCAATACATCGTCCTTGATATCGGTGGGGACCAGAATCATCACAGCCTCCTTTTCGGGCTGAATGGTGATTTTGAAGAAGGTTTCTGCCTCCTTGTTGGCCGTACCGCGTGCATGAATGACGGTACCGCCACCTGCGCCGCAGGCGCGGGCAGCCTCCATAACGGCATCGGAAAAGCCCGCATTCACGATACATACAATCAGCTCATAGTCAAAGCTCATGTTGCCTTTCCTCCTTTACGGTGATTTGCTAAAAATTGATAGATTGATACACCAATCACGCCCGTGAGGGGCACAGTCATAGCAATCCCCTTCGCGTTTTTAATGGTGCGGAATTTCTCGCCGAGTGCAGCCAGCGCCTGCGGTGCGCGTTCCTCACCGATGACACTGAAAATCACGCGCTTTTCATTGTCCTCAAGACCCATCATCGCGAGAATATCCGAATTTGCCGTGCCGCGCGCGGCAGAGCAAAACTGCATATTGACGTCAAAGGATTGAATCAAATCCATAAAATATTCGGTCTTTCGGCGCGGCACGACGGTGACGAGCAGCTTTAATTTCTGCGGTGCCTTTTTATGCCCTGCGGGCACCTCGCTTTTGGGTGCGGCGCGGCGCACCGCGCCTGCGCGCGGCTTTTTGGTTGCTGTCGTTGGCATCAGTGCACCTCCTTACATAAAATCAATAATCGCCTCATCATCAGCATCAAGAATATGCTTCATCATAATGCTGTCACGCATCTTGCCCGCCACAATGGCACGGAAGCCCATGACCTGAATGGTAATCAGGGGCGTCATCGCAACCATTGCCACAATGCCAAAGGCATTTTCAAGCACCGCCGATGCGCCCGAAAGCGACACACAGGCGCCAATGGCAAGCGGCAGAATAAAGCTTGAGGTCAGGGGACCGCTGGCAACGCCGCCCGAATCGAAGGCGATGGCGGTATACAGACGCGGAACAAAGAAGGAAAGTCCCAGCGAGATAAAGTAACCCGGAATCAGATAGTAAAGAATACTGAATCCCAGAATAATGCGCAGCATCGAAAGCCCGATAGATACACCGACACCGATAGAGAGCGCCAGCATCATCGCGCGCTTGCTGACCGAGCCGTTGGTAATTTCTTCCACCTGTCCTTTCAAGACGTGAATGGCGGGCTCTGCAAGAACAACCACTAATCCAAGCACAAATCCCATAATGACAAGGAAGGGCTTGTTTGCTGCAGCAAGGTCATAGCCGATGCGGTAACCGACGGGCATAAAGCCAACCGTCACCGCCACCAGGAAGATAACAAGACCGAGGAAGGTATATATAATACCGACGCCAATGCGCACCAGGCGCTGCCTTGGCAAGCGGAGCAGCACAAACTGAATCATTGCAAAAAATGCGACAAGCAGCAGCAGCGCCGCACCAACCTCGCGCACCGTCTTCAGGATAACGGCAGGAAGGGCTGCCCCGAGATTTGCCTCGACCGAATAATCGGGCAGCTCGTAAATAATGTCGCCATTGGCAAGCAGACCAATCGCAAGCACCGCAAGCACAGGGCCGATTGAGCAAAGCGCGACCAGACCAAAGCTGTTTTCGCCCGCGTTTTTACCACCGAGCGTTGCGGCAATACCCGCACCAAGTGCCATGATAAAGGGCACGGTAATCGGCCCCGTTGTCACGCCGCCCGAATCAAAGGAAAGGGCGAGCATCGCACCGTTTCCGCGCTCCAGAAGCAGCGCAGCGAACGCAAAAATCAGCATATAAAAGATAAGCAGCATCTGCGAAAGCCCCGTTTTGGTGACGATGCGGAGAATCGCCAGCACCAAAAAAATGCCGACGCCGATACCGACAGCCAAAATCAACGCCGTGCCGTTCACAGCGGCGGCGACCTGCGCCGCAAGCACCGAAAGGTCAGGCTCGGCAACCGTAATCAGCAGACCAAGGAGAAAGCTGACCGAGAGCAGCAGACCCATTTTACGGGATTTGGAAAGACCCGAGCCCACCTGTACGCCCATCGGCGTCATGGCAATATCGGCACCCAGATTGAAAAGCCCGATGCCGACCACCAGCAAAAGCGCGGAAACAAGGAAGGCAATCAGCTCACGCGAGGTCAGAGAAACAAGCGGTGTCAGGTGCAGCAAAAGCACAATCAACGTGACGGGCAGCACCGAAATCAGCGCTTCCCTGCACTTGTGCAGCAATATCTTCAGCATACGATTCTCCCTTCCCGCATGGCGCGTAAGTATATACATTATTTTATAATATTATCTATGCTTTGTCAACCTTATGCCGAAAAAAGCCACTGCCTTCTTTTGGGAGCGCGCGCACGTTTTCTTCATATACTGTTCTTGAAGGAGGTGTGCATCATGCATATCACGGATTTTTCGTCGGCAAGATGCCGCGCCGCCCTGGGTCCCACCTCTGCCGCCCTGCGCGCAGTGCGCGCCCTGCAAGCAGTAGGCATCAATGCAGAGGTGGTGGCACTCGCCCCCAACGAAACCAAGCGGGGCTGCGCCTTCGGCATTGAATTTGCCTGCACTGACGAGCCACGCGTACGCGCCACACTGCGCGCAGCGCGTGTTTCGGTATCGCAATATTTCAAAAGGGGTAACACGTGATTTATTTTGACAACGCCGCAACCACATTTCCAAAGCCCACCGCCGTACGTGATGCGGTGCTTGACTGCATTGAAAACTGGTGCGGAAACCCCGGTCGGGGCGCACACACGCTCTCGCTCAAGGCGGCTGACCGTGTTTACACTTGCCGAGAAAAGCTTGCACTGTTTGTCGGATTGTCCGACCCCACGCGCATCGTGTTTACGGGAGGCGCAACCGCCGCCCTTAACATCGCCATTAAAGGCACGCTACGTGCAGGCGACCACGTGCTCTGCTCAGAGCTTGAGCACAATGCTGTCTGGCGTCCCCTGCAAGCGCTCAGGCGAGAGGGGCGTATCACGGTTGACACCTTCCCCGTTGTCGGGCTTTCCAAGGAAAAAATTTTGCAAGAAGTAGCCAAACGGGTAAAGAAAAGCACGCGTGCAATTGTATGCACGCAAATGTCAAACATCTGCTCCGTCACACTGCCAATTGCCGAAATCGGCGCATTTTGCCGCGCAAAAGGGCTGTTTTTCATTGTTGATGCCGCACAATCCGCAGGGCATCTGCCCATTGATATGGAAGCGATGTGCATTGATGCACTCGCCTTACCCGCACACAAGGGGCTTTACGGAATCCCCGGCTGCGGCGCGCTTGCACTTGGCAAGCGATTGCTTCCCAAGCCGCTTTTGGAGGGGGGCAGCGGTGTCAATTCGCGCGCCGCGCAAATGCCCGACGAGCTGCCTGAGCGCCTGGAGGCCGGCACCCTGCCTCTGCCCGCGATCGCAGGGCTTCTTGGCGGTCTTTCCTTTTTAGAAAGCATCGACCCATGCGCGCTGCAAAGTCACGAAAACGGGCTGTTTTTGGCGGCAAGAGAACGCATAGAGGGCCTGCCTCAATACGAGGTCATCGCACGCGATGCCGTAGGCCCTGTGCTGCTCTTTCGCCACACGCGTGCCAGCGCAGTAGCAGTGGCACGCAAGCTCTCCGAAAACGGCATCGCAGTACGCGCGGGACTGCACTGCGCGCCACTGGCGCATCAAGCACTTCGCACAGGAACTGAAGGGGGCGTACGTCTCAGCTTTTCCTACCGGAACAGCGAAACCGAGCTTGATACTCTCCTTCGCATACTGCATGAAATATAAAAAAACGGAGGCCGTAGCCTCCGTTTTTTATATGTGATTGCAAGGACGCATCAGTCCTCGTCAACCAGACGAATCAGCGCCATCTCTGCTGCGTCACCGCGGCGGGGACCCATCTTGAAAATCTGGGTGTAACCACCGTTACGGTTAGCGTACTTGGGAGCGATTTCGTTGAACACCTTGGTGACAACGTCCTCCTTGGTAATATATGCAAGAGCGGCACGACGGCTGGCAAGGGTATTTTTCTTGCCAAGCGTAATCATTTTTTCTGCCATGGAACGAACCTGCTTAGCGCGAGCGAGCGTCGTCTCAATCGAGCCGTTCTCAAGCAGGTAAGTTACAAGACCGCGGAGCATAGCATTGCGATGCTCGGTAGGTCTGCCAAGTTTTCCGGGCATTGTATTTCCCTCCTATTTTTTGCTGATAGCTCTCGCTTACTCCTCTTCCCTTTTCAGGTCGAGGCCGAGCGAGCGCAGTTTCTGAATAACTTCTTCAAGCGATTTCTTGCCAAGGTTGCGGACCTTAATCATGTCCTCCTCGGTACGGCTGATCAAATCCTCAACCGTGTCAATGCCGGCGCGCTTCAAGCAGTTGAAGCTACGTACCGACATGTCAAGCTCTTCAATGGTCATCTCAAGGACCTTCTCTTTGATGGTTTCTTCACGCTCCACCATAATCTCTGCCTTCTTTGCCTCATCGGTGAGGTTTACAAAGAGGTTGAGATGCTCGTTGAGGATCTTGGCACCAAGAGAGATCGCTTCTTTGGCCGTCACGGCTCCGTTAGTAAGAACCTCGATGGTCAGTTTGTCAAGGTCGGTGTTGCTACCGACACGGGTACTCTCCGCAGAGAAGTTCACCTTATAGACAGGGGTGTAGATGGAATCGGTAAAGATTGTGCCAAGCGGTACGGAAACGCCAACCGAGCTCATCATTGCCAACTGCTTATTGCGCTCCTGGGTAACATAGCCACGACCGCGGTCGAAGCAAAGCTCCATGTAAAAGCGCTTGTTGTCAGCAACAGTAGCGATGTGATGTTCGGGGTTGAGAATCTCAAGGTCAGCATCTGCCTGAATGTCACCTGCCGTCACGTCGCAAGGACCGGTTACGTCGATCACAACGGTCTTAGCGGTGGTGCTGTGAAGCTTTGCAATAATGCCCTTTACATTGAGAACAATCTCATTGACTGCCTCCTTTACACCGGGAACGGTGGAAACCTCGTGAAGCACGCCGTCAATCTTGATGTTGGTAACGGCGACGCCCTGCAAGGAGCTCAGCATAATTCTGCGCAACGAGTTGCCCAGCGTGATTGCATAACCGCGCTCAAGGGGCTCAACTACGAAGACACCATAGGTACCATCTGCGCTCAATTTGTCTATTGTAATATTCGGCTTTTCAATTTCAAGCATTTCCAATAAACCCTCCTTCTGTGTGTTTCTGCCGCAATGCGGCAAATTGTGTTGCTTCGTGTCAACGCTCGGCAGCGCACTCCGTCGCCACCGAAAAAAACGGGAAACGGATTATTTGGAGTAAAGCTCGACGATAAGCTGCTCGTTGAAATCAAAGTCGATGTCATCGCGGGCGGGCAGAGCCACAACCTTAGCGGTAGCATTCTCCTTATTCACCTCGAGCCACTTGGGGGTAAGCTTGGAAGCTGCACCCTCGATGAGAGCCTTGATAACGGTGAGGTCGCGGCTTGCTTCCTTCACAGCGATAACATCGCCAACCTTCACGGAAATAGAGGGAATGGTTACCTTCTTGCCGTTGAGGGTGAAGTGACCGTGAAGAACGAGCTGACGAGCCTCCTTGCGGCTGTTAGCCAGACCCATGCGGTACACAGTGTTGTCAAGACGTCTCTCAAGAAGAATGAGCAGGTTCTCACCGGTCATGCCGGCCTTGCGCTCAGCCTCTGCGTAGTAGTTTGCAAAGGGCTTCTCAAGGACACCGTAGTATCTCTTGGTCTTCTGCTTCTCGCGAAGCTGCATACCATACTCTCTGACCTTCTTATTTGCTGCGCCATGCTGACCGGGAGCAGTGCTTCTGCGGTCAAGTGCGCATTTCCCAGTCATGCAACGCTCGCCCTTGAGGAACAGCTTCGTGCCCTCACGGCGGCAAAGACGACATACGGGACCAGTATATCTTGCCATTTTCGATTACCTCCTGTAAATAATCAGACGCGGCGGCGCTTAGGCGGACGGCAGCCGTTGTGGGGAATCGGAGTTACATCTTTAATCATGGTGACCTGAAGACCAACGGTCTCAAGTGCACGGATAGCGGATTCACGTCCGGAACCGGGACCCTTTACATAAACCTCAACGGACTTGAGGCCGTGCTCCATCGCAAGTTTAGCAGCCTGCTCAGCTGCGGACTGTGCTGCGAAGGGAGTGGATTTACGGGAGCCCTTGAAACCAAGCTCACCAGCAGATGCCCAGGAAATTGCGTTGCCTGCAACATCGGTTACGGTGATAATGGTATTGTTGAAAGTCGCACTGATGTGGACGGCGCCTTTTTCAATATTCTTGCGCTCGCGACGTTTCTTTACGACTTTTTTAGAAACACTAGCCATTTTTATGCCACTCCTTTATTACTTCTTCTTGTTTGCAATGGTCTTTGCGGGACCCTTGCGAGTTCTTGCGTTGGTCTTGGTTCTCTGGCCACGAACGGGGAGACCCTTTCTGTGACGAATGCCACGATAGCAGTTGATTTCGACCAGACGCTTGATGTTGAGTGCTACGTCGCGACGAAGGTCACCCTCTACAGTGTAGGAGCTCTCAATGACGTCACGCAGCTTTGCAACCTCATCCTCGGTCAGATCCTTTGCACGGGTATCAGGGTTGATACCGGTCTTGGCGAGGATATCGTTTGCGCTCTTACGGCCAATGCCGTAGATATAGGTCAGTGCAATTTCCACTCTCTTTTGGTTGGGAATATCAACACCTGCAATACGAGCCATAGTATTTTACCTCTTTCTTCAGTGTGGGGATTAGCCCTGTCTCTGCTTGTGCTTGGGATTCTCACAGATGACCATTACGCGGCCGCCTCTCTTGATAATCTTGCACTTTTCGCAGATCTTTTTAACGGAAGGCTTTACTTTCATTTGTCACACCATTCCTTTCATCTAAAATGTTTGATCAAAGCGATCACTTTGCACGCCAGGTAATACGTCCCTTGGTGAGGTCGTAAACAGAAACCTCAACGGTAACGCGGTCACCGGGCAGAATTCGAATATAGTTCATACGCAATTTGCCGGAAATATGTGCGGTCACAATATGACCGTTCGGCAGCTTGACCTTGAAGGTCGCGTTCGGCAGCGCCTCAACAACAGTACCCTCAAATTCAATCACATCATCTTTAGCCACGAGTTTTTCCTCCCTAAATTGTAGTCAGTATTTGCGAAGCTTCGCTTATTCTCCGATTTCAACCTCAGTTAAATTGATGACACCGTCACTCGTGAGTGCAACGGTATTCTCATAGTGGGCTGAGAGCGCGCCGTCTGCGGTTTTGACGGTCCAACCGTCAGAAAGCTCCCGCACCTCAAAGGTGCCTTGGTTAATCATAGGCTCAATGGCCAGCACCATACCCTCGCAAAGACGCGGACCGCGTCCCGGGGTACCGTAATTTGGCACATCGGGTGCTTCATGCACCGCCCTGCCAACGCCGTGCCCAACATACTTGCGCACCGCGCTGAAGCCAAAGCCCTTTACGTAGCTTTCAATCGCATGACCGATGTCACCGATGCGGTTGCCGACCTGCATGGCGGCAAGCCCCTCGTAAAAGCTTTGCTTGGTGGCAGCGATGAGGGCAGCCGCCTCGTCGCTCACGCGTCCGACCGCAAAGGTACGGGCGCTATCACCGTGATAGCCCTGATAAAAGGCGCCAACGTCAATCTTCACAATATCACCCTCGTGGAGCACACGGTGCTCTGAGGGAATACCGTGAATGACCTCGTCATTGATACTGATACAAGCCGAGCCCGGGAAGCCGTAAAGCCCCAGGAAGGAAGGCTTCGCACCGCGCCCCTCGATATGCTGACGAATCAGCGTATCGAGGTATTTGGTGCTGACACCCTCGCGAATGTGGTCACGGGCGACAATCAAAGCCTCACCCGTAATCCGACCGGCCTCTCGCATCAGTGCAATTTGCCCTGAATTTTTAATCTGAATCATACCGTGAATTTCGCGAGCGCCTCAAAAACAAGGCGCGTGGTATCGGTAACCTCCTCCTGGCCCTCTACCGTCACCAGCAGACCCTTGGCAGCGTAATACGCCTTGAGGGGCTCTGTCTGTGCATGGTAGGTGGTGAGACGCTTGGTCACCGTTTCGGGTGCATCGTCCTGACGGACGTAAAGTGCTGCACCGCATTTGTCGCAAATACCCTCCGTACGGGAAGGCTTATAGTCTACATGGTAAGATGCGCCGCAAGTGCATACGCGGCGTCCGCTCATGCGTTTGATGATTTTCTCATCTGCGACCTCGAGTGCGAGGACCGCATCAATTCTGACACCCATCGCATCGAGTGCCTCTGCCTGAGGAATCGAGCGAGGAAAGCCGTCAAGAATGAAGCCATTCTTGCAGGCATCGGACGTCAGATACTCCTGAATGATACCGATTACAATCTCGTCGGGGACAAGCTTGCCGTCATCAATATAGGACTTCGCCGTTTTACCGAGCGCAGTGCCTGCCTTGATAGCGGCGCGCAGAATATCACCCGTTGCAATCGCGGGGATACCCCATTTTTCTGAAATTTTCTCGGACTGCGTGCCTTTGCCCGCGCCCGGAGCACCCATCAGAATTAAATTCATAATCTCCTCCGTTATTCGGTTATGGGAAATCAGTTCAGGAAGCCCTTGCTGGTGCGCAGGCTGATCTGTGCCTCCAGATCGCGAACAGTTTCAAGTGCAACACCGACAACAATCAGCAAGGAAGAACCACCAAAGGTCAGCACGCTGAGATTGGGAAGGTTTGCACCGGGATTCAGGTTCTCAACAGCGGTCGTGATAACGGTAACCAGCATAGGCAGGCCTGCCACGATGCAAAGGAAAAATGCACCGATGAGGGTCACGCGCTTGAGAATCTTCTGAATATACTGCACGGTGGGGTAGCCGGGGCGAATGCCGCGGACCGAGCCGCCGTTCGCTGCGATATTGTTCGATACCTCAACAGGGTTGAAGGAAATCAACACGTAGAAGTAGGAGAACGCAACGATCAGGATCAGGTAAAGGACGAGGTAGAGCCAGGTCGTGGGGTCAAAGAAATTATTGACAAACTTGGCAAAACCGCTGTCTTCCTTTACAAAGGCTGCAATGGTTGCAGGGATAGACACGATGGAGCTTGCAAAGATGATCGGCATAACGCCGGTCATATTCAGCTTAATCGGCAGGTTGGTGTTCTGACCGCCATACATCTTACGGCCAACCACGCGCTTGGCATAGTTAATCGGAATACGGCGCTCGGAGTTGGTGACCCAAACAACAAAGCCGACGGTTGCAACAACGAGTGCAAGAATAGCGAGTGCAATCACAATGCCAATCACAATCGACCAGCCCTTGCTTTCCACATAGCCATTCAGGATAACGCCGTCCCAAACCGTGGTTGCCATGCTGGGCAGACGGGAAATGATGTTAGCAAACAGGATAATCGAAATACCGTTGCCAATACCCTTCTCATTGATGAGCTCAGCAAGCCACATCACAAGTGCTGCACCGGCGCAGAAGGCTGCGTTGATGACAAGCAGCGCGAACCAGTCGTCACGTGCAAGCCAGTTGTAGTTCTTCAGCAGCATGCTGTAACCAAAGCTGGTAATCAGTGCAAGTGCGATAGTCACAATGCGCGTGATGGCAGCAATCTTCTTCTGTCCCTCAGCGCCGTCCTTTGCCATACGCTCAAGCGCGGGAATGGCAATGGTCAGGAGCTGAATGACGATAGAAGCGGTGATGTAGGGGCTCACGGAAAGAGCAAACAGCGTTGCCTGCTCAAGTGCGCCACCCGACATAATGCTCATCAGGCCAAGCACGGAGGAACCGAAGGCGGTCGAAAACTGATCCGCCAGGTTGGGGGTAACGTAGGGAACAAAAATGCAAGCACCAAGGCGATAAAGGAGGACGATGAACAACGTGAAGAGCATCTTCTTTTGAAGTTCAGGTGTCTTCCATGCGTTCTTTAACGTCTTAAACATCCTTATGCCACCTCGATCTTTCCACCTGCTGCTTCAATCTTCTCCTTAGCGGAGGCAGAAAAGACAGATGCCTTAACAGTAAGCTTCTTGGTGAGCTCACCGTTGCCAAGAACCTTGAGACCGTCAAGCTCCTTGCGGATAATCTTCTTCTCCAGCAGAGCTGCTGCGTCTACAACAGCGCCGTCCTCGAACACGTTAAGTGCTGCGACGTTGACAATTGCGTAAACCTTAGCAAATCTGTAGTTGTTGAAGCCGCGCTTGGGAAGCTTACGGTACAGGGGAAGCTGGCCGCCCTCAAAGCCGGGACGGACACCGCCGCCGGAGCGAGCGTTCTGACCCTTGTGGCCCTTGCCGGCAGTCTTGCCGTTGCCGGAGCCTGCGCCGCGGCCCTTGCGCCAAGCAGCCTTGGCAGAGCCTTCTGCGGGTTTCAGTTCATGAAGTTTCATATCAGCTTACCTCCTTCAAGCGTTTTCTACCTTAACAAGGTGGGAAATAACCTTCACCTTGCCGG
Source organism: Clostridia bacterium (assembly GCA_017396225.1). Lineage (GTDB taxonomy): Bacteria > Bacillota > Clostridia > Oscillospirales > CAG-272 > Firm-07. The sequence goes on along the minus strand of JAFQMP010000020.1, from coordinate 4,387 downwards.
CAAGCGTAGCGTTATCCTCGTGAAGGATGAAATCGCCGATCTTCTTAAGCCCGAGGGACTCTGCAGTCGCCTTCTGAGCGGGCTTTGCACCGATGGTGCTCTTAATGAGAGTTACTTTCTTCATGGTGAACCCTCCTTAACCCTTAATCTGCGCAACGTCAAGGTCACGAAGCTTCGCAACCTCTTCTGCAGTGCGCAGAGCCTTAAGACCCTCAATGGTAGCCTTAACCACGTTAGCGGGGTTGTTGGAGCGCAGGCACTTTGCACGGATATTCTTGATACCGGCAAGCTCCAGCACGAAACGAACGCCGCCACCTGCGATGATACCGGTACCGGGTGCGGCGGGCTTCAGAAGCACCTTGCCTGCACCAAACTCACCGATAACCTCGTGAGGAATGGTCGTACCCTTCAGGGATACAGTAATCATATTCTTCTTTGCATCTTCGATACCCTTGCGGATTGCTTCCGGTACCTCAGCTGCCTTACCGAGACCTACACCGATACGGCCTTTGCCGTCGCCTACTGCCATAATAGCGGCAAAGCGGGCGATACGACCACCTTTAACGGTCTTGGAAACACGGTTGAGCGCAATAAGCTGCTCCTTAAATTCCTGCTCACCAGGATTTCTGTTGTAAGCCATGTTAATCCTCCTAAAATTTGCTCAACTGTTGTTAAGCAGTGTACAAACCGGACTCAGAACTTCAGGCCGCCCTCGCGAGCGCCTTCAGCCAGCTCCGATACACGTCCGTGATAAAGATAGCCGCCACGGTCGAATACGACTTCGGTAATACCCTTTGCAGCTGCACGCTCGGCAATGTTCTTGCCAACGATTCTTGCTGCTGCCTTGTTGCTGCCGATTCCCTCAAAGGCCTTTTCCAGAGTGGAAGCGGAAACCAAAGTAACGCCTGCAACATCATCGATAATCTGTGCGCTGATGTTTGCATTGGAGCGATACACGCAAAGACGCGGACGCGCTGCGGTGCCGGAGATCTTTGCTCTGACTCTCTTATGTCTCTTAAGGCGAGCCTGATTGCTGTCTTTTCTAGATACCATTTTACTCCACTCCTTTCATTATTTACCGGCCTTACCGGCTTTGCGGCGAATGTGCTCGTCGCTGTACTTAACACCCTTGCCATGGTAGGGCTCAGGCGGACGCTTGCTGCGGATCACGGCTGCGATCTGGCCAACTTCCTGCTTGTTGATACCCTTGACAACAATGGTGTTGGGGTTGGGAACCTCAAAAGTGATGCCATCAGGCTCGCTAATCTGCAAGGAAGCCTGGGGCAGGCCCTTTACGAGAGACTGGCCAAGGAAAAGCTGAAGGGTCTTGCCCTGCTTTACGACCTTGTAGCCAACGCCTACAATCTCAAGGGTCTTGGAATAGCCCTGGGTAACACCCACGACCATGTTATTCAGAAGCGCACGGGTCAGGCCGTGAAGGCTTCTTACCTCCTTCTCATCGTTAGGACGAGTAACGATTGCCTCATTACCCTCAACAGCGATGGTCAGGATAGATGCGAACTGCTCGGACAGGGTGCCGAGGGGGCCCTTAACGGTAACCAGGTTGCCCTCTCCTACGGTAACGGTAACACCGGCAGGGATTGCAACGGGCATTCTACCAATTCTAGACATCTGTCAACCCTCCTTACCAAACAAACGCGAGGACTTCGCCGCCGATCTTCAGCTCGCGAGCCTTCTTGTCGGTCATAAGACCCTTAGAGGTGGAAACGATTGCGATGCCAAGGCCGTTCATAACCTTGGGCATATCCTCGTAGCCGGCGTAAATACGCAGACCGGGCTTGGATACACGACGCAGGCCACGGATAACCTTCTGCTTGCTTGCGGTGTACTTCAGCGTTACGCGAATAGTGCCCTGCTTACCGTCCTCAATCACCTGATAGCCCTTAACGTAGCCTTCAGCGACGAGAATGTCAGCGATGGACTTCTTCATGTTAGATGCCGGAATGTCAACGGTAGCGTGCTTTGCATCGCTAGCGTTGCGAATACGCGTGAGCATATCGGCAATAACGTCAGACATTTGCATAGTAATAATCCTCCTTTATGCAAGTACATTTTTTCTTGCTGCCGACCGTTTGACGGTCGGCGGCCAATCGGGGGTTAAATCGAACTCCTTTTTATCTTCAAAGGTTGGTCTGATTTCCTACCGAATGTTGGGGGTTTTATTTATTTGAGCACAGCTCAAAATAAAACTTGGAATTACCAGGACGCCTTTCTGACACCTGGAATCTCGCCCTTGTAAGCGAGGTTACGGAAGCAGATACGGCAGATACCAAACTTACGCATGTAAGAGTGGGGGCGGCCGCAAATCTTGCATCTGGTGTAAGCGCGCGTGGAGTACTTCTGCTCCTTCTGCTGCTTCAGAATCATGGATTTCTTTGCCATTTTCAACTACCTCCTACTTATTGTGCGAAGGGAGCGCCCATCAGACGGAGCAGCTCTCTTGCCTCAGCATCGGTCTTAGCGGTGGTGACGAAGCAGATGTCCATGCCGCGAATCTTTTCGACCTTGTCGTACTCGATTTCGGGGAAAATCAGCTGCTCCTTGAGGCCGAGAGAGTAGTTACCACGGCCGTCAAATGCGTTGGGGTTGATACCCTTGAAGTCACGCACGCGGGGAAGAGCGAAGTTGAAGAGACGATCCATAAACTCGTACATACGAGCGCCGCGCAGAGTAACCTTTGCGCCAATCTTCATGCCCTGACGGAGCTTGAAGTTTGCAACGGACTTCTTTGCAACGGTGGGTACAGCCTTCTGGCCGGCGATGATGGTGAGGTCCTTGATGATGTTCTCGATAACCTTGGAGTTCTCCTTGGCATCGCCTGCACCGATATTGATAACAATCTTATCAAACTTCGGAATCTCCATCACGCTCTTGTACTCAAACTTTTTCATGAGGGCGGGAGCAACCTGCTCGCGGTACATATCGTGTAATCTTGCCATGCTACTCTACCTCCTCTCACAGCTTTGCGCCGCACTTGGCGCATACGCGGGTCTTCTCTCCGTCCACGATTTCAACCTTGGAACGGACACCCTTGCCACACTTTTCGCAGAAAAGAGCAACCTTGCTGGCGTAAATAGCGCCCTCAGCATCAACGATGCCGCCGGTTTCGCCCTGTCTGCGGGGCTTAACGTGCTTGTGAATGATGTTTGCACCCTTCACAATAACCTTACCTTCTGCGGGGGAAACGGCGATAACCTCGCCCTTCACACCCTTGTCGTCGCCGGAGAGCACGATAACGGTATCACCGGTCTTAATATGAAGATTTTTCATTTGCCAGCTACCTCCATTACAGTACTTCGGGAGCGAGGGACAGGATCTTCAGATAATCCTTGTCACGAAGCTCACGTGCCACGGGGCCAAAAATACGAGTGCCGCGAGGCGTCTTGTCTTCTTTGATAATTACTGCTGCGTTCTCATCAAATTTGATGTAAGAACCATCAGCGCGCTTCAGGCCGTGTACGCTTCTTACGATAACTGCCTTTACAACGTCGCCCTTCTTCACCATGCCGCCGGGAGCAGCCTTCTTCACAGCTGCAACCACGACGTCACCGATGTTTGCGTAGCGGCGGCCGGAGCCACCAAGAACGCGAATGCACATCAGTTCCTTCGCACCGGTGTTATCGGCAACCTTCATCAGTGTCTGTTGCTGAATCACTTTTCTTTCCTCCTACTGTTTCAGTACGCTTCGACGTACTTACTATTAGAATTCTTGTTGTGTGCGAATTACTTCGCCTTCTCGATGATTTCGGTGACGCGCCATCTCTTCGTCTTGGAAAGGGGGCGGGTCTCCATTACTGCAACACGGTCGCCAACGCCGCACTCGTTCTTCTCGTCGTGTGCGTGAATCTTGAGCGTGTGCTTAATAATTTTGCTGTAAACGGGGTGCTTTACGTTGTCCTCGATGGCAACGACAACAGTCTTGTCCATCTTGGTGCTGACAACGATGCCGACTCTCGTTTTTCTGAGTGCTCTTTCTTCAGTCATGACTGTACTCCTCCTTATGCATTCTTCTGGCTGAGAACGGTCATCACGCGAGCGATGTCCTTCTTGACCTCCACAAGCTTGTGGGGGTTCTCAAGCTGGTTGATTGCGTGCTGGAAGCGGAGGGTGAAAAGCTCTCCCTTAAGTTCCTTGAGCTTTGCGTTAAGCTCTTCGACGCTGAGCTTTGCAAGTTCTGCTGCCTTCATTGCTTAACCCTCCTCTTTCTTAATGAACTTGGTCTTGATAGGCAGCTTATGGCCTGCAAGACGCATTGCTTCTCTTGCGACATCCTCGGCAACGCCGTCCATCTCGAACATAATTCTGCCGGGCTTGACGACTGCTACCCAGTACTCGGGAGAGCCCTTACCGGAACCCATTCGGGTCT
>JAFQMP010000019.1 GCA_017396225.1 Clostridia bacterium | reverse complement strand
GAAATCATACCGTTAAAGCGCTTGGTGGCGGCACCAACGGCGACAATCACGTGCTGCGTACCAATCTTACGCTTGATAAATTCGTTGCTTCTTTTCATATCAGTTCCCTTTCAGGAGTCCTGCGTGCGCCACGTGCGCGGCTTCGGGCTCCATATTACAATGCAATAAATAGGTAGGCGTTTTGAGAATCAGGTCGTCAAGCAGGGAGAGATGCTTATCCGCCATCAAGAGCTCGGTTGGCAGCAGGGTTTGCGAGAAGAGCCTTGCCACTGCCACATCGTCACCGACAGGGACGACGCTGTTTTCCTTACCGCGCTCCAAAAAGCAGATAGCCGCAAGCGGTGCAAAGCTGTTACCGCCAAGGCTCTCCTTGCCGCGCCAGGGCGTGCCAAAGGCATACCACCTGCCGTCAATGCGGCGGAAAATCGGCTTATCGCCGTTGACAACCGTAACCGCATCGCCAAACTCCTGTTGCCAGAGTGCGATATGGGTGGATTTCCCCGTGCCGCTGTGCGCGGCAAAGGCAACCGCCCTGCCGCCCTTGGCAATTACAGCGGCGTGGAATACCATGGCATCAAAGCGCGGCAATTGCAGCGCAATCGCGCGGTAAATGCAGATACATTCAAGATACCCCACGTCATTGTGATAAGGGTCTGCCGCACGCTCGGCGGCAATATCCGCCTCGGTGACGGCAATTTTCAGGTCAGGCACGGCAAACTCCGCCAGAAATCCACGGCAAAATTTTTCTGTGAAGGGATACCTGTTGTCGATTTCAATATTCAGTTCTGCTACTCGGATACGAACCAAGGTATTCCCTCCTTTCGTGGTTTTTGTGGCGCCGTCTGAGATTCTACGGGTTCGGCAGGCTCAGAATGACAGGCGGCGGTTCACGCGATGATTGTGCTATACGTGAATTGGTCGTGATTTAATTAAAACGCGATGCGGGACTCGATATAGGATTTCAGCTCGGAAATCGGGATACGAACCTGCTCCATGGTGTCGCGGTCACGGACGGTCACGCAGTTATCTGCCGCCTTTTCGCCATCGCCGACGGTCTCAAAGTCAACGGTTACGCAAAGAGGCGTACCAATCTCGTCCTCACGGCGGTAACGCTTGCCGATAGAGCCTGTTTCATCATAATCCACGGGGAAATACTTGGCAAGCTCGTCGCGCACCTCAAGCGCCTTGGGCGAAAGCTTCTTCGACAGGGGCAGCACGGCTACCTTATAGGGTGCAAGCGCGGGGTGCAGGTGGAGTACCACACGGGTATCGTTCTTCGCCTCGTCAATGACCTCCTCATCGTATGCGTCAATCAGGAAGGCAAGCGCCACACGGTCAGCACCGAGAGAGGGCTCTACAACATAAGGAATGTAGTGCTCATTCGTTTCGGGGTCAAAGTAGGTCATATCCTTGCCGCTGTGCTCTGCGTGCTGCCCCAGGTCGTAATCGGTACGGTCGGCAATCCCCCAAAGCTCGCCCCAGCCGAACGGGAACAGGAACTCGAAGTCAGTGGTGCCCTTGGAGTAGAAGGCAAGCTCTGCGGGGTCGTGGTCGCGCAGGCGGAGATTCTCCTCACGCATACCGAGGTCAAGCAGCCACTGCTTGCAGAAATCCTTCCAGTAAGCAAACCACTCAAGGTCGGTGCCGGGCTTGCAGAAGAACTCAAGCTCCATTTGCTCAAACTCGCGGGTACGGAAGGTGAAGTTGCCGGGGGTAATCTCGTTGCGGAAGGACTTACCAATCTGGCAGACACCGAAGGGGAGCTTGCGGCGCGTGGAACGCTGAATGGCAGGGAAATTGACGAAAATACCCTGTGCGGTCTCGGGACGGAGATACACGGTGCTCGAGCTATCCTCGGTAACACCCACAAAGGTCTTGAACATCAGGTTAAACTTCTTGATAGCGGTGAACTCGTGGCCGCCGCAATGGGGGCAAGCGATTCCCTTATCGGCAATGTACTGTGCCATTTCCTCAAAGGACCAGCCTGCGGGGTTATCATCGGTGCCGTTCTCAAAGGCATATTCCTCAATCAGCTTGTCAGCGCGGTGACGTGCCTTGCAGCCCTTGCAGTCCATCAGGGGGTCGGAGAAGCCACCCACGTGACCCGATGCAACCCACGCCTCGGGGTTCATAATAATCGCACTGTCAAGACCGACATTGAAGCGGCTTTCCTGCACGAACTTCTTCCACCACGCGCGCTTGACGTTGTTCTTAAACTCAACGCCGAGGGGGCCGTAGTCCCAGGAGTTGGCGAGACCGCCGTAGATTTCAGAGCCGGGGAAAATAAAGCCGCGGTTCTTACAAAGTGCTACAATTTTTTCCATTGTTTTCTTGCTGTTGTCCATTGTTTTTGCTCCTAAAATTAAATATAATTGTTTTTTTATTTAATTAAGCGCCGTTTTTACGGCGTTTTATGACATCGTCAGGTCGACAGGCTTTGCATCTGTAAAGGCAATAAGCATCTCTGCGGAGAGCAAAAGCTGCGCGCCGCGCACACCTGCCGAGACGGTAATCTCATCACAAATGATTGCGGTTTCATCAATATAGGTCGGGAATTTTTTCTTCATTCCAATCGGCGAACAGCCGCCGCGGATATAACCCGTGAGCAGAGGAAGCTCCTTGACCTGCACCATTTCAATGCGCTTATTGCCTGTCACGCGCGCCGCCTTTTTGAGGTCAATTTCCCGGTCGCAGGGTATGCAGAATACCACGGGGCCTGTCTTGTCGCCACGCGCCACGAGGGTTTTGAATACGACCTCATAGGCAAGCCCGATTTGCTCGGCAATATGCGTACCCGCAAGGTTGCTTTCGTCCACCTCGTATTCCATCACCCTGTAAGGAATTTTGGCGGCATCGAGCATACGCATCACATTTGTTTTCTGCTTCATGTCCGCAGCGCCTCGCCTTCTCTTATCATTTCAATCGCCGCCTCACGCGACGCATCTGTCACGGAAAGACCGCTTAAAATGCGCGCGACCTCTGCCACACGTCCCTCGTAATCAAGGGGGGCGGCGGTAGAAACCGTTCTGCCCGCAGTTTCTTGCTTGGCAATTTTATAGTGTGCGGTTGCCATAGATGCAATCTGCGCCGAGTGCGTAACCGAAATTACCTGTGTTTCCCTGCCAATCTCGGTCAGCTTGATGCCAATCTTGCGGGCGGTTTTGCCCGAAATACCGGTATCCACCTCATCAAAAATGGCAGTACCCACGCCGTCACGGTCAGAAAGCACGGTACGGAGTGCAAGCATCACGCGGGAAAGCTCGCCACCCGATGCCACGCGGGAAAGCGGCATCATCGCTTCACCCTTGTTGGTGGAAATCATAAATACAATCTCATCAACACCGTCGGCTCCGTACACACCTGTATCGCGCACGCTGATTTCAAAGCGAACGGCAGGCATATCAAGGAAGGAAAGCTCGGTAGCAATCCGCGCATCAAGCTCCTTTGCTGCCTGTACGCGTGCCGCGTGACACAGTGTCGCAAGGCGGGAAAGCTCTGCCTTGTGTGCCTTGATTTCAGCACGCAAGCGGTGTGCAATTTCCTCGGCATTATCCAGCAATTCAAGCTTTTCCGCAGCCTGCGCGCGATGTGCCAGAACGGCCGCGATATCGGCGCCGTATTTGCGCTCCAGCTTACTGATGCGGTCAAGGCGTGCCTCAACCGCGTCCAGCGCCGCAGTGGGGTTCTCATCGGCGCCCTCCAGTATATCCGCTACCGTTTCGGCGATATCAAGCACCTCATAACGCAGTGAGGTCAGGCGTGCGGCAAGCGCCTCAGCCTCGGGCAACACGCCCGAAACACTCTGCATCGCCGCAGCGGCGCGCTCAAAAATCAGTGCAGCTGCGCCCTTTTCACTGCCCTTCAGGACGTGATAGGTAAACCCTGTCTGCTTGGCAATACGCTCGCTGTTCTGCAGGAGCGCACGGCGTGCAACCAGCGCTTCCTCCTCACCGACCTGCAGGACTGCCTCATCAATCTCGGCAATCTGAAAGCGCAGAATATCGGCAAGGCGCAGCTTTTCAGCACCTTCCCTCTCGGTTTCAGCAAGCCTTGCCTCTGCCGCCCGCCAAAGGCGGTAGGTCTCACGATAGGCGTCAAGCATACCGCCAAAATCGGCAACGCCGTCAAGCACCCTTGCCTGAGCAGTGCCGTCAAGGAGCAGCTGATTGTCATTTTGTCCGTGCACACTCACAAGATGCCTTCCAAGCGCACGCAGCATCGCCTGCGGAATCATACGTCCGTCAAGCCTTGCGGCGGTCTTGCCGTCAGCCGTCAGTGTCCGCTGTAGGAGCAGCTCCTCCCCCGGTGTAAAGCCGTTATCCGTGAGATACTCACGTGCCCCTCTGCCGATATCGGTAAAGACCGCACTGACAAGCCCCTTGTCGGTACCGTGGCGCAGCAGGTCTCTTGTGGGCTTGCCGCCCAGCAGGAAAAGCACGCAATCAATCAACACCGATTTACCGGCACCCGTTTCACCTGTAATTGCCGAAAGCCCGCCCCCGAAATCAACATCAAGCGCGGAGATAATCGCCATATTTTCAATATGGAGCGATGCAATCATATCAGCCGGCCTTCATCATCACGTGAATGCGCTCGCTGATGCTCTTTGCGGCGCCTTCGGTTTTGGTCGCAACCATAATGGTATCATCGCCTGCCACACAGCCGAGCACCTCGGGAATGGCAAGGTTATCAACACCTGCGGCAACAGCCTGTGCCAGACCGGGATAGGTCTTGATGACAATGATGTTCATTGCCGCCTCTACGCTGATGATAGAATCCACCAGTGCCGCATTGAATTTCAGGCCCGCCACCATATCCTCGCGCTTAGGGGCAACGTAGCGGTAGGTACCGCGGTTGGTCAGCACCTTGGTTAGCTGCAGCTCACGGATATCACGCGAAACGGTTGCCTGCGTAACGGTAAAGCCCTCGGCAGTCAGACGGTCAATCAAATCGTCCTGCGTTTCAATGTGGTAACGGTTGACAATGGCAAGAATTTTCTTTTGTCTGTTACTTTTCATTTCCCCTGCTCCTTTGGTTTAGTTATAGGAATTCATTTTGCTTTTCAGTCTGTTGTAAAAGCCGCTTTTCTTAAAGCGGATAAAGAGCGTGTCGATTTTCGAGCGCGAGAAGGCAACCGAATCGCCACGGTAAATTTCAAAATTCAGTCTGCCGTCAACCGTAAGACAAAGCATTTTCTCACGCTGGCAGATATTTTTGAGCGCAAGGTCGGCATCATCACGGAAAATAATCGGACGCGCCGTGAGGGAGTGCGAGCAAATCGGCGTCACACAAAGCCCCGAAAGGTGAGGGTCAACAACAGGGCCGCCCGCCGACATCGAATAGGCCGTGGAGCCCGTTGGGGTAGCGACAATCACGCCGTCTGCGCGATAAAGCGTGACCGGCTCACCGCCTGCATAAAGCTCAAGGTCCACAATTCGCGACACACCGCCGTTGGAAATCACCGCATCGTTAAGGGCATAGGCCTCGGCACGCACGCCGCCCCCCTCACGCTTGACGGCAACGTGCAGCATCGCACGGCGGTCAATCTCATACTCATCGGTAATCAGGCGCTTGAGATAGTCAATCTCGCTCATTTCAAGCTCCGACATATAACCGAGATGCCCCATATTGATGCCGAGCAGCGGCTTGCCGCAGGGTGCGGCACGGCGGGCAGCATCAAGCAAGGAGCCGTCTCCGCCAAGCACCACGATAGCCTCAGCCTCACGATAAAGCTCCTCAAGCGGGAGATAGGTAAATTCACGGCGGCTGCGATGCATACGGAAGATTTTATCCTTGTTCTGCGAGGCAATCAGCACCGATTCGGCACCGAAGCCAATCAGCGCCTCTGCCACGGTCAGGGCTGCATTCGCCTTCTCGTAAATATTAAAATTTGTAATAAGGGCTATGTTTCTCATAAAAGTCTTGTCACCGCCTTATTTTTCACTGTATTTTCCACTGCCGCGGGGGGAAGCGCCTGTGGGCTTTCACTTGGCACAAGGTATGCCAGATATTCCTCGTTACCGTCCCCGCCGAGAATCGGCGAGGGGGCAAGCCCCACAGGAGAAAGTCCCACCATAACAGCCGCATCAAGCACGCGCGAAATGGCGTGTATGCGGTCGCGCGGTGCGCGCACGATACCCTGCTTATTCAGTGCCGCACGCCCGGCCTCAAACTGCGGCTTGATGAGCGTAACGACCTTGCCTGCGCGCGAAAGCACTGCGGGAATACGCGGCAGAATATAGGTCTGGGAAATAAAGGATACGTCCATCACGACAATATCCGTTTCGCCCACATCGTCTTTTTCAAGTGCGCGGGCGTTGTATTTTTCAATATTGGTTACACGGCTGTCGGCAAGAAGCCTTGGGTGCAGCTGCCCTATGCCCGCATCGAGCGCCACAACGTGCGAGGCGCCCTGCTGCAACAGGCAATCGGTAAAGCCGCCTGTGGAAGCACCGATATCCAGCGCGCGCAGCCCTGCGACCTCAATCTCAAAGAGCGCAAGCGCCGCCGCCAGCTTCTCGCCGCCGCGACCGACATATTTTTTGGGGGTCACGGAAATGACGGGCGCACCCACAATATCCTTGGCAGGCTTGGTTGCCACCGTGCCGTTTACCGTCACAAGCCCCTCCTCAATCAGGCGCTTGGCGCTCTCACGACTATCTGCGTAGCCGTTTTCAAGCAAGTAAAGGTCAAGGCGCATATTACAGTCCTACAGGAAACGCGCCGGGGAAAATAATCGGGAAGAGCCAGAGCTGGCAAATGAAAGCCATCGCAGTGCCGAGCACCGCGCCCGCGAATACCTGCAAGGGCGTATGGCCGAGCAGCTCCTTCAGAAGCTCGTAGTCAAAGCCCTTCTTCTTGTTCATCTCCTGCGTCACGCGGTTAATGACAGCTGCCTGCTTGCCCGACTCGCGTCTGACACCTGCGGCATCGCGCATAACCACAACGGCAAGCACGCCCGAAATGGCGAAATAGGTGCTGCCAAAGCCGTAAAGCAAACCACAGGAAATACAGGTGGCGCAAACCGCCGCCGAGTGTGAGCTTGGCATGCCGCCACTGCCCACCAGGAAATTGCCGACAGAATTGTCCTTCAGATGCAAGGGGGAGGTAAAAAGCTTGATAATCTGCGCGAATATCCAGGAAAAGACGGCGCACATCATCACGGGATTGGTGAAAAGGTCAACAACATTTTTCAGAAAAACACTCATCATTAACTCCTTCTGCCGAGCAGACTGTCGGCAAATTCAAAGAAAAATGCAGTATCCTGCAAATCACAAATTGCGTGCTTCGCCTCCTCGTTGACGGCACCTGCATAGGCAAGCGCCTCATCGGGCGAATAGTAACGCATAAAGGTGGTTTTATTGCTGTCGGAGCGCACACTCTTCCCTGCCGTTTCAGCATCGGCAGTGGCATCAAGCACATCGTCGACAATCTGAAAGACAAGTCCTACGCCCGCAGCATAGCGTGCAACAGCTGTCATACGCGCGTCATCAAGCGAAAGTCCTGCTGCAATGGCACCGAGCTTGGCAGCCGCCACAATCAGCGCACCTGTTTTATGGTGATGCAGCTTCAAAAGCTTGTCAAGGGGCAGGAGCGTGTCCTCACCCGCAAGGTCCATCACCTGACCGCCAATCATACCAAAGGCGCCTGCCGCCTCAGAAAGCACAGAAACGGCATCGCGAACAGCGAGAGGGGCGAGAGGGGCTGCGGCAATCTCCGCAAAGGCGCCCGTCAGGAGCGCATCGCCCGCAAGCAGTGCAGTTGCCTCTCCGAATGCCTTATGGCAGGTCGGGCGACCGCGGCGCAGGTCATCATTATCCATACAGGGCAAATCATCATGAATGAGTGAATAGGTATGCACCATTTCAACCGCCACGGCAAGGGGCAGTGCCGCCTCTGTGCTGCCGCCGAACAGCTTGGCAAATTCAAGCACCAGTGTCGGACGGACGCGCTTGGCGCGCGGGGCAAGCAGGCTGTACCTGACGGCATCAATCACGGCGGCGAAATCCGCATCGTAGCGCGCGCACGCACGTGCAAGCGCTTCCTCAACCAACCCTGCGTTGACAAGAAGGCGTTCCTGCAAGGTCATGCCTCTCCCTCCGTAAAGGGAGTGGTCTCCACGCCGTCGGCGCCCTCACGCACCAGCATAATGCGCGCCTCGGCAACATTCAGCTTATCGTGGCAAAGACGAATCAGGCTGACGCCCTCCTCATAGGCAGCAAGCGCAGCATCAAGCGATACACTCCCCGCCTCAAGCGTGGCGACAACCTCCTCAAGCCGCGTCATCGCAGCCTCAAAGCTCATTTCCTTATTCATAACGACTCACTTTCCCGAGTGGACGTCACCGTCGCACTCGCTTCGCCGTCTGCAAAGCAGACCGTTATATTTTCCCCCTCAGAAAGCGCACGCACGCTGCAGACTGCATGCCTGTCGTCATCAAGCACTGCTGCATAGCCGCGCGACAGCACCGCTAAGGGGTTCAGGGAATCCATTTTACCGCAAAGTGCCGCAAAACGGCTTTTTTCCTTGGTGATATACTGCATAAAGGCTATATCAAGCCTCTCCTCGGTGTGACCGAGCGCCATACGCCTGTCCTCAACATAATGGAGCGGCGAGCGCATGACACGTGCCGCAGCAAGCGCCTGAAGCGCACGGCGTCCGAGGTTGATTTGGGCAGACAATGCCGCTTCCATTTGGCGCGCACGCGCATCAAGGACAATCCGCAGCTCTCCGCTGTCGGGCACGGCAAGCTCTGCCGCCGCCGAGGGGGTGGGCGCGCGCAAATCCGCCACAAAATCGCAGATTGTGAAATCGGTTTCGTGTCCGACAGCCGAAATCACGGGGATTTCCGATGCCGCCACGGTACGGGCAAGCATCTCACTGTTAAAGCCCCACAAATCCTCAGTGGAGCCACCGCCACGCCCGATAATCAAAAGGTCGGCGGGCATTTTCTCATGAAAAAATCTGATGCCCGCCGCAAGGCTTTCGGGCGCGCTCGTGCCCTGCACCAGTGCAGGATAGAGCAGAATTTCAGCCGCAGGATAACGGCGCGTTAAAATGCTGATAATATCGTGCACCGCGGCGCCCGTGGGCGAGGTAATCACGCCGATGCGCGTGGGGTAAAGGGGCAGCTGACGCTTGCGCGCAGAATCAAAAAGTCCCTCGGCTGCAAGCTTTGCCTTCAGCTGCTCAAAGGCAAGGTGCAGTGCACCCAAGCCGTCGGGCTGCATATCGTCCGCATAAATCTGATACTGTCCGTCACGCGGAAATACCGAAACCCTGCCGTGCAATATCACCTTCATACCGTTTTCGGGCAAAAAACGCACGCGCCCTGCGTAGGTACGGAACATCACGGCACGCACGGTACCGCTCTCGTCCTTCAGTGAAAAGTAAAAGTGACCCGTGCGCTGATGATTGGTAAAATTGGAAATCTCACCGCGCACGTAAATATCGGCAAGAAAGGGATTGCTCTCGAAAGCAAGCTTCAGATAGTCGTTCAGCTCTGTCACCGTTAACAGGTTGTCTGTCATATCCCTTCCCCCCTTTTCAGAAAAATCAATGCGCCTTTGCGCGGCAAAGCAGCGCCACGCCTGCCGCATTGTCGGCAGAAAACGCAGGCTCTGCAAAATAAACATCTGCGCCAAGCCTGCTTGTTAACGCTGCCGCGATGATGCGGTTGCTCATCACACCGCCCGCAAAGAGCAGGGGCAGTACGCCGTGCGTGGCACGCAGATGTGCTGCCATAGCGGCAAGCGTATCCCCGATAAAGCGGAGCACAAAGGCGGCAACCAGCGGCTTGTCATCGGTTTCCCGAAAGAGTGCTGCTGCCATATTCTCAAGCCCCGAAATGTGGCAAACGCCCTCGCGCACGCTAATGCGCGGGCGCGGAATGGGCTTGTCATTTTCTCTTGCAAGCGCCTCCAGTGCGGGGCCTGCGGGAAAGGATAAGCCCATTAACACGCCGATACGGTCCACCGCCTGTCCTGCATTGAGGTCGGCAGTGCCGCCGATTTTTTCAACGGTAAAGGCGGCATCATCGGGGGTAACCAGCAGCATTTCAGTGGTGCCGCCCGACACGTGGAAGGCGCCAAAGGGCTGCCCTGCCACAAGCGGTGCACCCGCAGAATGGAGCGCCGCCATCAAATGCCCCTCCTGATGCGAGGTGGTAAAAAGCGGAATCCCCCGTGCGGCCGCAATCGCGCGCGCTGCCACCACACCCGAAAGGAAGCAGGGCATATAGGAATCCGCCACACCGCGCGGCCTGTCCGATACACAGACGGCAACAGGGGTGTATTCCCCTAAAATCTCACCCAGCCTGTCAAGCAGCGCGGGCAGATTTTTGGTGTGGGCAAACACGGCATCGCTCTGCCTGAGCCCGCGTGCACCTTCCCCGACAGGGAGCGGTGCCTTGAGGTTTGCCACCACCTCGCCCGCCTCATTCACAACGGCAACCGAGGTGGTGTAGTTGCTGGTATCAATGCCAATATAGCATTTTTTCATCACGAATTACCGAAAAGCTCGTCCTTCACACTGTTGAGAACGCCATTGACGAAGGGGCGTGCACTCTCCTCATCAAACTTCTTGCAAAGCTCAACCGCCTCATTAATCGCAACACCCGCAGGGAGCGCACGGTAGCGCATCTCGTAAATGGCAAGGCGCATAATCGAGCGGGACACGCGGGAAATACGCGAGGTCTTCCAGCCCTTGGAATGCTTTCCAATCAGCGCATCAATTTCATCAAGATGCTCGGCCACACCAAAATAGACATCGTGAACATATTCATCTGCCTCAATCTCGCGGTTTTCGCAGGACAGCGTAAAGATTTCCTCGCGCGCTTCCTCGGCTTTGAATTCCGTTTCAAAAAGTAGGGTGAATACCGCCTCGCGCGCTTCTCTTCTGTTCATTGCCATAGTAGATTTCCTTTGCAAAATTTATAATTAAAAATACTTATATAGGTATTATAGCGATTGCGGGGCGGCTTGTCAATAGATTTTCCGAATGTTTGCATATAATTATGCATAAATGCATAAAGGGAGAACGGCACCGACGCCGTTCTCCCCTGTTTTCGGTATTTTGATATCTTATGCCTCATCATCGGGCATTTCTGCCATATAACGGCGGGCAACGTCAGCAATCATCTGCGCCGCGCCCTCAATGCCAAGCATACTGCTGTCAATGGCAATATGATAATTCTCGCATTTGCCCCATTTCTTACCGGTGTAGAAATTATAGTAATTGATGCGGCGCTTGTCGGTCTTGGTAATCAGTGCCAAGGCCTCTGCGCGGTCAATATTCAGCTCCTCGGCAATGCGCTGCACGCGCCATTCCTTATCCGCATGCACAAAAATGCTGATGCGGTGCGGGTAATTACGCAGCACGTAATCGGCGCAACGACCGACAAAAATGCAGTTTTCCTCCTCCGCCGCCTTTTTAATAATATCGGTCTGCGTGATAAAAAGCTGGTCGTTAATCGGCACGTCGACGCCAAAATGACGCGCGCCGTAAAGCGAGGAACCAACCGCAAGCGTATAAAGAAGGCTGTTGGTCGCCTTTTCGTCAACGCGACGCAAAGCGTCGGGATTGATGCCGTTTTTCTGTGCGGCCATAAACAAAAGCTCCTTATCATACACACGGAAGCCAAGCAGCTCGCCCAAGCGCTCGCCAATGTCCTTGCCACCGCTGCCATACTGTCTGCCAATCGTTATCGAAAGCTTTTTTGTCATAACCGATTCCTCCTTCGTGGAAAATAAGGCGCTTACAGGTTCATTTTAACACATTTTTGACAGTTTGTAAAGAGGATATGTGTGCTATCGGGCAGAAATGACGAATAGATTTCCTTGAGGTGAGAAAAAATGAAAGCAAAACAGCAATATTTTTACAATGCCCTGCTCCTCACGGCGGTCACACTCCTGATGCGCACCGTAAGCGTTGCCTTCAACGTCTATATTTCCGGCAAGGTCGGCGCGGAGGCAATGGGTCTTCTGTCACTCATCGGCGGTGTCTACGGCTTTGCCATTACACTGGCAACCTCGGGCATTCATCTGGCAACCGTGCGCACCGTGGC
This sequence comes from Clostridia bacterium, assembly GCA_017396225.1. Lineage (GTDB taxonomy): Bacteria > Bacillota > Clostridia > Oscillospirales > CAG-272 > Firm-07. The sequence goes on along the minus strand of JAFQMP010000019.1, from coordinate 2,267 downwards.
AGAGCGCTTAGGACGGACAGGAGGGGCCGACAACGGGCGGTGCCTGCGCGTCTGCCTCGCTTACGCGCTTTTCTTCAGCAGCCTGGCAACCATGCTCCTTTTACTGCTCGCACGCCCCATCGGGCTGTATGCCCTGCGCGATGCGCGTACGGTACGGGCACTCTATATGCTGGCACTGACGCTCATACCGATTGCAGTCACCACGGTTTTCAACGGGTATTTCACCGCCGTCAGACGCGCCTTCAAGAACGCGATTGTGCAGGTCAGTGAGCAGGCTATTAAGATTTCCCTGACCGTTTATCTCCTGCTTGCCTTCGCGCCGAAAACCGTTGAGGGGAGCATTCTTGCTATCCTGCTCGGCGGCGCAATTGCGGAGAGTGCAAGTCTTTTTCACAACCTTGTGTTATACGCGCTTGACAAGCGGCGTCATAAGGTAAAAAATGCCAAAAAAAGCAGCGATATTATCCACGTGGCGCCCGTTGCGCTCCCTGTTGCCATCAGCGCATATATGCGGTCAGGTTTACTAACAATAGAACACATTTTAATCCCACGCGGTCTTCAAAGATATGGATCGGGTAATTCCGCCGCCCTCGCCGCCTACGGAACCTTACAGGGCATGGCACTGCCCGTCGTGCTCTATCCCGCTGCCATTCTTTCCTCCTTTTCCGCGCTTTTAATCCCCGAAGTCACCGAGCAAAGCACGAGGAAAAACCACATGGAAATCCGCTATATTGCAGGGCGCGCCTACCAAATGGCGCTGCTCTTTTCGGTGGGTACAGCAGCCGTGATGCTCTCACTGTCAAGCGAGCTCGGCACCGTTCTCTACGGCAATGCCGAGGCAGGACGGTTTATCGCAAGGCTGGCACCACTCATTCCCGTGATGTACCTTGATACCGCCACTGATGCCCTGTTAAAGGGGCTTGGTGAGCAGGTGTATTCAATGAATGTCAACATTCTTGATGCCTCGGTATCGGTGATTGCCGTCTTAATTCTGGTGCCCCTAATGGGTATCAACGGTTACATTGTTACCATTTATATTACCGAAATACTGAACGCCGCACTCAGCATCTGCCGTCTGTTGAAGGTCAGCGGATACCGCCCCAAAATCAGCAAGCTGCTCTTCCGCCCGCTGGCGGCTGCGATTGGCGCTGCCCTGCTCGGCTACCTTTCCTTTGAGCTGCTTGTCCCTGCGCCTATCTGCAACGGCGGCACTCTCACCCTGCACATTGTCACGCTGATACTTTTTTATCTTGTGCTGCTTTTCCCCTGCGGCGGGCTGCAAATCAGTGATATTCAGTGGTTGGGGCGTTCACTCTTTTCCAAAAAAGGCGGACAAGAGAGCACCGCTTAAATTATTTTGCAAGTTTGAAAAGCAAAACTTGCAAAAATCATCGCCGTCTTTGCCTAAATAAATGATATTTATAGAATTAAATTGTTAACATTCTGTAACCTTTGAAAGATTTGATTGCAAATTGTGCAAAAATGTAGTATAATGCAAATTGGAATTGACTGGTAAACAGTCCCAAATACAGGAGGAGATAAAACTATGGCTAATTTGACCAACAACAAGTATGTCCTTTCTTGGATTGATGAGATGGCCGCTATGACCTGCCCCGACAAAATCGTCTGGATTGACGGTACCGAGGCACAGGCAGAGGCTCTGCGCGCAGAGGCTTGCAGCACCGGCGAGATGATCAAGCTCAACCAGGACCTGCTTCCCAACTGCTACCTGCACCGCACCGCTATCAACGACGTTGCACGCGTTGAGGACAGAACCTTTATCTGCACCACCAAGCGCGAGGACGCAGGCAACATCAACAACTGGATGGCTCCCGCTGAAATGAAGGAGAAGCTCTTCAAGCTCTACAAGAACTCCATGAAGGGCCGTACTATGTACGTTATCCCCTATTCCATGGGCGTTGTCGGCTCCGACTTCGCTAAGTACGGCATCGAGCTGACCGACTCCATCTACGTTGTACTCAACATGCTCATTATGACCCGTGTTGGCACCGACGTTCTTGAGGCACTTGGCGACAGCCCTGACTACATCAAGGGTCTGCACGCACGCGCTGACATTGACGAGGCTAACCGTTATATCACCCACTTCCCCGAGACCAACGAGATTATGTCCGTTAACTCCGGTTACGGCGGAAACGTTCTGCTTGGCAAGAAGTGCTTTGCACTCCGCATCGCCTCCTACCTTGGCCGCAAAGAGGGCTGGATGGCAGAGCACATGCTCATTCTCGGCGTGAAGTACCCGAATGGCG
>JAFQMP010000018.1 GCA_017396225.1 Clostridia bacterium | reverse complement strand
CTATGCGGTGGAAAAGAATGTCGCTTTTGTGCAGCAAAATGATGCCGTTCAGGCATCAAGGCATTCTTTAAGCGTGGCGGCAAAGCCGCCAAAGCGGGGCGAATCCTGCCAAAGCGCACCTTTCGGTGCGCTTTTTTCTATCTCAGGCGGTGAATGGCGCGGAGGCGAACCTCCACCGCCACGCAAATAAGAATGATTGCATTCACGACTCTACCAAGCGTATGTTGACTTTCCATACCGCGCATTATATAATAAGGGAAACAGGAGGCGATAAAATGGATCAGATAAAAATTGGAAAATTCATTGCCAAGTGCAGACGCGCCAAAAATCTCACGCAGGCAGAGCTTGCCGAAAAGCTGCATATCACCGACAGGGCGATTTCAAAATGGGAAACGGGGCGCGGTATGCCCGACTCTGCCATTATGCTCGCTTTATGCCAAGCGCTTGAGATAGACGTAAACGATTTATTACACGGAGAGATTGTCACTATGCAGGATTACAAGTCAAAATCAGAGGAGCTGCTCCTTGAAATGAGCAAGCAAAAGGAGCAGGCCGACCGACAGCTCCTCTCGCTTGAGGTGCTTATCGGTATTCTATCAACCGTTATTTTACTTGGCGGCACGCTTATCGGCGGCCTGATAGAAATGCCGACGTGGACGCGCATCGTCATCATCGCAGCCGGCTTCGTGCTGGGTATCACGGGCTTTTTCTTCGCCCTGAAAATCGAGCAAACGGCAGGCTACTATGAATGTAAGTGCTGCGGACACAAATACGTGCCGAGCATCAAAGCTGTCACGATGGCGCCGCATATGGGCAGAACCAGAAAAATGACCTGCCCTGCCTGCGGCAAAAAATGCTGGCACAAAAAGGTAATCTGCAAGGACTGAACATAAAAAGAGCACCCTACGGGTGCTCTTTTTATGCATTTCAGCGTTTAAGATGCTTGATTAAGGGGTGTCTGCCACGGTCAAAAAGCGCATAAACGGCATATCCGATTGCCCCTATTGCCTCGTACAGCATATCGCTCATCGTATCAATCAGACCGATATCAATATACCCCCCCTGTCCAAGTGACTGACCGTTTACCAAGGTATCGGCAATTCCCTCATAGCGGACAACACCACCATTTACGCCACCCAATTTGGTAACAAAGCTATGTATCACGGTATCGGTCTGCATATCGGAGCCAAGCACGATATCGGCGCCATACTCAAAAAACTCCCAGAGCGCGGCAACACCGAGCGAGACCAGCAGTCCAAAAACAATTGCAAGGGCATAAGAGGGCTCCCTGCCCTTATTCAGCGCAGTGGCGAGATGCGCACCCACCACGGCAAAAAGGAAGCCCGCCAGCGCGTGCAGCAAAATATCCCACCATGAGGTGACGTAATAGAGCTTATAGACTGCACCAAGCAGCGGCCCCATCGTATAAAGGGAAAAGACCAAATAAAAGCCGAAATGCATCTCCCAACGCAGAAGCAATGTTAAGACAGGGGGCAGGAGCACAAACAGCGCTGTAATAAAGCAATAAATATAACTGAAGGCGTCCCCCTCCCCCGTCACCACGGGAATGAGCGAAAGAAGCGCCGACAGGAAAAGCAGCACTGTGATGACAAGCTTTGGTGTGCCAAGCCCGCGTTCCTTTAATTTCAAAAGCATATTGTTATCCTTTTCTTTCTTGTGCTATCTCCATTATAATATATTTTTCAAAATTTGCAAGTCTTTTCGCAATTACCAATAAAAAAGCCCCCGTGTGGGGGCTTTTTTATTGGTTTTCTGCCTGTGCGGCATCAAGTGCGGCACGCTCTGCCTTGGCTCGCTCCTTGAGAACAATGACAAGGGGCAGAAGCACACCGCCAATGATATTACCCGCGATGCTGACAAGCACATAGCCAAGCACCTGCCAGGTCAGCAGGCCTGCAAAATAGAAATACAGCATATTTGCCACCGAGTGGTCAAAGCCGCAGAAGGCGAAAACCACAACAGGGAAAATAACCTCGATAGAGGCGCTCAGATTCTTTTTGGGTGCATATTTGGACGCCCAGACCGACAGCGTAATCAGCCAACCGCAAAGAATCGCGGAGCAGAAACACTTGATACCCCAGCCCTTCATTGCCAGCTTGCCCCAGACAATTGCCTTGCCCATCGGAACAACGCTCGCCGCCAGCGGCGAATTCCATACAAGGGCCGCCACAAGCGCCACGCCCAGAATATTACCGAAAAAGCAAAGCGGCAGCTGCCAAAGACCGCCAAGTCCCAATTTGGGGATATCTGCCACCATACCGGTGAACAGCTTCATGCCATAAGTTACGATTGCGTAAATACCGAGAGAGAACAGCACCGCACCAACAAGCTTACCCCAATTGCCAAAAAGGAATTGAGCAAGGAGAGATGCCGTACCGCCGATGCCAATCATAAATCCCGAAAGCACCGCCATCAAAAAAAACACACAGAGCTCTTTTTTCGTCATTGTCATTGATATTACCAGGCCTTTGTTTTAATCAACCATCATTATAAAACAAAACCGACAAAAATGCAAGGGCAAAAAATAACTTTCTTTTTTTATCCGTGTAGGGGTTATTCTCCCTTTTCGTCAAGAACCCTGGCGAAAAATGCGGCAGCATCGCCACGGGTCAGTACGCCCTGCGGCGCCAGCACACCGCCCTCCATTGTCGAGATATAGCCGCCCTCATAAATCGCATAAAGCGCATCGGCAACACCGATGGGAATGGCAGAAAAATCCCCTACCGTTTCATAATATCCCGGCGCGCTCAGCGAAAGCACCTTGGCGGCAATTGCCGCAGCCTCTGCACGCGTAATCGCATCATTCGGGCGGAAGTTATCGGTTTTTTCCAGATACCCCTTATCCAGTGCATACTGCACTGCGCCGCGCATCGGTGCGGGAATATCAGCGTCATCGGCAAAAACAGTATGCTCGCAGTGTGGCGCCTCAATCTCAGCGGCCTTCAGAAGAACCGTCACAAACGCCGCACGCGTTAGCGCCCGTTCAGGGTGGAAATAATGCTTGCCGCCCATTTTTTCGCCACTGAGCAGACCCTTTTCGCTCACGCGCAAAGCGTGCGTATGATTGGTATGCCCCTCCATATCGGCAAAGGTATAGCCCTCACCAAGCTCACGCACCGTCACCTGAATGGTAGCAGGTTCGGAATATCCGCCGTTTTCGTCCTGTGCGCGCCAGGTGAAGGAATCCTCACCGTGATAACCCTCAGCGGGCTCATAAACGAACTTGCCCGTTACTGTATCCAATGATACAGAGCCGTTGGTAGGATAACTGCAGATTTCATAGTAAAGTGCATCGCCGTCAGCGTCCTCCGCCTGCAAGGTGCCCGCAAGCACCAGTGTTTCGTGCGTGGAAACCGCCAGCACGCTCTTATTGCCCACAGGACAGCAGTTCACGCTTTCGGTCACACGCAGGGCGCAGGTCAAAGCATAACCCACCTCGCCGTCACTTGTGTGCGGCACAAAGGAAAAGCTACTGCTTTTCACCCCGTCTGCAGGGGTAAAGGTCAAATAGGAGAGCGTTTCACGCGGAATGCTTTGCCCCACTGCTACCTCTCCGTAGCCAAGACGCAACACACCGTCCACCACGGGGGGCAGCTCCACCACCGTAACAGCGGTCACGGTACCGCACCCCATCGCCGCATCAAACCACCCCTCGTCAAAGGTGATATCCTTCCCCACAACGGCACTGCACGCGAGATATCGTTCATCTGCCAGCTGCTGCAGCCCCACGCTTAACATCGGGCTTTCTGCCGCCGTGTGGCGCGTCAGTACCACACCAACGGCTATGGCACACAAGACAAACGCCACGCATATACTCGGTATCAGTATTTTTTTGGTCAGCTTTTTCACTTTCGGGGGTAAGCCTTGCTTCATCATACCATACTCCTTCGCCGCTTTTGCGGCTTTCTTTGATTGTTTTTTATCCTATGCGCCTACCACCCCAAGTATGCCGCTTTATAGCATTTTGCAAGCATTCGGCGTGTAACTTGCAAATTACCACTTGACAAAGATATTTTATCTGTGATAAAATAGCAGAGTAATCTTGTTTTCGACAAGAAATTATCTGTATTTTTCATTTTGGAGGAAAAATCAATGGCAAACATGACCCGTGCCGAAGTTAAGGCTTACATTGAGGGCGTTGTTGAGCAGGTTAAGCGCCGCAACCCCGGTGAAGTAGAGTTCCACCAGACTGTCAGCGAGGTGCTTGAATCCCTTGAGCCCGTGCTGGCTAAGAGCCCTGAGTTTATCGAGAAGGGCATTATCGATATGATTGTGGAGCCTGAGCGCACCATCAAGTTCCGCGTTCCGTGGGTTGATGACCAGGGCAACACCCGCGTAAACCGCGGCTACCGCGTACAGTTCAACAGCGCAATCGGTCCCTACAAGGGCGGTCTGCGTTTCCACCCCACCGTTAACGAGAGCATTATGAAGTTCCTCGGCTTCGAGCAGACCTTCAAGAACTCCCTCACCTCCCTCCCCATGGGCGGTGGCAAGGGCGGCGCTGATTTCGACCCTCAGGGCAAGTCTGACGCAGAGGTTATGCGTTTCTGCCAGAGCTTTATGACCGAGCTCCAGAAGCACATCGGCGCAAACACCGACGTTCCCGCAGGCGATATCGGCGTGGGTGCACGTGAGATTGGCTACCTCTTCGGTCAGTACAAGCGCCTTCGCGATGAGTTCACCGGCGTGCTGACCGGTAAGGGTATGCCCTACGGCGGTTCTATCCTCCGTCCTGAGGCAACCGGCTTCGGTGCAGTTTACTACACCGTTGATATGCTGAACTACTTCGGCGACGACATCAAGGGCAAGACCTTTGCAATCTCCGGCTTCGGCAACGTTGCTTGGGGCGCTGTCAAGAAGATTAACGAGCTTGGCGGTAAGGTTCTGACCATTTCCGGTCCCGACGGCTACATCTACGATCCCGATGGTGTCAGCACTCCCGAGAAGATTGACTACATGCTTGAGATGCGCGCTTCCTGCCGCAACCGCGTACAGGATTACGCTGACAAGTTCGGCGTTGAGTTCTTCCCGAAGCAGAAGCCTTGGGGCGTTAAGGCTGACATTATGATGCCCTGTGCAACCCAGAACGAGGTTGACGTGGCAGAGGCCGAGCTGATGGTTGCAAATGGTCTCAAGTACTACGTTGAGGTTGCAAATATGCCCTCCACCAACGAGGCTATTGCTTACCTCAAGGCACACGGCGTTGTCGTTGCTCCCTCCAAGGCAGTTAACGCAGGCGGTGTTTCGGTTTCCGGTCTTGAGATGTCCCAGAACTCCATGCGTTACAGCTGGACCGCTGAGGAGGTTGACGAGAAGCTGCATATGATTATGCACAACATCTTCAAGAACTCCATTGACGCAGCTCACGAGTACGGCCTTGGCGACGACCTTGTTGCAGGCGCTAATATCGCAGGCTTCCTGAAGGTTGCGCGCGCTATGCTTGCATACGGTGTTTGCTGATTTTTAGCAAAGCATTTTGATTGCGCTCCCGCGCTACCGCGCGGGAGCGTTTTACGCGCTGTTAAAAAAGCGAAAATAAAGGAGATTTCCCATGTACGAGATTGTCAAACGCGAGGAGCTGAACCCTACCGTTACCCTGCTTGAAATCAAGGCGCCGCTGGTTGCCAAAAAGGCCAAGCCCGGGCAGTTTATCATTCTGCGTGTGGACGAGAAGGGCGAGCGCATTCCCCTCACAATCGCAGACAGCAACGCCCTTACAGGCAACGTCACCATTATCTTTCAGATTGTAGGCGGCTCCACCGAAAAGCTCAATCACCTGACAGTTGGCGATTGCCTTGCCGATTTCTGCGGCCCCCTTGGTCGCGCAACCGAGATTGAGGGGCTCAAGAAGGTGGCTGTTGTTGGCGGCGGCGTTGGCTCCGCTATCGCTTACCCTGTCACCAAGGCACTGCACAAGGCAGGTGCTGAGGTGCACGCCATTGTCGGCTTCCGCAACAAGGATTTGGTGATTCTTGAGGACGAATTTCGTGCCAACTGCTCCAAGTTCGTGCTGATGAGCGACGACGGCTCTGTAGGCGAAAAAGGTCTTGTTACCGACGCGCTGCGCGCCCTGATTGAAGCAGGCGAGCAGTATGATGAGGTCATCACCATCGGTCCCCTCGTCATGATGAAATTTGTCAGCCTGCTGACCAAGGAATACGGCATCAAGACCATTGCCAGCATGAACCCCGTCATGATTGACGGCACCGGTATGTGCGGCGGCTGCCGTCTGACTGTTGGCGGTAAGATTAAGTTTGCCTGTGTGGACGGCCCCGAATTTGATGCCCACCAGATTGACTTTGACGAGGCAATGGAGCGCTCCATGATGTACCGTGACTTTGAGCGCCACGAGTACGAGGAAACCTGCAATCTGTTCCGTCAGGCGGAGGAAAACTGATATGGCAAATATGGCAATGAAGAAAAATGAAATGCCCGCACAGGACCCCAAGGTTCGTGCACATAATTTTGACGAGGTGGCGCTCGGCTACACGCCTGAGCTCGCCATGGACGAGGCGGCGCGCTGTCTGCAGTGCAAAAAGCCCGTCTGCGTAGCGGGCTGCCCCGTTCAAATCAACATTCCCCTCTTCTTGGCGCAGGCTGCAAAGGGTGATTTTGAAGGCGCTTACGAAACCATTGCACTGCAAAGCTCCCTGCCTGCCGTGTGCGGCCGCGTCTGCCCCCAGGAAACGCAGTGCGAGGGCAAGTGTGTCCGCGGCATCAAGGGTGAGCCTGTCGGCATCGGTCGCGTTGAGCGCTTTGTAGCGGACTACCACAACGCAAGAAAGGCCACCGGCGCCGAAAAGCCCATTTCCAACGGTCACCGCGTAGCTGTCATCGGCTCGGGTCCCTCCGGTCTCACGTGTGCGGGCGACCTCGCCAAAAAGGGCTACAGCGTCACGATTTTTGAGGCCTTTCACATCGCGGGCGGCGTGCTGGTTTACGGCATTCCCGAATTCCGTCTGCCTAAGGCAATTGTAGCAGATGAAATTGAAGGTCTGAGGGAGCTTGGTGTTGAAATTGCCACCAATGTGGTGGTCGGTCGCACCATTTCCATTGAGGAGCTCATGGAAGATGGCTACGAGGCTGTCTTTATCGGCTCCGGTGCAGGTCTGCCCCGCTTTATGAATATCCCCGGCGAAAACCTCAAAGGTGTTTATTCCGCAAACGAATACCTCACACGCGTCAACCTGATGAAGGCTTACCGTGAGGACAGCACCACGCCGATTATGCGCGGTGGTCGCGTTGCTGTTGTCGGCGGTGGTAATGTTGCCATGGACGCCGCACGCACCGCGCTCCGTCTAGGTGCCGAAAAGGTTTATATTGTCTACCGTCGCTCTATGGAGGAGCTGCCCGCCCGCCGCGAGGAGGTGGAGCACGCCATTGAGGAAGGCATTGAGTTCCTGCTTCTCAATAACCCCACCGAGATTCTCGGCTACCGCAACGAGGCAGACAGACGCGACCCGAAGAATGGCTTTGTCACGGGCATGCGCCTGATTCGTATGGAGCTGGGCGAGCCTGATGAGCAGGGTCGCCGCCGCCCTGTCGAGATTCCCGACAGCGAATATGTGCTTGATGTAGATACCGTTGTCATGTCGATTGGCACCTCTCCCAATCCCCTGATTAAGGATACCACCGCGGGTCTTGAAATCAACCGTTGGGGTGGCATTATCGTTGATGAGGCAACCGGCAAAACCAGCCTGGAAGGTGTTTATGCGGGCGGTGACGCCGTCACAGGCGCCGCTACCGTTATTCTCGCCATGGGCGCAGGCAAAGCTGCCGCAGCGGCCATTGACGAGTATATTCGAAACAAATAAAATAAAAAGAGCCGATGCGAAATCCGCATCGGCTCTTTATTTCGTTTACATCAGCTCACGAATGAGAGCCTTGATATCCTCAACAGAAGCAGCCTTGGGGTTGCCGGGTGCGCAAGCGTCTGCATAAGCGGACTCTGCAAGGAACTGGAGGTCCTCTTCCTTCAGTGCAGCAAGCTTGGTGGGAATGCCCACATCAATGCTCAGCTGACGGACAGCGTCAACTGCTGCCTTACGGTAAGCGGCCTGGTCCATACCGGTGGTATCTACACCCATAGCCTCAGCAATGGCCTTATACTTCTCGCCGGTGCAATCAGCGTTGTAAGCCATAACGATAGGAAGCATCATAGCACAAGCAACACCGTGAGGCGTGTCATACACAGCGCCCAGCGTGTGTGCCACAGAGTGTGCGATGCCAAGACCAACATTAGAAAATGCCATACCGGTTACAAACTGACCGAGTGCCATGCCCTCGCGACCCTCAGGGTCGTTTTCCACGGCGCCGCGCAGGCTCTTTGCAATCAGACGGATTGCCTCAAGATTCAGGCAATCGGGCAATGCCCATGCAGCCTTGGTGGTGTATCCCTCAATCGCGTGCGTGAGTGCGTCCATACCCGTAGCGGCGGTCAGCCCCTTGGGCATCGTTGCCATCATATCGGGGTCAACAATTGCAATGTCGGGAATATCGTTGACGTCAACACAAACGAACTTGCGCTTACGCTCAACATCGGTGATAACGTAGTTGATAGTTGCCTCAGCTGCAGTACCTGCAGTGGTGGGAACGGCAATCGTAAATACCGTGCGGTTCTTGGTGGGAGCAACGCCCTCAAGCGAGCGCACATCAGCAAATTCGGGGTTGGTGATAATGATACCAATTGCCTTTGCTGTGTCCATAGAGGAGCCACCGCCGATTGCAATCATGTAATCCGCGCCGGACGCCTTGTAAGCAGCCACACCGGACTTCACATTCTCAATGGTGGGGTTGGGCTTGATGTCGGAGTAAATCTCAAATGCCATGCCGTTTGCGGTCAGCAGGTCGGTCACCTTAGCGGTTACGCCAAACTTGACAAGGTCGGGGTCAGAGGCAACAAAAGCCTTCTTGAAGCCCTTTGCCGCAACAATTGCAGGAATCTCCTGAATTGCGCCCTTGCCGTGATAGGAAATTGCATTGGATACAAAACGATTTGCCATAATATAATTCTCCTTATATTTTTATTTTAGGGTACATGGCTAATTTCATTATAACAAGTCACAGACACCATTGCAAGAGTTTTTACGCATTTTTCAGATAAAATAAAAAAAGCGGACAAAGGAGCAAAACTTTGGTCTGCTGCCATAAAGCGCCAAACCGCACATAAAGCAAAAGAGCCGATGCGAAATTCGCATCAGCTCTTTCAAATTCATTCATTATACACATTATGCGCGGGGCAGAATGGGCAGCACGACGTACATCGCAACAACCAGCAGGCAGAAAACAATCGCAGTAGCGATAGTCAGGCGGGAAAGAATCACGTCCTTGCTGTGCTTCTTGCCCTTGCTGTAGTAGGTATCAGCACCGCCGGCAATCGTACCGGAAAGCTTCTTATCCTTGCCCTGCTGCATCAGCACAAGCACGACAATGAAAAGTGCCAGAACCATCATAACAATACCAAGAATTACTTCAACAGGATGAAAACCCATAATGAAACCTCCAAAACAATAAAAAATCAAACGCAAAAAACGCGCAAATATACATAGCCTTACTATTTTAGCATAACCTTTAGAAAATTGCAATAGCAAACGCAAAAAAATTTACACGAATTTGCAAAATCTCCGCAAAAGCCCCTGCAGCGACCTTGACAAAGCCGCAAAAATATGATAAGATAAAGCCTGTTATGACACGCCCTCACGTGGGCGAGAAAACACCGTGCATAAAACATACGGAGAGATGTCCGAGTGGTTTAAGGAGCTGGTCTTGAAAACCAGTGATTCCGCAAGGAACCGTGGGTTCGAATCCCACTCTCTCCGCCATAACGAGGGCGCCCGAATGGGTGCCCCTTTTCGTTATAGCGGAGAGAGTGCTTGGAGATATCACGATGCCGCCACAGGCGGCATCGTGGGGAAGGTGGCGCAGACACCTTCAAGCGCAAGTCGCAAGACTTGGCGAGGCGAATAGGCGGCGGTTTCAAACCGCCGCCGTCCACGCTCTTAGCCAAATCAAACAGCCACCCCATAGGGTGGCTGTTTGCGTTTTATTTTATCAATTATTCCTCGATTATTCCTCGCTCTGCCAGTAATCGGTCTTGCCTGCAAGGCCAACGGTTTCGGCGTGGAAAACAGGCTGCTGCCCCGCCTTGCGCTGTGCGACATAATCCTTCAGCGCACCATAGGCGTATCTGCCGAGAATGATGATAACAGGTACGTTAATCAGCGTCATAATGCCCATTGTCAAGTCGGAAAGATTCCAAAGGAAATCGGCGGACAGACCCGCACCGAGCAATACAATAAGGGCGGCTGCAATATGATAGATGTGCTGTACCCATTTCGCGGGCACGCGACCGCAGATATAAAAGACACACTGGTCAACATAGTAAAGATTACCCAGCAGCGTGGTAAAGGCAAAGAGCACCATTGCCACCGTGATGAACACAGGGCCAAAGCCGCCAAGGGTGGCGGAAAGTGCCGCCTGCACGTAGGGCGCACCGGACATCTCTGCCGTTGCCTCCACGCCCGAGCTCATACACATAAAGCCCGTAGCAGAGCAGATAAGAATGGTATCAATGAAAACGGAAAGCGTCTGCACAAGTCCCTGCTTAACAGGGTGTGCAACCTCAGCAGATGCTGCTGCGTTGGGAGCAGAGCCAACGCCCGCCTCATTACTATAAAGACCGCGCTTGATACCGTACATCACGCAGGAGCCGCCAAAGCCACCGAAAATAGCCTTGAAATCAAATGCACTCCTGAAAATTTCCGCAATTACAGCAGGGAGCGAGGTGATATTCAGTATCACCACAATCAGAGAAACCAAGATAAATGCTACGCCCATAAAGGGAACCAGAACCTCGGTGGTACGCACAATGCGCTTGCCGCCGCCAAGCAAGCAGAAGCCAACGAGAAGAGCGAGTATACCGCCGATAATCCAGCCCGTATAGTCAGCATGATAGAACTTATAAACCGAGAAGGTGGACTGCAGGTTGTAGGACGCCAGCATATTAAAGCCAACACCGTAGGTGATAATCAAAACCACAGAGAACACAATGGCGAGCCATTTGCAGCCAAGTCCCTTCTCTATGTAATAAGCGGGACCGCCGTAGGAGCCTTGCTCTCCGCGGCGCTTGAAAATTTGCGCCAGGGTGCTTTCCACGAGCGCGGTCGCACCGCCAATCAGCGCAATCACCCACATCCAGAACATGGCACCAAAGCCACCCAGACAAAGCGCGGTAGACACGCCGATGATATTGCCCGTGCCCACACGAGAGGCAGTAGAAACCATCAACGCCTGGAAAGAGGAAACACCGTTCCCGTCCTTAGGCTTTTCGGTTACCGCGCCAATCTGCGCACCAAGCAAGCGGAACTGTGCGCCCTTGGTACGCACGGTGAAGTAAAGACCGCCTGCTATCAATGCAATAATCAAAATGTACCCGTAAAGCGCATCGTTTGCAGCTGCAATCATTTTTTCAAACCACATAAAATCTCCTTGCCGCTTCGCTATAAAGCGCATCGTAACGCACGTGCTCATAGCTGTAGCCGAATATACGATGTTGACTTGGCTTGCTGAAAATCTATTTTTTTCAAGGTTGCCACCGTCTTTTGTCCATTATATCACGAAAAGACAGAAAAATCAAACAAAACTGCAAAAATGCCCAATGAAGATTACAAAAGTGTATGTTACAATAATATATATCATCAAAAGGAGCATTTATATGACAATTTACGCGCTTTATAACCCCCACGCCGGTCACGGCACGGGCAAGGAAAAGGCATCTGCACTTGAGGCCATATACAAAACGCCCCTGACCTTCGTTGATATGACGGCAATTGCAAGCTATGCCGATTTCGCGGCAAACCTTGCCCCCGACGACCAAATTGTAGTCTGCGGCGGTGACGGTACGCTAAACCGCTTTGTAAATGATACTTACGACCTTGACATCAAAAACGATATTTTTTACTACGCTACGGGCAGCGGCAATGATTTCCTGCGCGATTTTGGCCTGAAGGCAGGCTCTGCGCCTATGCGCATCAACGAGGAAATCAAAAATCTCCCCCTCGTAACAGTAAACGGCAAATCCTACCGTTTCATCAACGGCATCGGCTACGGCCTTGACGGCTGGTGCTGCGAGATTGGAGACGAGCTGCGCAAGACCTCCGAAAAGCCCGTCAGCTACTCCTCTATCGCAATCAAGGGCTTGCTCAAAAGCTATACACCCACCAATGCAACCATTACGGTAGACGGTGTTGTGCACACCTACGAAAAGGTCTGGATTGCACCCACCATGGTCGGTCGCTACTACGGCGGCGGTCTGATGCCCACCCCCGGTCAAAGGCGTGCTGACCGTCTTGACCACGTTTCGGTCGGTGTGATGCACCGCGCAGGCAGACTTAAGACCTTCCTTGCCTTCCCCGGTGTTTCCAAGGGAAAGCACATCAGGAAAAAGAAAATGGCAGCCGAGTGGCAGGGACGCCACATTATGGTTGAATTTGACCGCCCTGTGGCACTGCAAATTGACGGCGAAACCATTCTTGCCGTTACCAGGTACGAGGTCACCGTAGACGGTTACAAGGCAGCTCCCGATGCAGCAGAGGTTGCTGCAAAGGCTTAATTACATCAAAAGAGCCGTGGAATTCCACGGCTCTTTTTGCCCTTATCAGATACTGATAACGCCAAAGACGTTCAGCACGGAGGAAACGAGAATGGCAAGGATACAGATGGGAGCAACAAAGCGAATGACGACAGAGAACATCTTTTTCCATCTGAACTTGCCCGAAAGCTCAACCTCATCAATCACTGCCTGCGGTTTCATAAAGAAACCGACAAACAGACAGGTGGCAAGTGCAACAATCGGCATCAGGATACTGTTGGTCAGGAAATCAAAGAAATCCAAAATGGACATACCCTTAATCGGCTGCACCTCGCTCCACGCACTGAAGCCAAGAGAGGATAAAAGGCCAAAGACAAGGCTGAAGCCAAGCACCATAAGACAAGCAACGGTTCTGCTGACCTTCATCTTATCCAGAACAGTGGCGACTACCGTTTCCATCAGAGAAATGGAGGAGGTCAGCGCTGCAAAAAACACCATGATAAAGAAGATTGCGCCAATGACCGAACCGCCGGGCATGGTATCAAAAATCTTAGGCAGCGTCAC
This sequence comes from Clostridia bacterium, assembly GCA_017396225.1. Taxonomy (GTDB): domain Bacteria; phylum Bacillota; class Clostridia; order Oscillospirales; family CAG-272; genus Firm-07. The sequence goes on along the minus strand of JAFQMP010000018.1, from coordinate 9,817 downwards.
AAACATCAGGCTGGGGCCGCTCTTGCCAAGTGCAGCCTCGCCGCCAAACGCAAAGACCGAGGGGATAATCATCAGACCTGCAAGGAAGGCGACACCCGTATCGAAAATCTCAATCTGATGCACAGACTTTTCCACATCGATTTCCTTCTTCATGTAAGAGCCGAAGGTAATCATAATGCCCATTGCAAGGGACATAGAGTAGAAAAGCTGACCCATTGCGGCAACAACCGTCATAATAGAAAAATTGCTGAAATCGGGCTTGATATAATAAATGACGCCCTCCCAAGCACCATCTACGGCAAACATACTGTAAATGGCAATAAAGAGAATCAGCACAATCAGCGCAGGCATCATCACCTTGCTGACCTTTTCAATACCCTTATCTACACCAAGCAGCACCACGAGTGCGGTAAGACAGATGAAAAGCGCAAACCAAAAGATAGGCTCACCAACGGAGCCGATATAGTTACCGAAGTAGCTGTCTCCTGCCATTGCATGACCGTCACCAAAGGCAAAGCCCGCTACGTACTTCATCACCCAACCGCCGATAACCGCGTAATAAGGAAGAATGAGGGCGGGAATAATCACAGCAAGCGCACCTGCGAAGGAAAATCGCTTATCAAGCGTGCGGAATGCACCGAGAGGGCTCTTCCCTGTTTTGCGGCCAATCGCAATCTCCGCAATCATCAGCGAAAAGCCGAAGGTAATGCCGAGCGCAATATACACGAGAAGGAAAATACCACCGCCGTATTTTGCGGCAAGGTAGGGAAAACGCCAGATATTGCCAAGACCGACGGCAGAGCCTGCCGCAGCCAGAACAAAGCCGATTTTACCCGTAAACGAGCTACGTTTTGTTTCCATTTCAAGCTCCTATTCATAATGTATTGATATAATCCAAAATATTATAGCACAATTCGTGTCCTTTTGCAAGCCGTTTGAGAAAATGTTTTATTATGGATTCATCGCAAAAAGGCAGCCGCCGAAGCGACTGCCTTTTTTCAATGCTCCCGTTAAGGGCGCAGACCCATACCGCCCTCAAGCGTGAGGGTTTCACCGTTCATATACTTGAAGTCGGGGTTAGCAAGCTGCACGCAAACGCGGCCAATTTCAAGCTCGGCATCGCCGAAGTGACCTGCAGGGGGCATCTTCACGTTTGCCTTAAATGCCTCGGGATATGCTCTCTCAAAGCCCTCAAGCTGTGCCGTCCATGCAAGGGGGCATACCACATTGGTGTTGATGCCGTCCTTTGCCCACTCGGTTGCAGCCACGCGGGAAAGACCGCGAATGCCCTCCTTGGCAGCAGCATAGGAGCACTGACCGTAGTTGCCAAACAGACCCGCACCCGATGCAAAATTAATGATACTGCCCTGGGTTTCCTTGAGGTAAGGATAGCACGCCTTCATATAGTAGAAGGTCGCGTAAAGACCGGAATACATCGCAAGGTTAAACTGCTCGGTGGTGTGGTCCTGAATCGTCACGCCCGATGCAGATGCCTGCGCATTGTTAATCAGTACGTCAATTCTGCCGAACTCCTTGTAGGCAGCCTCAACAACGCCGCGGGCAACTGCCTCATTATCCTGACCCTCTGCAATATCAGCAGCGAGGGCGAGAACGCGAATGCCGTAAAGACGCTCGAGCTCCTCCTTGGCCTTCTCAAGCTTTGCCACGTTTCTGCCCGTAATGACGAGGTTTGCACCCTCCTTGGCATAAGCGGTCGCAATACCATAGCCAATAGAACCGCAGCGACCGTCAGCAAGCACGGCGTAGCCGCCGCCGGTGATAATGGCTGTTTTACCTGTTAAAAATCCCATTTTGTATTCCCCTTTTCAAAAATATCATTTCATACCCACATTCGGGCTTATCTATCAGTATAACACGATTTTTTTCAAATGTAAAGTGTCTTTTATACCTCTGTCTTCTCCTTTGTCTTCTCCTCCGTCCTCTCCCGCCAGAGCGAGGGCGCCACGCCCATTTTCCGTTTGAACATTTTGGAGAAATTGCAGACGTCGGTATAGCCGCAAAGCCTTGCGGCTTCCGCCACACCACGCTCGATAGAAAGATGCCTGCAGGCCTCGCGCATCCGCACCTCCAACAAATATTCCTGCACCGTTCTGCCGGTTTTTTGCTTAAACAGACGAGTGAGATAACGCCTGTCGAGCGAAAGGTGCTTTGCAATCTCCTCTACACGAATTTCCTTCATATACGAGGTTTTAATGTAAGTTTTGACACGCGACACATAATCCTCGTCCTGCGCATCACCGAAAAGTTCCGCCATCATTCTGAACAGCGCACCCGCAAGGGTGTATTCCGCGCCGCCCCCCATTCCTTCATAGTCGCGCACGTCGGGGAAAAGCGCATCTGCCAGTGCAAACACGGGCGGCAGTGCGGCAAAGCGCTCGGAAAGCGCGCCGTCAAAAGCAATCCAACGGTAAACCCATGGGTCGCGCTCATCTGCCCTGTAAAGCGTAATCTCCTGCGGTAGAATGACAAACACCTCGCCCGCACCCACGGGATAGGCCTGACCGTCCTTATAGAGCGTTCCCTTGCCGCACTCCACGTAATGGAGTAGCGTATATTTGCGCATGGCAGGGCCAAAGGAATGCCCCCGGTCACAAGCCTCCCTGCCCAGAAGCAACGGGTTCAAATCGGCAAAATGGCGGTTAGTCAGATATAAATCCGTCATCGGCTCACCCCCTAACAGGTTACATTATACCATATCACAGTTACAATATGCAATAGATTTTTTGAGAGAAGTGCGATAAAATAAAGACATCACAATAAAGAAAGGCAGGATAATAACCTTGAAAATTACGTTTGTGGGTGCGGGAAGCACCGTTTTCGTCAAGAACGTGCTGGCAGACACCATGCTTTGCGATTCGTTTTGCCAAGCAGAATTTGCACTTTATGACATTGACGAGGCACGCCTGAACGAGTCTTATCTGCTCATCACCTCGATGAACAAGCAGCTGAACGAGGGCCGTGCTACTGTCACCAAGCATCTTGGCGTAGGTGAGCGCAAGGCTGCACTCCGTGATGCCGATTTCGTTATCAACGCCATTCAGGTCGGCGGCTACGACCCCTGCACCATTATCGATTTTGAAATTCCCAAAAAGTACGGCCTGCGCCAGACAATCGGTGATACCCTTGGTATCGGCGGCATTATGCGCGGTCTGCGCACCATCAAGGTCTTAAAAGAATTTGCACATGATATGGAAGAGGTCTGCCCCAATGCGTGGTTCCTCAACTACACCAACCCGATGGCCATTATCACGGGTTATATGCAGCGCTACACCAAGGTCAAAACCATTGGTCTTTGCCACAGTGTTCAGGTCTGCGTACCCGAGCTTCTTAAAAAGCTGGAGATGACCGAGGACCCCGCAAAATGCCGCTATCATATCGCAGGCATCAACCATATGGCGTGGCTGCTTGACATTGTGGACGAGAACGGTCACGACCTTTACCCCGAAATCAAAAAGCGTGCAAAGGCAAAAACGGCACTCCGCAAGCACAGCGATATGGTGCGCTTTGACTATATGGATAAGCTCGGCTACTACTGCACCGAGAGCAGCGAACACAACGCAGAATACAATCCCTTCTATATCAAGCCGAATCGTCCCGATTTGATTGAAAAATTCAACATTCCGCTGGACGAATACCCTCGTCGCTGCGTGGAGCAGATTGAAAACTGGCATGCCCAGCGCGACAAGCTCCTGTCGGGTGAGGGTATTGAGCACACGCGCTCCCGTGAGTACGCATCGCGCATTATGGAGGCAATCGTCACGGGCGTGCCCTACGTCATTGGCGGCAACGTTATCAACAAGGGGCTGATTTCCAATCTGCCTGCCGAGGCCTGCGTAGAGGTACCCTGCCTGGTTGATGCAAACGGCATCACCCCGTGCAGAGTCGGCGAACTGCCCCTGCAACTGGCAGCCATGAACTCCACCAATATCTACCCCCAGATGCTGACCATCAAGGCTGCACACGAGGGCGCGCGCGAAGCAATTTACCACGCCGCGATGATGGACCCCCTGACAGGTGCCACCCTCTCCCCTGACGATATCGTTGCCATGTGCGACGAGCTGATTGAAGCACACGAAAAAGCAGGTTTTCCTGTTCTGTAAAAAAAACCGACCCGTGCTGTGGCACGGGTCGGTTTTTGTTTCGTTTACCAAAGGTCCTTTTCTGCAAGCTCAGAAACGTCGCCGTCCTTGAAGCCTGCGGCAGCCAGATACTGCTCCACACGCGGGCGACCGTCGCCGTAATTGCCGTGAGAATCGGAACCGTAGGTTACGGGAATACCCATCTCAAACATCCAGCGCAGATATTCCGCGTACTGATGACGGAACTTCTCGGTTGCCTTTTCTGCAAAGAAGAAGTGAGAGTTGCACTCCACATACTTGCCGTTTTCCTTCAGGGCGGCGGCAATATCCATGTTCATACCGTGGGGAATGACGGAGAAATCCTCATACCAAGCACTGTTGCCGATGTACCAGGGGTGACCGAGAATCGTCACACGCTCGTCCTGTGCCAGCCAAAGCTGCTGACGGTACCACTCTCTGACGGTAGCATCAAAGTCAAAGGGATTACGCGCGCTCTTGGGCACGTCCACACGCCAGTGTGCAGCACCGATAGCGTAGCGCACGCCAAGCTCCATCAGTTCCTTTTTGGTTGCGGCAAGCTCAATACCGAAGGGTTCGCTCTGCACAGGTGCCTCATAGCCCTCACGCGAGCCGCCGTTTGCCTTAATGTACTCAAACTCAGGCACCTCAATGGGGGTCAGCTCCACGCCAAGCACCATAAAGGGGTATTTCTTCTGCATCTCGGTAACGCCTGCCACAGATGCGCGCAGGTCGCCCATAAACTTAATGTCGTTAAAGTTAGCGTGGTCAGTCACACCGACAAAGCGGAGCCCCTGCTCAGTGCCGCGCGTTGCAATCAGCTCAAGCGGGTTCGCCGCATCATAGGAATGCTCGGAATGAATGTGCCAATCAGAATGGATAATCACTTCTCTATCCTCCAAAAAACCATAGTATTAACGGTTGTCCGTTAAGGTCATTGTATTACAGTTTGCCTATAATGTCAATGGGTTTCTCGAAACAAATGATAATAACAGGACAAAAATTATTCCCCAAACATCGTACTGTCACCCGCGCTTGTCTCCGCGTCCTCGCCCATAATCATCTCAAAGAGCGCATCGGCAAAGAGATGGTGCATTTCCGCAGTCGGGTGATTGATGCGGTTGACCAGACGCATGGTAATATCCTCGCTCTCGGCAAGCCTTTTCCACGCAGCGTAGCAATCGCAAACGGACACGCCAAGTTCGGCGCAAAGCGCTCTTGCCGCATCCATAAAGGAATCCATTCTGCCCCCGTTCTGCATCTCAGCAGTCTTGTGCGCGTAGTCATACCACTGCTTGGGGGTATCCTCCACCACGCTTGTATTCAGCATATTGGGCGTTAAGAAAATCATCTCGCAGCCCGCCGCCTGACAGCGCGTGAAAATCTCGCGCAGCGCATTTACATAATCCTCAATCGGGCCGTTGACATCATTCAAGCCAAAGCAGATAATCACCAAATCGGGCTCGTGCTTCAAAACCTGCTTATCAAGTCGCGGGAGCGCATCTTTTGCCACCGTTCCGCCAATAGAGGCACAAATCATATTCACGGGCACGTAATCGCGCACGGCGTTGAGTTTTTTACGGAGCAAATTCCAATATACGGCCTCGTAATCGTTGGTTGTAACCACCGAGCCATGCGAAACGCTGTCTCCTAAAATCACGATATTAATCGGCCCCTCAGCCGCAAGCCCCTTACGGTCAAGGTAAAGCTTTTCCTTTACCCTCATCACTTATGCCTCGGGCTTTTTCTCAAGCTTCAGAGGGTAGTCGCCAAGATGCTCCATTTTGAAGCCGTTTGCCTTATACTCCTCATAGTTAAATGCCTCTAACTCGTCAATGGCAAGCTTGTGGAACTCATAGAAATTGTACCACCACTCGTAGCCGCTGCCAAGCTCTGCGCCAAGGTATGCATCTGCAATATCACAACCCATGGCAGGTGCAACGTAGAAGGCACCCATTGCCAGAACGTTCACACCGTTGCCCGTGATAGCACGCAGTGCCGCAGGCACACTCTCCACCACGCCTGCGTGGACGTGGGGGCACTTGCTTGCCGCAATGTGAATACCCATACCCGTACCACAGAACAGGAGCGCGCGCTCAAAGTTGCCCTCGGAAATCTGTGCGCCCACGCGCAGACCCACGCGATGGAACATATTTTCGGTATCGTTGGGGTCACTGTCTGCCGTTACACCAAGGTCGGTAATCTTCCAGCCCTTTTCCTTCAGGTGCGCGACAACCGCCTCCTTAAGGGGGTAGCCTGCAAAGTCTGCACCGACAACAAGATATTTGTCCTTAACCGTTTTCATTTTTCAATCCTCCGTTTTTTATTTGAATTTTGTTTGAAATATGTTTTTACCCGTTTGTAATTTCTGCCCGTTATAATAAGCGGTCACGCCCGCGGGCACGGTTACGGTATAGGTCACCGTATCTCCCGCAAAGCACCACGCCGCCTCAATCCGCCCGCGAACGGTACCCAGATAACCGCTGACCTCACCAAGCTCCCTCACAAACGAGGGGCGAAGGGTGATTTTTTCAAAGGCGGGTGCCTCCACATCGGGGGCAATACCCAACAGCGAGGTATAAAACCAAGCAATCACGCCCGAGAGCATGTGGTGATTGTGTGAGCCGTCGTCCTCGCCGTTCCACTTTTCCCACAGGGTGGTTTCCCCCCGCTCGCACCACGTGCGATAGCCGGGCTCGGTTTCCGTAATCAGGCGGTAGGCAAGGTCGGAGCGACCAACCTCAGTCAACGCGTCATAAACGAACTGCATACCAACCATGCCAAGGCGGAACTGATAGCCGTCAGCCTGCACGCGCGCAATCAGCTGCGCTGAAAGAGTTTGCTTATCGCCAACACCCATCATAAGAAGCATCGCAATTGCAGCCTGCTGCTCTACCTTGCAATTTCCGCTTTCGTCAAGATATTCCTCTGCCAGCGTGGCAATCAGCGCCGCGGCCTTTTCCTCGTAGAGTGTTTTATCCTCGCCTGCCAGACCAAGCGCAAACGCCGTAATCTGTAAATCCTTCAAAAGATAAATCTTCCATATCATTTCACCCGGCACGGCATGGCGCGCATTACTGAGCCAGTCATCAAGCTCAAATTTCGTGCCATTGGCGAGTGCATTTTCAAGAAAGGCAACATAACGCTTGAAATAAGGGATACCTTCAAGCAGCATATCGGGCTTGCCCTCATGCAAATACACGCGGTACGGCATCTCGAAGAAAAGCTGGTCGCAAACAGGGCCACAAATATGTCCCCAAGGCCAATCGGGTGCGGGAATGGTGCCGTGAAGCGAGCCGTCCGCAAACATAGAGGCCTTCATATCCTCAAACCACTTTTCAAGCATCGGCAAAATATCAAAATTCATTAACAGCTGCGCCATACTGGCCGCCGCGTCATTCGTCCACCCCAGCTTTTCGCGCGTGGGGCAGTCGGTCATCGTCCAGAACATATTGGAATAGCTGGAGCGAATGCCTGCCCGATAAATGTAATTCAGCACCGCGTTGCCCGAGTTAAAATCGGCGCGTCTGGCAATATTCTGATGTGTGAAAATCGCGGTAATCTGCGTGGGTGCAAGCGGTTTTGTCAATCCCGTGATACGGATATAGCGGAAACCATGATAGGAGAAAAGCGGTTTGAAAGTATCCGTCTTGCCAGAGGCAATCATGCGGTTAATCTGGAAGGGATTGCCGCGATAGAAATGGTGGTCGTCCATTTCGTTGTGCTTGAGATTGCCTGCCCCATCAACCTCCTCGGCATAATAAAAGACAATCTCCGTGCCTGCAGGCTCCGAGAGCGTAACCTCCGCATAGCCCGAAATCGTTTCGCCGAAATCCACAACAGTGGCACCGTCCTCGGCGGTAAAGATACGGGTGGGGGCAAAGCGCTCAAACTCGCGCACCGCCTCGCAAGGTACGGGCAGCAGCCTGGCTCCCTCGGGCAGCTCGCAGGTCAACGCCTGCTGCCACGTGCTATCGTCAAAGCCAACCTCACGCCACGTGGTATCGTATTTCCGCATATCCACGTATTCGCCGCTGCGGATATGGCTAAACGTAATATAAGAGTGCGCGGTGCTGACCTTAAACTGCTCGTCGCTGACCGCCACGACCCTACCGTTCACGCGCAGGCAGAGCAGCAGTTTCGGGGCATCACGCCAAGGGACAGTATCAAAATCCCACGCGGTTTCAAAGGACTCATTGAGAAAGCCGTTGCCCGCAATCGCGCCAATCACGTTTTCCCCTTCCTGTAATAGGTGTGTCACATCATAGGCGTTGTACCAAAGAATTTTGTCGTAATCGCTTGTAGCGGAAATAAAAAGGTCCTCGGTTATCTCCCTGCCATTGAGATAAAATTTGCCAAAGCCGGGGGCCTGCACCAGTAATTCTGCATGCCTGACCTGCTCACTTAACACAATCTCACGGCGAAAAAAAGGCAACGGATCAAAGGAAGAAAAGACGGGCGCCTCCTCTGTTGCCTTGATAAATTTTGCTCCGGCAAAAAGAGCGCGCATATCCTCACTGTCACACATCAAAATCTCACCTCACATTCTTTTATAATTTTAGTATATATAAATATAAAACAAATGAAAATGGCATAGTTTGGCTAAAAAATATCCATTTGTGATATTTTTTGTGATATGTTCCTTGACTTTTTTTCATCTACCTGCTATACTGCAAGTATGATAGTACAAAATATTTTACTTGCAAATGAATCCTATACCCATCAAAATTGGCTGCATAAGGATATCTGCGTTGGATTTTCCAGACTTTATTACATCATTGACGGCGAGGCCTACTATGAGGAGGAGGGCCGAAAAATCAGACTCAAAAAGGGGCACTTGTACCTCACACCTGTCAAAAAGCCCTTTACCCTGTCGGAAAATAGAGAGGACAAGCTCCTGCACACCTATGCGCACATCACCACCCTACCCACAGTCAAATCTCTAATCGAAATTCCCGTCACGGAGGGCACGCCCCTCGCCGATGGCGTGGCACTCTGGCGCAAATACACAAAGCAAGGAGATACCGAGCTTTTGCTCTCGGTAATTCAATTTATCCTTGCCCGTGTGGCGCACCTGACCTATAACAGGGGCTCTACCGCCGCACGCACCAAGGCCTACCTTGACTGTCTTTCCGATTTCGTGTTTGATAGCGATGCACTCTGCCGCGCGCTCGGCTACACCCGTGAGCATATCACCAGAAAATTCAGCGAGGCGTATCACATGACGCCCAAGCAATATTTCAATCGCCGCCGTATGGAATACGCATTGATAGCCCTTGAGGGCGGTAGCAAAATCGCGCCACTGGCAGAAACATTGCACTTCTCCACCCCCTATGCCTTCAGTAAAGCATTTAAAGGGCACTTTGGGCTCTCTCCCCTCAAATTCCGCAGCACGCTGTCGCAGGTGCCGCAAAAATAACCGTCAAACGAAAAAAGCACCCCACAAGGGGGTAATAAAAAGCATCTTTATCCGAAAGGCGGCACACAAGTGTGCCTATTCGTCAGCCAAGCGCTTTGCACTTGGCGCTAAGTTGCCGTTGGCAACTTGCCCTTCGTTTGGGCAAGCCCAAACGAAATTTCACCTGCCCCTGCAGGCAAGCCAAACAAAAAGCACCCCACAAGGGGGTAATAAAAATCATCATTACCCGAAAGGCGGCACACAAGTGTGCCTATTCGTCAGCCAAGCGCTTTGCACTTGG
>JAFQMP010000017.1 GCA_017396225.1 Clostridia bacterium | reverse complement strand
GGACCCGACCAAGGTTGACCGTTCTGCTTGCTATGCTGCACGTTACATCGCAAAGAATGTTGTCGCAGCAGGTCTTGCCAAGCGCTGTGAGGTACAGGTTGCCTACGCAATCGGTGTGGCACGCCCTGTATCGGTGATGATTGATACCTTCGGCACAGGTGTTGTGGACGAGGCAGCGATTTCCGAGGCTGTTTCCCGCCACTTTGATTTGCGTCCTGCCGCGATCATCGAGCGCTTTGGTCTGCGCCGTCCCATTTATAAGCAGATTGCCGCTTACGGTCACATGGGTCGCGAGGATTTGGATATTCCGTGGGAGCAGCGTGACCTTGCCCCCGTTCTGAAGAAGGAACTGTTGGGTTAACTAACCAAACCGCACCGCTACGCATAAACTGCCCTGAGAGTGTTTTTTCAGGGGAGGGATTACACATGGCCGTCATGATTGCTGAGATTATTATCTCGCTGCTTGCCGTGTTTGGTCTGTATGCAGCGGTGCGTTTGCTTTGTGGTGTGTTATTTACGCCGAAACAATTGGTAGATGCCATTGTGATTGAGAGTGATATGACCGAGGACGAGATTGTCTATCTTGTCTGGCGCGCCCGTGAAGGCAGCTTTGACGGCAAGCGCCGTCTGATTGCCCTGTTGCCTGCACGAAAACTGGGCAGTGAAATCATAGAAACATTATTGGCACTTGGTGTGGAGTGCTACCAGATAAACGATACGGAAGGGGGATAGCATAGATGCAAGAGGAAGTCAAAAGCGTGGACGGCCTTGAAAGGCTTACAGGCAATGTTGAGGGCGTCATTTATCAGAATGAGGAAAACGGCTATGCTATCCTTGATTTCGGCACGACTGAAAATGAGCTTGTCACCATTGTCGGCACCATGCCCTATGTCAGTGAGGGTGAGGAGCTGACGGTCTTTGGCAAGTGGGTGCATAATCCAAAATACGGCAGACAGTTTCAGGTTGAGCAGTTTGAAAAAAAGCTGCCCTCTGATGAGGCTGCCATTTTGCGATACCTTTCTTCGGGTGTCGTCAAGGGGCTTGGCGCCAAGCGCGCTGCGCGTATTGTCGAGCACTTTGGTGAGGATACCTTTGATGTTCTGGAAAATCACCCCGATTGGCTGACCGAAATACAGGGTATCAGCCGCCGACTTGCGGAGGAGATTTCCGAGGAGTTCCGCCGTCAGGCGGGGGTACGCGCTGCGATGATGTTTTTCCGCGACTATTTCGGCGCTGCTGTTACCGTGCGCATTTACAATGCGTGGGGGGCGACTGCCGTGGAGCGTGCGAAGCGCAATCCTTACGCCCTTTGTGAGGAGATTGAGGGCATCGGCTTTGCGCGTGCCGACAGCATGGCGGCAGAGCTCGGCATTGATAAGAACAATATGGAGCGCCTGAAAAGCGGTGTGCTCTATACGCTCTCCTATAATGCCGCGCAGTACGGTCATACCTGTCTGCCGCAGGAGATGCTTGCCGAGGCGGCAGCCACCCTGCTTGATGTGGAGGTGGCACTGGTGGAGGAGGCGATTGCTGCGCTTATCAGAGAGGGCAGGGCAAGACGAATTCATTTGGGTACCGCCGCGGGCAGGGAAACGCTGGTGTACGATTTTGCCATGTATAAGGCAGAGCGCACGATTGCCGAGCGTCTTATATTGCTTGACCGCACCTGTGTAATGCTTGACGTCAAGGATAGCAACGCCTTTATTGCCAGAGAGGAGCGCCTTGGCGGCATCGCCTATGCGACTTTGCAAAAGCAAGCCATTGCCAATGCACTTGAAAACGGCGTAACGGTTCTTACAGGCGGTCCCGGTACCGGTAAAACCACCGTTGTCCGTGCGCTGCTCAGGATTTTTGACAGTATGGGCTTGCGCGTGGCGCTCTGTGCGCCGACGGGACGCGCAGCAAAGCGTTTGTCCGAGTCGACCTCAGCCGAGGCAAAAACCGTGCACCGTTTGCTTGAAATGTCCTATAACGGACGGGGCAAGGCGGAGTTTGCACGAAATGAGAAGAATTTGCTTGAGGAAGATGTGATAATCGTTGATGAGTGCTCGATGCTTGATGTGTCACTCGCGGCAGCATTGCTTTCGGCAACCAAAAGCGGTGCAAGGCTGGTGCTGATTGGTGATGCTGACCAGCTGCCCTCCGTGGGTGCGGGCAACGTCCTGCACGATATTATTGCCTCACGCCGCTTTGTGGCAGTGGCACTGACCGAGATTTTCAGACAGGCGGAAAACAGCCTGATTGTCACCAACGCACACGCCATCAATCGTGGCGAAATGCCCACGCTTGATGTGAAAAACAATGACTTTTTCTATTTGCCGCGTCTGGGTGACCGCGAAATTGCCGCCACCGTGACCGACCTCTGTGCCAATCGCCTGCCCCGTGCCTATGGCACTGCAGTTGCAGGCGGCGTGCAGGTCATTTGCCCCTCACGTAAGGGCGAGGCGGGCACCGAAAACCTCAATAGGCTCTTGCAGCATGCATTGAACCCACCCGCGCAGTATAAGCGGGAAAAGCAGGTGAGAGAGCTTGTGTTCCGTGAGGGCGACCGTGTGATGCAGATTAAGAACAACTATGACCTGACGTGGGAGCGCGGTGACGAGATTGGGTACGGCGTTTTTAACGGCGATATCGGTGTGATTGAGTCAATTGACCCTGCGGAAAAATCACTGTCTGTCGTGTTTGAGGACAAGCACGTGACCTATGATTTTACAGGACTTGATGAGCTTGAGCACGCCTTTGCCGTGACGGTGCACAAGAGTCAGGGCTCTGAATATCCCGTGGTGATTTTGCCGCTTGCCTCTGCCGCACCGATGCTGCAAACGAGAAACCTCTTTTATACTGCTGTCACGCGTGCACAAAAAATGGTGATTCTTGTCGGGGACAAGCGTGTGGCTGCACGTATGGTTGAAAACAACCGCGAAACGATGCGTTACACAGGGCTGGTTGCCAGGCTGTTTGGCGGGGGAATAGAGTAATGCTGCACCTCAAGGAATTGTTTTTTCCACCCCGTTGCGGGGCTTGTCAGGAGCTTTTGCCTGTTTCGTTGCAGGGTGATATCTCCATGCTGTGCGAGGATTGTGCGGCACAGTTCAAAAAAGAAATGATGGCGCAGTGCAAGGAGTGCTTTCTGCCAATTGCGGATTGTCGTTGTTTGCCAAAGATAATGGCTGCGCGCGGCTTTACCGCGCACGTGAAGCTGGCCCTCTTTTCGGATACCCGCTATGCGACAGCCAGAGGTCTGGTGCTTCATTTGAAGCAAAGCGCAGATATGCGGTATTACAGGGAGCTTGCCCGCTTGCTGCGTCCGAATCTCGTGGCGACGATGAAGGTGGCGGAGCAAGGTCGTGCCGCTTCGGGAAAACTGCCGATAAACCGCACCGTTATCGGGTATTTGCCGCGTACGCCTGCGCAAAAAAGACGGCACGGCGTTGACCAGGCGGCCCTCCTTGCCAAGGCTCTGGCAAGGGAAATCGGTGTCCCCCTCCTATCGCTCTACCGTCGCAGGTCGGGTGCAAGGCTGCAAAAGGAGCTGTCGCGCAGAGAAAGATTTGATAATGCAAGGCTGAGCCTTGTTCTGAGGCGCAAGGCAGCAAAGCTTTCCTTGACCGATTGTCGCGTTGTTTTGGTTGATGATGTCATCACAACGGGCGCTTCTATGGCGGCTGCCGCCGAGCTTTTGCAGGCAAGCGAGCTGATAGGCGTCAGCATCGCCGTCACACCGCGTGCTGAAAAGTAAGGAATTGGCAAAAAAGGATTGCATTTTTTCCTTGGGTAATGTATAATAATTATTAATCTGAATTTTCAGGAAAGGGGGGCGCGTATGTTCCGCCGTGGAATAGGCCTTGATATAGGTACCGTCAAGACGACGATTGCATCGGTTGAGGACGGCATTTTGCTGCGTGAGCCAACGGTTGCGGCTGTTGATGTCGATACAGGCGATGTGCTTGAGGCGGGTGAGGCCGCAATGAAAATGGTCAGCGATTCCCCTGATAAAACCTATCTTTGCTGGCCCCTCTGGGATACTGTTGTCAAAAATGCCCATATTCTGGCCGCCATACTGCGCATCTTCTTGCGCCGTGCCCTCGGCAGAACGCTTTTGCGTCCGCAGGTCATGGTGTCGGTGCCCTGTGACCTCACCGAGGCGCAATCCAACGTTGTAGAGGACGCTGTGCTGGAGGCAGGTGCCTCTCGTGTGCATCTGTTGGAGGCGCCGCTTTGTGCTGCACTCGGCGTGGGCTTTGATTTTGCTGCCCCGACAGGACAGATGCTGGTGCATATCGGTGCCTCGCGTACCGAGGCAGCGATGCTGTTCATTGGTGATATGGTGACACATATTTCGGTGCAGACGGGTGGCACGCAGTTTGACAATGCCATTGTCCGTTATATGCGCCAGAAGCATAAGCTTTACATCGGTCCGCGCACCGCGGAGCAGATAAAAATCAGATTGGTGGATTTGGCCGCGGGGCACGAGGAGAAAAAGCTTGACGTCAAGGGGCGCTTTGTTGATACCAAGGTGCCGCGCGTGGTGACGCTTTCCTCGCGTGAAATGCTGGGTGCGCTGCGCGACCCGCTTGCCGCCATTCTCGATGCCGTTTTGACGGTGGTTGAGCAGACAGGCGATGATATGAAGGCGGATATCGCCAAGGGGGGTATTGTGCTGACAGGCGGCGGTGTGCTGCGCGGTATGGACCAGCTGATTGCAGATGTCATGGGCATTCGTGCCAAGCTTGCCGCAAATGCGGATACCGCAGCCGCTGAGGGCGCTGCCCTGGCACTGGAGCGACTTGGAAAATAACGGCCCATGTGGCTGACCTGCGGTCAGCCTGTGGGCCTTTGCTTTTTGGAGGTTATGATGAAGGATATATTCGAGGGGCTTGCGCCTGCCGCACCCTTTCGCTTTTTCAGGGAGATTTCGGCGATTCCGCGCCCTTCCTCGCACGAGGGGGCAATTGCCGATTATATCGAGAATTTTGCGCGCACAAGGGGGCTTTGGTGCACCCGCGATGCTGCCAATAATATTTTAATCAAAAAGCCCGCCTCTGCCGACCGTGTGGGGGCGCCCACTGTGCTTTTGCAGGCACACACCGATATGGTGGCGGAAAAGAATGAGGGTACCGGGCACGATTTTCTTGTCGACGGATTGCGCCTGCGGTTAGAGGGGGATATTCTTTCTGCCACAGGCACAACCCTCGGCGCAGATGACGGCTTCGGTGTTGCTTATATGCTGGCAGTGCTTGATGATGTGACGCTTTCTCACCCGCCCCTTGAGTGCCTGTTTACCACCGAGGAGGAGATTGGTATGGGTGGTGCCGAGCGCTTTGATTACAGTCTGCTGTCTGCAAAGTATATGCTGAATCTGGATTCTGCCGAGGAAAATACTGTGATTGTCGGCTGCTGCGGCGGCGTGCGCAGCAAGGCGACGCTTCCTGTAAGTATGACACCCCTTGCAGGTGAGGGGCTTTGTCTTGCACTGGGCGGCCTTTGCGGCGGCCATTCGGGTGAGGATATTCACCGTGGGCGCGGCAATGCGCTCACCCTGCTCGGTCGCGTGCTGCGCGCGCTCCGTGAACACCGCACCTTTCGTCTGGTCAGTATACGGGGCGGCGATAAGACTAACGCGATTCCGCGTGAATGTACTGCCATCATTTGGGCAGAGGAGGTAGGTGCGCTGGCAGCCGCCATTCCCGCAATTTTTGAAAAGGAAAGGGAAGCGCTTCTTGCACCAGAGGACAGCGGTGTCACGCTTTCGGTGACGCCGACAGCCGTCACGCAGGTGATGAGTGAGGAAGATACGGCGCGCGTGCTTGATTTTCTTGCGTTAGAGAGTGGCGTGCTTGCCATGCGCAGTGAGCCACCCGTGATGCCCGCAGTATCCAGAAATCTCGCCAATGTCCGTACAGAGGGGGCGGCAGTGACCTTTGGGCTTTCCTCCCGTGCCATGGGCACCGAGGCGCGCGATGCGGCGGCAGCGGAGATTGCAGCGCTGGCAACAAGTCTTGGCGGCGATTGTGTGCATTACAATCCGTACTGCGGTTGGGAGGACGCTGCCGACAGCAAGGCGGTCAGGGCTTGGCAGCGCGCCTATACCGAAACCACGGGTGGCACGGTTACGCCCACGCTGATTCACGCAGGTCTTGAAACGGGCGTGATTACTGCGGCGGTACAGGGGCTTTCCGCAATTGCAATCGGTTGTAACATTCACGATTTGCATACACCGCGCGAGCGCATGGAGGTTTCTTCCTTTGCACGCGTCTATCGGACGGTATTGAAATTTCTTGAAATCATTTGAAAAAGGCTCCGCCACGGCGGAGCCTTTTTTGTCGCTAATTTGTGATTTTTAAGAAAAAAACAGTATAACAAAATGAAAATTTGGGAAATTTTTTGAGGTTTGGAAAGCGATTTTTATTTGTATGGCTTTCCAATGCTTGCGGAAACATGGGTAGACCCGCGAACATTGCCGGTTGATATGCATTCATTTTGAATTACCGAACTGTAAATTTCTGCGTATCCAATATATCCACCGACACAGTTATCTCCTTCAATAAGACCAGAATTGCTGCAATTTTGCAGTTCATATTTCAATGTATTACTTGTTTGTTTGGCATGACCAATTATGCCACCCACATACTTGTTTCCGCGAATGATGCCGCTATTTTTGCAATCGTACAGTGTTATGTTTTTTACCGTTGTTTGATAGCCGAAACAACCGCCCACATAATCTTTTCCAATCACATTTGCGGCGTTTGTCAGCATTCCCGGAACAGAGTATTTTGAGAAACCTGCAACGCCACCTACATAATTGCATAAGGGGGCGTTAACTTCCCCTGATACAAGTACATTATATATCGAACTTTCAGTACTGCCGCATAGAATTCCTACATTTGAATTAGTTCCTGTAACGGTTATGTGGGCATCAGTTACACATAAGTCAATGATATATCCGGAGCGCATACTATTAAATATGCCAACATTAGAACTCGTGGAGGAAATACTAATATTTTTGAGGGAATAACCATTACCAAACAAGGTGCCTCTGAAATTGTTTATGGGTTCAAAGCTGATTCCATCAAAGTCTATATCATTTATCAAAACAAATGTAGCGGATGAACCGTTCATTTTTTTGAGATCAGCAGGAGAGGATAATATATATTGTGTGGAATTTTTGTAATCGTAAAAGCCGATATGAACTGTTGAAAAGTTTTCGTCAAAGTAGACGGCGCCTATTGCAGGCAATTCTTCTTGAAAAGTTGAATATACAATGTTTTGATCAAAAAAGTCAACAAGCATATTGCCGTAAACATCTTTATATACAATTTTTCCAGTTAAAATTTGTTTAGAGTACTTGCAACCGGGAGCAACATAATTATATGTTGCTGTAATAATTCCTTCGTTTGTGCACTCATTTACAGTTAGAACGGCATTTTGTTGTGAAGACATACAAACATAGGAATTTAATATTTCGGGAGTCGATAAAGTATTAGAGAGTATATGGGTACCTGTTCGTAAAACGAGCTCTTCATCTTTAATAAAAGCGGTTTTATAGTCTTCAGAAAACTCAGCGCTGAAAGTTTCCGGATAGTTAATAGAATCTGTTTTATATTCTTCTGCATTAAATGTGAAATCTACAGCAGTTTTTTGGGGATTTTTTTTGGTTACTTTTCCCTTGTATTTGATTTTTGCATAGCGCTCTGAACTGAAAAATTCGCAGGTTGCCTCTATGAATCCGTCTTGGTTACAAGAATGAATGGTTAAAATTTGTGTGAAGCCAGTTTCTTTTTTTCGGAATATACATTAATTAATTCGGGTGTGTACCAGAAATTATCAATTTTGCTCTTTTGACATAAAATCACGATATAAATACTGATGATGATGGTGGATAGAAACACAAATAACGACCATGTACGTGCTAAAATTTTGCGTTTTTTGTGTTGCTTGTTTAAGTCAGCATCTTCATCTAAAAGCAGATCCGGGACTTTTTTGCTGGAGCAATAGTTTCTTTCGGATACTCTTAGATTCCGTGTTAGGGCTGCAAATATAAAAGATGTGATGGAAAACGCTGCAAAAATTGCAGAGCATATCACAATTTTCCACCAATGCAGTTGTTTCAGTGCATCAAGCCCAAGGAGTTTTGATGATAGTATCAATAGTGCGATTGTGGCAGCAACATCAAATGCGTTGAAAAGGGCCATCATTAAATATCGCCGTTTAATTTTTCTTGATTTGACATTATAAATGGTTTCTAAGTTGTCAGCACCGATTCTATATGTATCGTAATGTTGGCTTGTTTCACCATAAGTGTTTATAAATATAGGGTCGTGTTGCGTTTGAGAATATTTTTTGCCATTATATTCAACACATATATCAAATTGCATATCGACAGGACAAAAGGTTACCTCTGCCTGATTAATACTATAATCGTCAAGACTTATGTGAAAATTGTGAGCCTTGCTATCCTCGTACGCGGTTGCTTGTTCTTCCAAACGCCTTAGCACTGTTACGGGCAAAACTGTGGTGCTCATATGTGATGAAATATATGTATATGTGATTGGCGTATTGATTAGCTTTCTTAATTCGTTCGGCAAAGGATCACTGGCAGAGAGTTGAATATGTTTATGCGAATTTGGGCGAAAGTTTGGTTGACCTATACGCACATAGCAAGGAGTCATATGCGAGGCGAAGAAGGTGGTGTTGCCTTTTTTGGTTGTACTGCCTTCCCAATCAATTATATCGTAAGAATATTGTATAGATACATATCTCAAAGACAGCAACAACGTGAAATCATATTTTGGTCTTAGTGTGACTTCAATGTTGTCCAAGTTTAACACGTGTTTTCTGTAGCCATCGGAAAGGCGGGGATCCGCTTGACAGCGATTTGAATAGGTTTGTTTTATTTCTGCGATTAAATGCTTTTTGTAGGCGGGTGAATAATCAAATATGTTTAGTTGATCGATTTGCAAAACGTTCATAAGTTCCTCCGTTGTGGTTGTTTGACAAAATATGTTAGTGCGAATTTTAAGTCATACGCTTAAAATATGCGATTTTAATTCCTTTTTTATAAAAGTGTTCATTATTCGAGTAAATAAAGGCGTAGTTCGTTTTAGCGTTTGAGCGAGAACATCAAAAAATATAAGCCATTTTAGTCAGTATAACACTATAAGACTAATGTGTCAACCCTATAGACATAATATTCCTGCGGATTTGTGATAAACTATTCTTATAGGACTAACAAGGAGAAGAAATATGGATATTAGCAAAAGGCTGATTGCTTTAAGAGAGCGATGCGGCTTTACCCAAAATGGGTTAGCGGAGCGAGCCGGGGTATCTCAAACACACTTGCGACGTGTTGAACTGGGACAAGCTGATATAACTGTTGGTCATCTTCAGCTTTTGTGTGACGCAATGGGTTTGTCTATCCAAGATTTTTTTAACGAAGAATCAAGTTCCGATGAAACTGTCGCAGCATTTTCCAGACTTTCCCCAAAGCAAAAAACACTTCTCCTTACATTTCTTGAAAGTTTATAAATTTGATAATCTAATATAAAAAGGACACATCGCCAGGAGCTCTCCCGAATGATGTGTCCTATTTTTTATTGTTTGATTGTAGTAATCAGATATTTATAATTTTTTTGAAACTCTAGAAATCTCGAAAGCCTTGCAAATTAAGGATTACTTGTAGGATTTCTGGTTCGAAATTGTAGTCGACATAGTAGGCCTACTATAGGATTGTTGCTTCCGTCAGATGGTCGATGCAGAGTGGGTCTGCAAATCTTGCGGCACAAGTTGTTTACCCTATTTATATTGTCAAATCTGATTGTATTGAATACATCGTTTTCAGTTTTACTGAATGTATTGCTTTTGCTTGAAAGTGGAATTTCTTATTCTCCATTGTTTTCCAGTGCTGCGCGCAGTGCCTTGGCAAGCTGGTCGGGACAGGAGGTCCCCTTAAAGCCGCAGCGCGTGCCCTCCAGGCGTGCAATCACTTCCTCAGCACTCTTGTCGCGTACCAGTGCGGCGATGCCTTGGGTATTGCCGCTGCAGCCACCCATAAAGCTGACCTCGCGGATTACGTTGCCTTCCAGCGTAATGTCAATACGGCGGCTGCAAACGCCGCGGGGGGTATAGGTGAATTTTTTCATAATAGCAGAATCCTTTAAGTGAAATGTAGATACCGTTCGGTAATGACGGTGCGGGGAAGAAAGAGCGCCAGATAGGTGGCAAAGAGCAGATGCTGCGCACCCGCACGGAAAATGATGTGTCGGTATTGCTCCTCGCCGTCCTCGGTGGTGTGCGTGTCAATGCGGCGCAGGGTCAGCGCACAGGCGTTTGCAACCGTCAATAATTCGGTGAGAGAAGCGTCCTCGGTGGCAAGCGTGCGGCATTCAAGCACGCCTTCCCCTTCTTTTTCGGAGAGC
>JAFQMP010000016.1 GCA_017396225.1 Clostridia bacterium | reverse complement strand
TTGCAATTCAATTCATGGAGGAGGCAGCACGCCGACGAGAAATCATGGCGAAGCCAATTCATGATGCATCAGCATCAATTCATCTATAAAAACGAACAGAGCAAGAATAGAAGGATTTGTTTCCTTTTATTCTTGCTCTTTCTGTCATTATAAGGGTTTGGGCTTAGCCCATAGAGTATTTGACCGGTCAAATGCGATGCTCGCACTTAGTGGAATTTTCAAATTCTCCGTTAAGGACATCACCCTTTGCCGTGGCTTTTTTTGCTTACTGCCGCAGTGCATCAATCAGCAGAGGCAGCGCCTTTTCAAATTTTGTGCCATACCAGTGTGCCTCATCACCCTGCGTTGCCTTCATGCCCGCAAGTGTGAAGTCAGCGGCAATTCTTGCCGCCTCCACCGTGGATTTACCGCGCACCAGCGCGCCAACAAAGGCAGAGGAATAAATGTCACCGGTGCCGTGGCAGCCCTTGGCAAGCTTCTCGTGGAAATAGTAGGAAATCTCCGCATCACCCTTGGTAAACACTGCCACACCGAGCTTGTCAGCAGCAAAGCTCACACCCGTCAACACAACGGTATTGGCACCAAGCCCCACCAAACGTGCAATCAAATCCTCGATATACGCCTTATCATACCCTTCGCCGATATAGGGAGCTCCCGTCATCAGCGCAGCCTCGGTAATATTGGGAATCACAATATCCGCCACGCCGCAAAGAGTCGCCATTTCGGCGGCAAATGCCTCGTCAAAGCCGTAGTAAAGCTGACCGTGGTCTGCCATCGCGGGGTCAACGATTTTCAGGCCGCCCATGGAAACCAGGCGGCAGAACATATCCTTCACCAGCTCAATCTGGCGCTTGCTGCCCAGATAGCCGGTATAAATGGCATCAAACGTAATGTTCTCCTTCTCCCAATGGTCAACGATACCGGGAATATCCTCGGTCAGGTCGCGGAAGGTAAAGCCTGTAAAGCCGCCCGTATGCGTGGAAAGCACCGCAGAGGGAAGAATTGCGGTTTCAATGCCGCAAGCAGAAATAATGGGCAGTGCCACGGTGAGGGAGCATTGTCCGACACAGGAAATATCCTGCACTGTAAGTACCTTTTTATCAGCCATAGTTAAAAATCTCCTTTTCTTGATGCTGCCATTCTATCATACAACTGACCTTAAAAAAATAACCAAATTGTTAATTTTTTATAAGACCAGATTAAAAGGACAAGACTGTTCTAACTGCCCGTCCACCGTCATACAGTAAAATGGAAGGGGGTGAGCTGATGCAACACATCGTCGTAGATACGCGTACGCTGCTTCCTCCGTTCTTAGCGGCAATGCTGCCGCCCCGCGTTCTTGCCGCCGTGGAGCACGCTGTGCCGCAAGGGCTCTTTCCCGAGGAGCTGCGCCTCAGGCGCGGACGCACCGCATCATTGGTGGTGGCGGGTGAAAACCATTTACTTGACGTGATACTCTCGGAAAACGAAATTGATGCCCTGTTACACTCCATGTGCAACGGCTCCCTTTATGCACACCGCGACACACTGGGAGAAGGCTATATCATGCTGCCACATGGCGTGCGCGTAGGCGTGGGCGGGCGCGCGGCTGTATTAAACGGAAAAATCAGTGCGCTTGCAGAGGTCACCGTGCTCTCCATTCGCCTCCCCCACAAAGCGCCACCCGTTGGCAGCGAAATCGTTTCATTATTTGAAAGCCTGCACGGCACCCGCGGCATTCTCCTCTTTGCACCGCCCGGTGTCGGCAAAACAACAATTTTGCGTGGCATCGCCACACTGCTTGCGTGCGGCGCGCACCCGCGCCGCACCGCTGTTGTAGACACACGCGGCGAATTGGGGTGCTTTCCCGGCGAAGCGTCCTTGCTTGATGTGCTGTCGGGCTATCCGCGCGGCAAGGGCATCGGCATCGCTACGCGCACACTGTCTGCTGAGGTCATTATCTCCGACGAGGTCGGCGACCTTGCCGAGGCACAGGAAATTGTCGCGGCGCACGTGGGCGGCGTGCCGTTGATTGCCACGGCACACGCCTTCGGCATCAGGGAGCTTCTTGCCCGCCCCGGCATGCGCCTGCTGCACGAGGCGCGTGTCTTCGGCGCCTATGTGAAAATCACCCGCGCAGCGGGACATTTTTGCTACTGCTACGACGTGACCGATTGGGAGGGCGCAGATGCATTTTTTTAAGTGGTTGGGCGTTTTCCTTCTTTTTTTGACCGGCGCGCTCACAGGCATTTCTCTTCTTACATTTGAAAGACGGCGCGTCACACAGGCAGAGGGGTTTCTCTCCCTGCTGCGATTTTTCCGTTGGCAGATTGACGCCCTGGCGGAGCCAATTCCTCAAATACTTGCCGATTGCGATGCCACTGTACTTTCTGCCTGCGGCTGGCAGGAATCCGCACGACCCGCCACACTTGATGCGCTCCTCGGCGGTGTCACACTCTATCTCTCCGAGGATATTTGTCGCCTGCTCTATGACTTTGCGGGCAGTCTCGGCACCGTCTACCGCGAGGAGCAGCTGCGCGGGTGCGATTATCATCTGGCAAGGCTCTCCCCTTACTGCGAAAAGCTGCGGCAGGAGCTGCCCAAGCGAGAGCGCATGGCACTCTTTTTGCCGATTGCCGCAGCGCTTTGCCTCATTTTATTACTGTTGTAAATCGGAGGTAAAAATGGAAGTATCCTTGATATTACGCGTCATCGGCGTGGGCATACTCGTCGCCATCGCCGCACAAATTCTATCCAAAAGCGGGCGGGACGAGCAGGCGATGCTGGTGACAATATCCGGCCTTGTCGTGGTCTTTCTGATGCTGGTGCAGGAAATCGGCAATCTGTTTGACACCATACGGGGCATTTTCGGGTTCTGATGAGCATCATTCAGTTGGCAGGCATTGCGCTACTTACCTCGGTTTCGGTGCTGTTGCTGCGTGAGCTAAAGGGCGGACTTGCCCCCACCGTCAGACTTGCCGCAGCCATTTTTCTGTTCGGTGCCGCCATTCTGCTCTATCTGCCCGTCATTGCGCGTATCCGCACGCTGTTTGCTCTGGCAGAGGGGCGCGAGCTCGCAACACCCGTCCTGCGCGCGGTTGGTGTGGCGCTCATTGCAGAGCTTTCTGCCATGCTCTGCCGTGACATGGGCGAGGGCACGGTCGCAGAGGGCGTCTTGCTCTTTGGCAGAATGGAAATTTTGCTGCTCGCCCTACCGCTTGTCGATGAGCTTTTGCGTATTGCGGGGGAACTTTTACAATGAGAAGAAGAAAAATAATATCCCTTCTGCTCTGCGTCCTGTCGCTTTTCTCCCTGCTCACACTGTCGGTTGCCGCCGAGGAAGAGCTTGTCGGCGAGGACGCTGTCACAGAGGATTGGAAAAATCTCACAGGCTCGCTCCCACCCGAAATCGCCGACCTGCTGCCCGAATCCTTTTTTGAAGAGGATATGATAGCAGTGGGAGAAAGCGTGAGAGAAACAGGGGCGCTGCGTACCATTTTACAGGTCATCGGCTCCCTCTCAGGCGCCAAAATCGGGGAATGCCTCGCGTTACTCGCACTGCTTGTCGGTATTTTGCTGCTCTCTGCGCTCCTGCGCGCACTGATGAGCGAGCGAGAAAGCGGACAACGCCGCGCCGTATCGCTTTGCTGCACCCTGGCACTCACCGTGCTGATATTGGGGCAGGGCGGCACGCGCTTTACCGAAATTTCCCGCTTTTTCACGCTTATGCGCACGCTGGCGCTCTCACTGCTACCCTTAATGGGCACCCTCTACGCGGTGGGGGGCAACGTGGGGGCTGCTGTTGCGAACCACGGCGTAATGAGTGGCTTCCTTACCATTCTCGAATCGGTTTGCAGTACAACCGTTCTGCCCATTGCCACCATTTTGGTGGCAATGGCTCTGGTCGACGCCGTCAGCGACCGCGCCACACTCAGCGCACTTGCCACACTCATCAAGCGCACCTTTACGCTGGGGCTTTCCTTTTTGATGATGCTGCTCTGCTTTGTCCTCGGTCTGCAAACCACGCTTGCCAAGGGTGCCGATACGCTGGCACTGCGCACGGCGCGCTTTGCAGCAGGCAGCTTTTTGCCCATAGTCGGCAGTTCGGTGGGTGAGGCACTGCGCACCGTCGCAGGCAGCGTGCAATATCTGCGCGGCACCGTTGGCGTCGGTGGTATTCTGATTCTCTTTTTTGCCTTTTTGCCAACCTTCCTGTCGGTTCTTTTTACCAGAATCACCTTACAGCTGGGCGGCGCCGTTGCAGGGCTGCTCTCCTGCAAGCGCGAGGAAAAGCTGCTTGGCGAGCTGGCGGGCATCTGGGGATATTTTCTCGCGGTGATTGCCGCCCTTTTTGTCATGATGGTCTTTTCACTGACGCTGCTTGCACGCTGCGCCGCAGCGGGATAGGAGAAGCTATGAAAACAATGATACTGGGACTTTTCGGCGTGTCGCTGGCTGCGACCCTCTCGGAGCTGCTGTTGCCGGGTGATGACGGACGCAGCCTCAAGCAGGTATTGCGCATTGTCACATCACTTGCCGTATTACTGCTGATTATGACACCGCTGGTGAGCCTTCTGAAAAGCGACCACAGCGTGGCGCTTGAAGGGCTGGCGGGCGACACCGATGCTGCCCTGACCGAGCAATATAACGCTGTATTTGCAGAAACAGTTACCGCAGGCAGCGCGACACTCCTGTGCGACGGAATTTCAGACTTTTTAAGCGACATCTACGGTATCGACGCCGCGCACGCGCAGGTGCGCGCGGCATTCACAAAGGAAGGCAATCTGCAAGCGGTCTATATCACGCTATCGGGGAGCGCACTCCTTCAAAATCCCGATGAAATCAGCGAGGCGCTCAGCAAAAAACTAAACTGTACGGTGGAGGTGCGATAATGCTCAAAAAGGAGCGCCACGGGCGCGGATTTTTCAGTTTTCTTTCCAAGCGCGCCAAGCTTTGGGTGCTGATTGGCATCGGCACCATAGGGATTCTTTTGCTGATTGTCGGCGCCGCAGGCAGCAGCAAAAGCAGCAAGGTCAGTGATGATTCCCTCGGCACACGCGCTGCCGAGCTTGACACCTATAAAAAAGCGCTGGAAAAGGAAATTGAAACATTATGTGAATCGGTTGTCGGCGTATCGGATTGCACGGTCATGGTCACGCTTGCAAACGGTTACAAAGTAGGTTATACTACGGAAGAAAACGGCGCCCCCGCAACCGTCGGCAGCGGCAGCAGCGAGGAAGCGCTTTTTGACAGCCTCTCCCCACCAACCGTCGCGGGGGTCGGCATTGTCTGCCGTGGCGGACGCGATGCACAGGTGCAGCAGCTGCTCACCGAATTGGTCTCCACCGCCCTCGGCATCTCCAGCGCACGCGTCTTTGTCACGGGAAAATAGAAAAAAGCCTTGTTTATCTGAATAGATAAGCAAGGCTTTTTGATATCTTGTATTACTTGTGTTGTGTGTTTTGGTCTGCGTCAAATACACCTGTCCATTACAGCGGAATCATATTAACAAGAGTTGTCACAATACCCATGACAAAGCCAATCACAGAGCCCAAAACAATCACGGCATTCAACTCCTTGCGCATAACCGAAAGAATCAGATGCTCCAAATCCTGCGGCGGCATTGCTGCCACGCGTCTTTCCACAATCTCTGCGATGTGGAAACGGGAGGCGATTGTATCCGCATGCTCACTAATCAGGCGACGATACACCGAGCCGAGCAGGGATTGCATCTGCTCACGGTCACCAAACATCTCACCAATCGGCTTGGCTTCTATTTTGGCAATCTCGCTATCGAGCACCTCACGCAGCTTAACCTTGCCGTCCCCCTCCACAAAGCCTGTCACACGCACGGCAAGCGGTGCAGCAAAGGAAGCAATGGTCGACTCATTCAGGAACATACCAAGCAACGGATTTTTCTGTGCCAGACCGGCTGCAAGATTGGCACCCTCTTTTTTGAAGATTTCAGCCATATCAAGCGAGGTAATGCCGACAACAACCTTGTCAGTCAGCATATCCAGCAATTTCTCGCGCCCGATTCGATAGGAATCACCCACCAACGCCTGACCCGCATCGCTTGCGGGGGGAAGCGACAGAATACCACCGACAATCGTGTTTGTCAGCTCATCGGAAAGAAGCGCACGGCGCAAATCCTCCTTGCGGACAAGCTTTTCACTGACCATGCGACCAAGTGCCGCGGCAAGTGCCGGCTGACGACGCGGAATAATGCCCGGTGTAAAGGGAATGTGAAACTTACCGATACGCTTGGTATAATAAGGGCGGAACAGCATTTTTACCGCAATATAATTTGTAAATATACCGATAATGGCACCGATAACAGGCCCTGCCAAAAATCGGAGAATGTCCCAGAAATCCACGAGAAGATACTCCTTTCAAACAGAAATCGCCAAAACTCCTCTATGATACAGGTTATTATACCACAAAACGATAAAAAAATCAACCCCCCGCAAAAAAGCCGCGCATCGCTCTTGCGAAAGCCCTTAAGATATGTTATTCTATTTATGATAAATTATAACGAAGGGGGAAGGAGCAGGTGACTTTACGCTTCTTACATATTGGTGATTTACACCTTGGCAGTACACTGACAGGGCTCCCCTCGGCAGAGGCGCGCATCTGGCGTGCGGAGCAATTTGAGGCACTGCGCAAGATGCTCCTTGATGCCAAGCACGCGGGTGCCGCACTGCTGCTTTTTGCAGGCGATATTTTTGATACCGCCACGCCCGATGCCACACTTGCGCGCAGCTTTTATGCCCTTTTAGAAGAAATTGCACTCCCCACAGTCATTGCCCCCGGCAACCACGACCCCTTCCGCACAGGCGGTGTCTATGACAGCGCGCTTTGCCCCGAAAACGTCTTTGTGTTCCGCGAGGAAACGCTTGCCGCATTCCCCTTCCCCGCGCTTGGTGTCACAGTGTTTGGCTACGCCTTCCGCAGTGATGTGCACGCAGCACCCAATCTGCCCGCAAAAGAGAGCTTACCCCACGACACCTGCAACATCTTACTCGCACACGGCGTGCTGGGCGCCCCCACCTCCCCCTATGCACCCATGACAGGCACGGCCCTTGCAAGGTCGGGCTTTGATTACGCCGCGCTCGGTCACGTCCACCTGCCTGAGCCCCCACGTCGCTACGGCAATACTGTTGCCGCCTACTGCGGATTTTTCGCCGGCAGAGGCTTTGACGAAACAGGCGTCGGTCACGCCAATCTGGTTACCGTTGACGGCGCACGCATTGAGGTGCAGCCCCTCGAAAGCACTGCCTACCAATTCCACGTGCTGCCTATTGATTGCAGCGGCGCAGAGGACAGCGAAGATGTGCGCCGCCGCGTTGCAGACGCGCTGGAACAGGCAGCGTTCCCCCCAAGAACCGCTCTCCGCGCAGAGCTCCACGGTGAAGTGGGTGCCGATTGCGCCACCCTGCCACACGCACTCGCCCGCCTCGGCAAGGATTTCTCGCTGTTTGAAATCAAGGACAAAACGCTCCCTCTTCTTGATACATCAAAGCTTTTGGCAGAGCCCTCTTTGCGCGGTGCGTTTTACCGCGCCATGCTCCCGCGCTTACATGATGCCGATGAGAAAAAACGCGCGATTGCCGCCGAGGCACTGCGCCTCGGTTTAGCCGCCCTCGCGGGCAGGGAGGTGTGATATGCGTCTACTGACAGTCACCGCCACGGAATTTGGCTTGTTCCGCGCCCGCACCTTCTCTTTCGATGCAGGGCTCACCTTGATTGAGGGCGAAAACGAAAGTGGCAAAAGCACCCTGCAGGCACTGCTCCTGTTCCTCTTATACGGTTTTCCCCGCCGCAGCCAGACAGAGCGCGACCTACGCCTGTCAAGAGAAGGTCACCGCGCCGCGGGTGAGATGAGGTTTGCCGCAAATGGGACAACCTATCATCTGCGCCGCACGTATCTGCTCCGCAGTCTGTCAGGCAGAACCGCACCCCTCGAGGAATGTCTTGTAACAGACAGGGACGGCAACGCCATAGACCTCGCAGGCAAACAGCCGGGCGAATATTTTCTGGGTGTTTCACGCGAGCTGTACGAGGCGTGCGCCTGTGTCAAGCAATCGGAAATTGAAACGGTAACCACCGCCGAAGCAGGTGATGCCGTGAGCAATCTGCTCTTCCTCGATGCGGGCGGCGCCCGCCTCGACACCGCGACACGTCTGCTTGATGCCGCCAGGCGTGAGCTGCAGCACAACCGCGGTCAGGGCGGTCTACTCGCCGCACTTGCCGAGGAGCACGCCATTCTGTCTGCGGAAATCCGCACCGCAAGCGAGCGCACAAGCAAGCTGCACGAGCTCAAATCAAGAGCAGCGGCGCTGACCGCCGCACTGCAGGACAAGGAGCACGAGCTGCACACATTGGAGCTTGCCAAAAGAGCAAGCGCCCTTGATGAGCTTCTCGCACGCTTCGGAGCGCTCCACGAAGCAGAGGCGGAAGAAATACGCTTACAAACCGCGCTGAGCTCAGAAAAAAGCACTCTCACACCGCGCCCCTCTGCAGAGCAGCTTGCCGCCATACAAGAGCAAGCATCACGCTTTACCATACTGACAAGCGAGCGCGATGCCACGCAGAGGCTGGCAGATGATGCCGCCGTCCGCCACGCCCATATTACGGGCAACACGCTCTATCAAAAAATAGAGGGGCTGGGCGGCGCCGATACCCTTGATAAGACGCTCACCAGGCTTACGAAACGGGGCAAACGCCTGACCCTTCTTCTGTCCCTGTTGTTGGTGGCGGGATTTGGCACATCGATGCTCCTGTTTACCCCTATTGCACAAAAGCCGCTGCTCGCTGCCATTGGCGGTGCAGCGCTCCTTGGCGCCGCCGTCACACTGATTAGAAAAATCCGCACGCGCAAGCAGCGTGGCGCACACTGCAAGGCACTCGGACTGCGCACGCCGCAGCTCCTGCCCACCCTGTTTGCCACACATCGCACCGAGAAAGAACAGGCAATCGAGGCCCTGCGTACCAAGACCGAGCAAGAAGCACGCGCCGCACACCTGACCGCAGAAATCACCGTCATCGGGCAAAGGCTTACACAATTGGCTGCCGCGCACGGACTCACCGCAGGCGCAACGCCCCAAGCGCTCCTGCAAGAGGCGATTTCCCTTTCCACCCTGCAAGAAGCCACGCAAACAGCCCAAAAAGCCGCCTTGCAGGCAAGGCTTGCCGCG
This sequence comes from Clostridia bacterium, assembly GCA_017396225.1. GTDB lineage: Bacteria > Bacillota > Clostridia > Oscillospirales > CAG-272 > Firm-07. The sequence continues at coordinate 8,846 of JAFQMP010000016.1, read as the reverse complement.
GTCCAAGCCAGACGCGAAACTCTGGCTGAATCATTACAGGGCTTTGACGAGGCTTCGCTGCAGGCAGAGCAATCACAATTGGGCGATACGGTACCACACCTTTCCGCCGATGAAATCGCGCGCCGCCGCACGTTTGCCGCGGAAGCAAGAGCAGGACTTACGGCAAAGCTTCTTGAGGTGTCCAGAGAGGAGGCCGCACTTTCCGCAAAGGAAACTGACCTCCACACCCTGCAAGCTGCGCTGGCGGAAAACGAGCGAAAAGCAAGCGAGGCTGCCGACAGGCTTGCCGCCATACAGCTGGCACAAGCAGCTCTCGGCGAGGCAGACAGTGCCCTGCGCGGCGGAATACTCCCGCGCATTATGGAAAAGGCCTCCCTCATCTTACGCGACCTGACAGAGGGCAAATATGACACCCTGCGCCTGACCGCGGATTTTACAGTATCCCTTGCTGCAGACGGCGAATTTTTTCCGCTTGCCACCTTCAGCGCGGGCTGCCGCGATGCGGTGGGGCTTTCCCTGCGCCTGGCACTGACGGAGCTGCTTGCAAGCGAGCCGTTACCGCTTCTTTTTGATGAGGTCACCGCCAGACTTGATGACGTCCGTGCGGCACGCTTACTGCGACTTTTTGCAAGGCTTTCCGCAAAGGGCACGCAAATGCTGCTCTTTACCTGTCACAGACGCGAGACAGCATTACTTACAGCAGACCATATTCCCTTCACCAAAATCAACCTTTCGGCAGAAGGTGCCGCACGTTCTTGACAAGCAGCACCTGCGGTGCTATACTGTAACAGATGAACGACCCACGAGGTGAACACATGAACGAAATTGATTTGCGGACGGTATCAACTGCCGCGCTTGCCTATCTTGGTGACGGCGTGCTTGAGCTATACGTGCGCCGCACACTGGTGGCAAAGGGCTACGGTAGCTCAAAATCCCTGAACACCCACGCAAGAAGCTTTGTCTGCGCCCCTGCACAGGCGGCAGCAATGGAAAAGATTCTCCCTCATCTATCAACAGAGGAGGAAGCTGTTTTCAAGCGCGGACGTAATATCGGGCACACAAGAACTCCCAAAAACGCCACGGTTGCCGAATACCGCAGCGCCACGGGCATGGAGGTGCTTTTCGGCTACCTCTTTGCAGCGGGGGACGAGACAAGACTCGCTGAGCTTTTTGAAATCGGATACAGGGGGGCTTTACAATGACAATCAAATTTGATTTGTACCCTGAGGGCAAGCACAAGGCGATGACCTTCAGCTATGATGACGGCAGAGAATATGACCTGCGCCTGGCAAGAATTTTTGACTTCAGCGGAATCAAGGGCACCTTTCACCTGAATGCAAGCTTCCTCGGCGACGGCAAGCATCTCACCGCCGACGAGGTCAAGACCGCGCTTGCCGCACACGAGGTTTCCTGCCACACCTATACCCACCCCTTTCCGACCGCCATTCCCCCCGAAATGCTGACCGAGGAAATTATGACGGACAGACGTGTGCTTGAAAAAATCTGCGGCTATCCCATACGCGGTATGTCCTACCCCTATGGCGACTACAACGATGCCGTTATCGCGCAGCTGAAAATGCTCGGTATGCGCTATTCCCGCACCACAAAAGCAACCGAAAAATTCTCGCTGCCCGCGGACTTTATGCTCTGGCACCCAACCTGCCACCACAGCAATCCGCACCTTTTCGAGCTGCTGGAAAAATTCAGAAAAACGACCACCAAGCTGGCACTTTTCTATATCTGGGGACACAGCTACGAGTTCCCGCGCGATGACAACTGGGCCCTGATTGAAAAATTCTGCACCGCCGCCGCAGATGACCCCGATGTGTGGTATGCCACCAACATTGAAATCTATGATTACGTCATGGCGCTGCGCGCCCTCTCGTTCTCGGCAGACTGCACCATGGTCTACAATCCCACCGCCACAGACGTGTGGATTTCCGCCGATGGCGCACCCGTCCGCATTGCGGCAGGCGCTACCGTACATCTGAATACATAATCTGAATATCTGAAAAGGAGAACTATCATGAACAACCCCATTATCAAAATTCACGTCAAGGGCTTCGGCACCATGACCGCCGAGCTTTATCCCGAAAAGGCACCTCTCACGGTTGCCAACTTCCTTTCCCTCATCGAAAAGAAGTTCTTTGACGGTCTGATTTTCCACCGCGTTATCGCGGGCTTTATGCTGCAGGGCGGCGGCTACACCGCAGATATGCAGCACAAGGAATGCGATGCAATCAAGGGCGAGTTTGCCGCAAACGGCTGCCGCACCAACAATCTCAAGCACACCCGCGGCGTGCTCTCCATGGCACGCACAAGCGACCCCAACTCCGCGTCCTCTCAGTTCTTTGTGATGCACGCAAATTCCCCCCACCTTGACGGACAGTACGCAGGCTTTGGCAAGGTGATTGAGGGCGAGGACGTCATCGACAAGATTGCTGCCGTGGAAACAGGCAGCTACGGCTGGTATATGCAGGACGTACCGATGACCACCGTTGAAATTGAAACAATGGAGATTGTTTCCGAATAATCAGGAATCGCAAAAGGGCAATATCCCACACAGGATATTGCCCTTTTCTTATAAAACGAAAACGCCCCCAAATGGGGGCGTTTTTGCATATTTGATTAGGTAAAAATCAGGTCGCCATCAGCAAGGGTGTAGCTTGCCTCAACACCAAGCTCCTCCATCCAGCGGCGGGTTTCTAGCGTGGTGAAGGGGCCCTTGCCGACCGTTTCGGGGTCAAGGCAACGGTATTTGTTGTTCTCCCACAGCCACTTGGGCGCCGTATAAAGACAGATTTTCGGCATAATGCGTGCATAAAAATCACGACTGATGCCGCCCTGCCCGTGGTGAGGCATTTGCAGAATATCACAGCGGAGCTTTTCCGCGCCGTAGCGTGCAAGGAAATCTGCCTCTGCGTGCACGTCAAAGTCACCCATAAACATCACATCGCGGGCAGGAAAATGCACCTTGAAGATGATGCTGGTTGCATTCATGGTCTTGGCATAGGCGGCGTAATCACCGGGCACACCGATGATTTCCACAGAAAGCGAGCCAATCCTGTAAACATCACCCGCATCAGGGGTAACGGTATGGATTTTGCGCTTTTTCACCTGCTCAAGGAATCGCCAGTTCATACCAAACTCCTCCTTGAAGGCAAGCCACTCCAGCGAGGGAAAATGAAAGGCAATCGTATCAACTTGAATGTCAAAGCCGTCATGCTCCATGAGATACAGCATCGCACCGATGTGGTCGCTGTGCGCGTGGGTCATCACCCACAAATCCACGTGCTTGCCGCGTGCGGCAAGATATTCGTAAAGACCTGCTGCGTCCTCGGGCGTATAGGTACCGCCGTCAATGACAATGACACCGCCCTCAGGCGTGTCAATCACATAGGACATCATCTGCGTCAATGTGCGGTTTGCCACCTGAATCAGGCGCCCGCCGCCAAGGCCCAAAGAAATCTCTTTTGCTTCCATATTGAGCACCTCCCCTGTATGCTTATCTCCATTATAGCACCGCAAGAGCACGAACACAAGCCATTTTTTAACACCCTTTGTATTCTTTTTTATTCACCGCCAAGCAGCCAATCCACTGTAACGCGTAAAATTTTAGAAAGCTCACGCAGCTCGTAATCCGCCACAAAACGCGTGCCAATCTCAATGCGCGAAATGCTATCGCGCTCAATTACAATACCTGCCACCTGCAATCTTGCGGCAAGGTCGCTCTGCGTCATGCGGTGGCGGCATCTCGCCTCATGCACTCTGTCACCGCAAATGTTCTTCTTACCATTGTAATCATAAATCTTCATAAAATCCCCCAAAAATAGACAAAGTTCAGAATTTATCTTGACATTAACACTTTTTGGCGTTATAATTGTGTTAAAGATAAGAATTTATTCATTTTCTGTTTGGAGGTTTATTTGAAACGCTTCATATCACATTTCAACTTGCAAAGGCTTCTTTGTCTATCACTATGTATTCTTTTACTAATATCTCTTGGAGCTTGCAGCCAAGAACAAGGCGCTGTTTCTGTTTTATGGGTTGATGCAGACGGAAATCTCATTGAATCCAAAACCATTTCCCCAACAGATAGCCCGACTCAAAGAGCCTTGCCCGCCGATACCGATGATTGGCACTATACCGAATGGGTCGTTTCGACCTCCGGCAACATCACCGTTTGTACCGCCGTGCGCATTTCCAAAACAAAAATTACCTGGCTTGATGCTGACGGCACGGTTTTGAAGGAGGATTTTCAGTTCGGTGACCTAGATGAACCGTCCTTTGACCTGCCCACCTCCACCGACAAGTGGAAATACACAAATTGGAACAGGGAAATCACAGAAAACGGCATCGCCTATACCGCACAAAGAACGCCCAACCCCGCCTATTTTTGCGGAAACGTTTTTCAAATTATTGTAAAGGACAAAAACGGTACCGCAGTCAGTGCCGGAAGCGGATTTGTGATAAATGACAGCGGTTGGTTTATTACAAACAACCACGTCATGGACGGCGGCTACTCTGCAAATGCCTTTTTTGATATTCCCGACAAAGACAAAGGAACAAAATACACCGCCTTAAACATTTTAGGGGGCTCTTACCATGATGAAAACAAAGATATTTTCATCGGGAAACTGGAAAACTATGCTTCCATTAAAGAGCACTACAATTTAATCACCTTTACCGAAAGCTATCAAGAGGACGAAACCTGTTATTCCGTCGGATACCCCAACTCCTCCGTTGAGCTACAGATAAACGGCGGCACTATTATTGAAGAATACTCTGATATTTACGACAAAATCAACGGCATTTATTACATACTCTCTGATGCGTATATTGCCCCCGGTAGCAGCGGCGGCATTTTAGTAAATAAAAACTTTGAGGTAATCGGTATTACTTCAATCGGGCTATACGCAGATGCAAACAAGGAGCACTATATCTCAGGCGGTTCTATCCCCACATTCACCTTTAAGGCACAATTGAACAATCTAAACGATGATAACCTGAAAGCCTTACCCATAATCTATGGGCTTTAATATTTCAAACATCTATGGAGGAAAACATGAACGAACAAGCATTTGCAACCGAAACGGCTGCTACCAAAATTATTCACTGCCCCAAATGCGGTGCAGCACTTACAGGCGAAACCAAATTTTGCCCTCACTGCGGCGAAGGAATCGTCCCCGTTCCCACTGTTTGTCGGGGCTGCGGTGCTACGCTTCCTGACAACGTAAGCTTTTGTCCTGCCTGCGGAACGAAACGTTCTGAGAACCCCTCCCCTGCCGCAGCAGTCGCGGCACGGGAAACGGCACCCAAAAAGCCGGACAAGAAAAAAATCATTGTTATTTCCGTTTGTGCGGCAGTAGCCTTAATTGCAATTCTCGCAATCATTGTTGCCGTTGTTATGGCAACCCGCCCCATTCCTGTTGAAAAAATCTCGTTAAGCGATACACAGGTAGAGTTAACCGAGGGCGAAACCGCCACCATATCCTGTACAGTCTATCCCTCTGATGCAGAAGACAAAACAGTGGTTTGGACGTCTTCTGACACCAAGATTGCCACTGTTAACAGCTACGGTAAAATCACCGCTGTCTCTAAGGGTGAATGTACCATCACGGCAACCTGCGGAGAAATTTCCAAAACCGTCGAAATCACCGTGAAGAAAAAACTTCCGAATCTTCGAAGCATCTATAACCAATACTGTTCTTCCACCTGGGCAACTATTGGCAGCGACAACAGCTATATTTCTGTTGACACAAATCCTTACAACTATTCTGACGGCGATTCCCGTTATTTCTATGTTGTAAACAGTGCCATTGAAAATATCAATAGCGCACTCGGTCTTCCCGATTCTCTGTATGAGGACATGAACCAGACATCTTGGTCTATGGGTAAGCAAAAAGCCACCTACTCTTCTATCGGCATCGAGGTGACATGGACATACCACCCCGACAAAGGTCTTGAAGTCACCTACAAGCTTATCGTTGATTAAAGCAAAAAAGCCCCCAAACGGGGGCTTTTTTGTTGATTTTATTCCGGAACTGTGGGGTCTGCCGCCCCGCGCTTCCCATATTTGAAGGGCAGCTGCGACACAATAATGGCACCAAAGATAAGTGCCATGCCGACAAGCTCAAGAGGACGAGGGTAAAGCCTTAACGCAATCATACTGGCAATCACCGCCACCACCGATTCAAGGCTTAAGACAAGACTTGCAAGGGTCGCGGGGGTGCGCTGCTGACCGACAATCTGCAGGGTATAGGCAACTGCCGAGGAAAGAATACCCGCGTAAAGCACCGTCCACCAGCCCGTGAGAATGCCGTCAAGCGTAGGCTTTTCAAAAATAATCGCAAAGATAGCGGATAAAACGCCAACCACCAGAAACTGCACTGCCGAGAGGCGCACGGCATCTACGCGATTACCCACATGGTCTACCATAATCATCTGACAGGCAAATAACACCGAGCAGGCGATGAGCTGAATATCACCCGTGGTAAGGCTGCTGCCGTTCATACAGAGGAGCCAAAGACCGCCAAGAGCAACTGCCACGCAGCCGTAGATATGCGGCTCTGTGCGCTTGCCGAGGAAAAAGCCAAAAAGCGGCACAAACACAATATAAAGTGCCGTGATAAAGGCGTCCTTGCCGGGCGAGCCCGTATTACTGGCAATGCCAAACTGCTGGAGCGCCGAGGCGGCAAAAAGGAATAAGCCGCAAATCGCACCGCCGTACCAAGCCACATAATGCTTGTCGCGCGTGGGCGGCGTAAAGGTGCCGCGCTTTTTGTTCCACGCATCTTTCAAGAGGAATAAGACAAGCAGCGCAAACGCGCCGACAAAGGAACGCAGCGCAAGAAAGGTAAAGGACGGTATGGTTTCGGCAGCCTTATCCTGCGCCACAAAGGTCGTGCCCCAGAAAAGGGCAGCCAGCAGGCAGCAAATCAGACCGCTGTATTTTTTCAGCTTCATAAAACGCTCACTTTCACTTAAAATGTACCGAAAACAGGGGGCAAAATTACGACTCGCTTTCATCGCTGCCGTCGGGCTTTTTATAGTATCCAAGCTGAATACTGCCCTTACCAAAACGGCGGCGTATCTCATGAAGTGTCCCCTCCACGCTCTCCCTTTTCTCCGCGCTCTCATCAAGGGCGGAAAAAATATCCAGCTGCTCCTCTGCCTCATCGTCGGCTACCAGCCCCGCAGCCGTCACAGTCAGGGCGCGAATCATTTTGCCAAGGCCGCCCGCTGCGCGAATCAGCGACATCGCCGTTTCAACAATTTCACTGCGCAGCCAGGTGGCGCGCTTCAGCGTTGTTTGCCTTTGTATCACCGCAAATTCAGGGTCCTTTATCTGTACCTGCACCACAGTGCATTTACAGTTCTCCTCACGCAATCTGGCTGCAACCGAATCCACCAGTGCCGACACACCTGCGCGCACCTCGTCCTCACCCACAATATTACGGCGAAAGGTCATACCGTTCCCAATTGATTTGGGGCGCTCACGATGATAGTAGGAGCGCACAGGCTCGGTATCGCCGCCATTCGCATAGCGGTGCAAGGTGGCACCCGCCTCGCCCAGCGTGCGGGTCAAGTGCAGCGGGTCTGCCGCAGCAAGCTCGCCCACCGTAGCAATTCCCTGACGTTCCAGCAGAGCCGCCGTGCGCTTGCCGACAAACAAAAGTGCCGAAACAGACATCGGCCAGACAATCTCGCGGAAATTTTCGCGGCTGATGAGGGTCGTGGCATCAGGCTTTTTATAGTCACTGCCAAGCTTTGCAAAGACGCGACAAAAGCTCACTCCCACCGATATGGTGATGCCGATTTCACTGCGCACACGCGCACGAATCACATCGGCAAGCTCCGCGGGCGACATCGGAAAAAGATGCATACTCGCCGTCAGGTCAAGAAAGGACTCGTCAATCCCAAACGGGTCAACCAAATCGGTATAGTCGAGATAAATCTTGTTGACAAGCTTCGATATTTCATGATACTTCTCGTGATGCGGCGGCACCAGCACCAGCGAGGGGCATTTCTTTTTTGCCTGCCAGATTGTTTCGGCGGTTTGCACGCCATAGGCCTTGGCAAGCTCGTTTTTCGCAAGAATAATGCCGTGTCTGCTCTCCGGGTCACCCGCCACCGCCATAGGAACGTCGCGCAGCTCGGGTCTTGAAAGCATTTCAACCGATGCAAAAAATCCGTTGCAGTCGCAGTGCAATATCACACGGTCCATAGATGCGCTCCTTTCCTTCAGTATATGCCCAAAAATCAATCCAGCGCGATGAGAAACGCAAGGTCAACGGGGCAGCCCACAGCCATGGCAAAATAGGTGGAATCCGCCTCGTTTTCCATACACGGTGTGCGTAATTTATAGTGCGTTGCGCCAAGCGCAGCCGCTGCAGCAGGCGCAAAATCGGGACTGCCAAGCCACTCCTTGAAGCGCACCTCATCGCCGTTCTTCTCATAATACGTGACAAAGCCGTCGCCCGCAACCGCACCGCCAAAGCGGAAGCCGAGCGAGAGGAATTCCGCCGTGGGCACAGCGTAAGGGGGACGCAAAAGGCTTTGCGCCTGACCAGATATTCCGCCACGGAAAGATGTGTAAGCGTGATAGCGGCAGCGGTACTCTCCCCCGCAATTTCCCGCATGGGCGAAACGGGAGAAAGCCCTGCCTTGCGATAAAAATCAAACAGCGACGGGCTCATCGGACGCAGAAAAAAAGGAAGCCCCTCGGCTGCAACCGCACGGAGAAGCTTGGTTGCAAGCCCCTGTCCGCGATATGCGGGGTCGGTTGCCACGGCATACAGATAGCGCGCCGCCTGCTTGCTGCCATCGGGCAGCTGAATATCATA
>JAFQMP010000002.1 GCA_017396225.1 Clostridia bacterium | reverse complement strand
CCTCCTCAACGATATCGCCCTTCGAAACGATGGGGCGCTGGTTGAAGCAAGTACCCTGGTTGGTACGCGTGAACTTAATCAGGTTATAAACATCGCGCTCGCCGTTATCAAGAACAATCTCAATACGGTCTGCATCAACGTAATCAACGATACCCGCACGCTTTGCAAGGACAACGACACCCGAGTCGACGGCTGCCTTATACTCCATACCGGTACCGACGATGGGCGAATCGGTCACCATCAGCGGCACTGCCTGCTTCTGCATGTTAGAGCCCATAAGTGCACGGGAGTTATCGTCATTTTCAAGGAAAGGAATCATTGCCGTAGCAACAGAAACCACCATTTTGGGAGAAACGTCCATGAAGTCAACGCGGGAAGCCTCAACCTCGCAGATATCGTTCTTATCGCGGGCATTGACAATCTTGTTGACGAAACGGCCCTCGCTGTCAAGCGGCTCATTCGCCTGTGCAATCACGTAGCGGTCCTCTACGTCTGCGGTCATATAAACAACCTCATCGGTGACAACGCCGCGCTCCTTGTCGTATCTGCGGTAGGGCGCCTCAATGAAGCCGTACTCGCTGATGCGTGCATAGGTGGTAAGGTAGGAAATCAGACCGATGTTGGGACCTTCGGGGGTCTCAATGGGGCACATACGGCCGTAGTGCGTATAGTGAACGTCACGGACGTCAAAGGACGCACGGTCGCGGGAAAGACCGCCGGGGCCGAGTGCGGAGAGGCGGCGCTTGTGCGTCAGCTCTGCCAGGGGGTTGTTCTGGTCCATGAACTGCGAAAGCTGAGAGGAGCCAAAGAACTCACGGATACCCGTTGCAATCGGACGGGTGTTGATGAGCATCTGGGGCGAGAGCTTGTCGCTGTCCTGCGTTGCCATACGGTCGATAATCGTCTTGTTCATACGGCTGAAGCCGATGCGGAGCTGATTCTGCAGCTGCTCACCGACAGAACGGATACGACGGTTGCCAAGGTGGTCAATATCATCGTAGTGACCGAGACCCTGGTCGTGCATCAGACCGAGCATGTAGTTGATAGATGCAAAGATGTCGTCCTTGGTGATGTGCTTGGGGCAGAGCTCTGCCATACGGCGAAGAACAAGCTCACGCACTGCCTCGCGGTCGTCACCTGCCTCCTCCATAATCTCAAGAAGAACAGAGGTGCGGACCCTCTCCTTTACGCCGCAATCCTGCAGGTCGTAGCCAAGGAGGTACACAGGCTCAATCGTATTGTTCGAGAAGACCTTGACAATCTCGCCGTCCTCAAGAACGATAGAAACACCGTTGATACCTGCGCGCTCGATTGCCAGTGCGTCCTCGTGAGAAAGCACCGCGCCTGCCTCAAAGACAACCTCACCCGTAATGGGGCTGACAGCTGCCTCGGCAAGCTTGCGACCCTCGATACGTGCAGCAAGCGCGACCTTCTTGTCGAACTTGTAGCGGCCAACGGGTGCAATGTCGTAGCGCTTGTTGTCAAAGAGAATGTCGGACAGAAGCTTCTGTGCAGCATCAACCACAGCAGGCTCGCCGGGACGGAGCTTCTTGAAAATCTCCTTGAGTGCCTCGTGACCGACAGCGCTCAGGTTATGCTCTGCCAGTGCCTCGGACTCGTCCTTATCGAAGGTGGCACGCAGACGAACCTCTTCGCCAAAGATAGCGCAGACGTCCTCGCGGGTCTCGATTTCGGGCTTGTCCCCCAGTGCACCGAGTGCACGAATGAACATCGTAAGGGGAACCTTGCGGTTCTTGTCGATGCGGACGTAGATGACACCGCTGTTATCGGTCTCATACTCCAGCCACGCACCGCGGTAAGGGATAATCTGGGCGGTGTAGTTGCGCTTACCCATCTTATCAATCTCGGAAGCGTAGTACATACCGGGTGAACGGATAATCTGCGAAACGATAACGCGCTCCGCACCGTTGATAACGAAGGTACCGTTCTCGGTCATCAGCGGAATTTCACCCATAAAAATGTCAGAGTTCTGCACCTCGCCCGTCAGCTTGTTGGTCAGGCGGACGGTGACGCGCAGGGGTGCGGCATAGTTGGCGTCGCGCTCCTTGCACTCCTCCACGGTGTACTTGGTCTTCTGGTCGATCGAATAGGACAGGAACTCAATCGAAAGGTTGCCGGAGAAATCGGTGATGGGCGATACGTCACGCAGCACCTCACCAAGTCCCTCCTTGAGGAACCACTCGAAGGATTTGGTCTGGATTTCTACCAGATTCGGCAGCTCCAGCGTGTAGCGAGCCTTGGAAAAACTCATTCTTTTGTTTTGACCAAGATACTGCTCTCTTACATTGACCATGTTTGTTTTACTCTCCAATCTTTTTTGTTGCCCACGGGCGTGGGACTGGAAGTCCAAAACGCTTACATCAACGCCGCCAGAATTCGCGCATACGTGTATATAATAGTTTTGATGCGAACTGTTCCGCAGCACCCAAAAGTCGGCACTACGGCAATTATAATGCAGTTTAATATTATAGCAAAGCGCACGCCGCTTGTCAAGAGGTTTTTTGGCAAAAATATGAACTTTTCAAAAATTTTTCCAATTTTTTCAAAAAAATTTTTGCATTTTTTTCAAAAAAGGTCTTGCAATTTAGTTTCCGTTGTGTTATGATATATGACTGTATGGATATTGCGACGGCGCACCCTCTCAGGCGCCCTCGCCCTAAGCCGGATAAAAAATTTATAAGGAGGGTGAATGAGATGCCGAACATTAAAAGCGCTAAGAAGCGTGTAAAGGTTACCGCTACCAAGACCATGCAGAACAAAATCTTCCGTACGCAGATGAAGACTGCTATGAAGAAGTACGAGGCTGCTGTTGAGGCCGGTGACGTTGCACTTGCACAGGAGACCTACAAGGCAGCTGTCAAGAAGCTTGACATGGCTGTTACCCGTGGCATTATCCACAAGAACGCTGCTGCTCACAAGAAGAGCCAGTTTACCAAGAAGCTCAACGCAATGGCTTAATTGCAAAAAATACGGAGTGTCTGCAACCCGGGACACTCCGCTTTTTTATTTCTGTATACTTGACAGCCAATCCGCAAATCTATATAATTATATAGAAGAACATTCATCGAAAGGAGCACCCTATGTATTACCGCAGCATCAGCGAAATGGTTGGCGATACGCCGCTTTTGGAGGCGGTCGGCTATGCCGCAGGCAAGGCGCTTTCCACCAAGCTGCTTTTGAAATTGGAGGGCATGAACCCCGCAGGCAGTTCCAAGGACCGTGTGGCGCTCTCGATGATTTTAACCGCCGAGGCGACCGGCAAATTAAAAAAAGGCGCGACAATCATTGAGCCGACAAGCGGCAATACAGGCATCGGGCTTGCCGCCATTGGCGTGCCGCGCGGCTATCGCGTGATTTTAACCATGCCAGACACGATGTCCGCGGAGCGCCGCCGTCTGCTTGCTGCTTACGGTGCAGAAATTGTCCTGACTGACGGCAAGCTCGGCATGGCGGGCGCCATTGAAAAGGCAAAGACACTTGCTGCCCAAACCGAAGGCAGCTTTATCCCCTCTCAGTTTGACAATCCCGCTAACCCCATGGCGCACCGCGCAACCACAGGGCCTGAAATTTACACCGACACCGGCGGTCACGTGGATATTCTCGTGGCAGGCGTTGGCACAGGCGGCACAATCAGCGGCACTGCCGCCTATCTCAAGGGCAAAATTCCTACCCTGAAGGTCGTTGCGGTAGAGCCCGCCGCCTCTCCCGTCCTTGCGGGCGGCTCCCCTGCCCCACACGGCTTACAGGGCATCGGCGCAAACTTTGTACCCGACAATCTGGAGCGCAGATTGATAGATGAAATTCTGCCCGTCACCGAAGATGAGGCATACGCCGCCGCACGCGACCTCGCCAAGGCAGAGGGCATCTTGGTAGGCATTTCCTCGGGTGCGGCTCTCCACGCCGCCACGAAGCTGGCAGGGCGCCCCGAAAACGAGGGCAAGGTCATCGTGGTCATTCTGCCCGACGGCGGGGACAGATACCTTTCCACTGCACTTTTTGCAGAATAAAAAAAGCACCGCAGACAGTTGTCTGCGGTGCTTTTTATTACATCACCGTAAGGCCAAAGAAAATACAAAGCAGGAAAAAGAGAACAAAGACGATGCCTGAGAGGGCGATGTGGCGATGCGTGCGACGGTTGAAAACCGTTGTAATAAAGGCAAGCACCAACAAAACCATGGCGGCAATGCCCGCAAGCAGCACGAGAATACGCCAGGCAAAATATGCCGAGGAAATGGCAGCGGCACCTCTGCGGAAGGCAAGCAGCACCTGCGCGCCCGCAAACAGCGCTGTCAATGCCGCGAGAACGCCCGCGACAGGGGGCAATATGCTATCCCTTCTGCCCTTGCGGTCAACATCGGAAAGCCAACGGAAAAAACCGAAAACGGCGAGGAACAATAACAGTGCACCAAGCACCAGCAGAGCAGCAAATGCCGCACGCGCCGGGAGCCCCGTGCGCAGTGCAGGGGCTGCGGTATACGCCGTGCCGTCCGCGTGAAGCAGCGCGGTCACTACACCGTCCTCATCAAGGAGAAACTGCAAAAGCGGCTCCTCAGGTGCCGATGCAGCGGCAAACACACCGCGCGCAATCTGGACAAGCGCGGTATCACCAAGGTAGAGCGTATCCTCCTTGACCTGCACCGAAACACCCGCATCGAGCGCGGCAAGACGACCCACAAAGGTGGTGAGGTCTGCATCGGTGGCAAGATAGGTGCCGCGCAGGGACTTCAAATCCTCCACGTGGTCGCCCTTTGGCAGAGTTAAGGGCAGATTTTCACCGCCAAACAGTGTATTGGGCAGTGCCACCAGTGTTGTTTCAGGCGTATTGGCAAGCACGGCGGCAGCGTTCTTTGCAGCCAAATCAATCACCAGCACCGCGGAAAAGCAATCGGTCTGACCCTTCAGGGTCAGTGCGCCGTTTGCAAGGGGCGTGAGGGGTGTAGCACCCACCGTCAGCATACCTGCGGAAACGGTTTCGCGCAGCGTTGCGCGGGCTGTGGCCGAGAGCAGCGTATCGCCGTCAAGCAGCAGCCAGGTAAGCAGCCTTTGCAGGTCAGCAAGCGTGGTGGCAGCACCAGTGGCAGGAGCAAGCCCTGCAAAGCGGCGACCGTTCCCCGCATCGGTATAAAACCGTCCGTCCTCACCCAAGGTGTAGCCCGTGGCAGGTGCGCTCAGTGTGGCACCTGCCGTCGTGAGGTAGGTGTTCTTCATACCAAGCGGCTGCAAAAAGGTATCGGTGACGTATTGATTAAAGCTGACACCGACAGCGCCCTCAATCGCCAGGGCAAGCAGCGCAAGGCCAAAGGGCGAATCACTTGTGACAGTGCCGGGCGCGGCAACCTGCTCGGGCACGGCGGTCAGCACTGCCTCAGCAAGTGTTTCAAAGCAATATTTCTCCTTATCGTAGGAGATGTCGGTCATGCGACCGCCAAAGCCGCCCTGCCCTGCAAGCAGCTGACGCAGGGTGACAGGGTAGCGGAGCGCCAATCCCTTTGTAACCTCCTCGTTCAGATAGAGCGTCACATCTGCATCAAGCGAAACCGTCCCCTCCTCCGCCAAGCGGAGTGCGGCAACCGTCACGAAAAGCGCGGACAGCTCGCCAATCTCAAAGACGGTATCAGGCGTGACAAGCGCACCACTTGCAATATCTGCATAGCCAAATCCCTCGGTCATCAGGGGTTCTCCCCCCTCAATGACAGTAACGGCGGCACCCGCAGTATCGGTGCCGACAGCCGCCGCAATGGCGGCGCGTGCCGTAGCAAGGCTTTGATTGGCGGGCAACAACAGTGCTGCAACGGTAGGTGCCAGCAGCAGACCGACCAGCAGACAAATCAATAAAAAGCAACAAATACGGCGCATACTGCACCCCCTTTTCCTGAAATATATAAGTATCATATCACATTTTCTCCTATTTGGCAAGTTCTTTGCCCTATTTTTGCCAAAACCGAAGGAGATATGCAAAAAAGAGAGTGCATTTGCACTCTCTTTTTCAAGTCATATGTATTACTGCGGGGTATCCTGCTTTTTCTCTGCGCGGCGGGCGCGGTAAAAGCGCCAGGCGTGGACGAGCAGCAGCGCAATCGGCAGCACGCCGAGATACCCGAAAATCGGAAAAAGCACGCTCACCAGCTCACGGAAGCCAAAAAGTCCGAGGCCGAAGGCCGCAAGCGAGGTTACCCCCATAACGGGTATTAAAAAGCTGCGTTTTTCCGAGAAGGTACGGGCAAAATACTCGCTCATTGCGGCCGCTGCCGAGAGGGTTGCGGAAAAGATACCGAAAATGAGCAAAACGCCGTATATAATGCCAAAAATCGGGCTGTGGCGCGTGGCAAGCTCAATCATTGGCATCGCAAACTCACGCACCTCGGGGTCGGTTGCAATCGCCAGAATAATAACCAGGGTCAGCGAGGCAAAGAGCAGCATACCGATAAGCACGCCGCGCCAGACCGATTTCACCTTCCCCTGCATGGAAGCACCGAAGGGCACGAAAACAGGCAGCATACAAAAGAGCGCAAACGCTGCATAACTCGCACCGTCTATCGGCCAAATGCCGCTGACCATACCCTGCGCTTCCCCCGTGGGGAAAGCAAAGCTGCCGGTTTTTATCATCGCATAAAAGCCGATGAACAGCGTCAGAGCGACAAGGACGGGAATGACCATGCCGAAGAAGCGCAGCAAGCCCTTGATGCCGAAAAGCGACAGAAAAAAGATGATAGCAGCAAACACCGCACTGCCGATGATAGTGGGAATGGCGAACATCTGCTCAAAAAGCGAGCCGAAGGCTGCAACGCCCACAAGATAAATCATAAAGACGAACAACACCTCAAAAACGGCGACAACGGCACGCAGGGGCTTGCAATCAAAAAAGACAACAATCTTATCCATACGTCCCTCGCCTGTATCCGCAGCAAGGCGCAGAATCACAGTGCCGATGAGAAACATCAAAAGGACAGCAACGGCAACGGCGGGAAAGAGCCAGGGACCGTGAATACCAAAGAACTGACAAAGCTCCTGCCCCGACAAAAAGCCTGCGCCAATGAGAGAGCCGAGGAGTGCCATCGCAATGGCAAAGCTGCCTGCACGGTCACGCGGTGTGCGTTTTTCCTTCACGACAGTGCACCTCCCATATCTCCGATAGCGGCAAGCAGCTTGTCTGTCGCCTCCTCCATAGAATCAGCATAAACGGTAACACCTGCGGCACGCTTGTGTCCGCCACCGCCAAGGGTGGCTGCCACAGCTGCTACATCAAGGTCTGCATTGGCACGAAGTGAGGCACGATAGACACCCTTTTCGATTTCGCGCAGTGAGGCAGCAACCAACACCCCTGCCACCGAGCGTGCCACATCAATGAGGGTGCCGAGATGCTCATCAAGCAGACCCATTTCCTCACGCAAGGCAAGCGGAAAGGTTATGAGCGCTACCCTGCCCTCGTGATAAAAGGAAAGCCGTTCAAAGCCTGCGTGATTGGCGCGCATCTGGGCAAAGGACTTCACCTCAAAAAGCTGATGATTGAGTTCCGCCGCATCAATATCTGCCGCAAGCAGGGCGGCCGCGTGCAGGTGCGTATCGCGCGTGACGTTGGAATAACGGAAGCAGCCTGTATCCGAGGAGATACCCGCATAGAGCAGCTCAGCAGTTCTCTGAGGGACGTCCACGCCGGAGAGCGCAATCAAATCCTGCACGATTTCTGCGCAGGCAGCCGTATGAGAAATCAGATAATCGGCATAGGGCTCGCCCTTGGCGTGATGGTCAATCATCAACGACACACGCGCACCAAACAAGGGGAAAAGCCTGTCCATTTGCGAGGGTGCCGAGGTATCAACCGACACGACGCGCGCATCGGTAAATTCTGCAGGAATATTTTCAGGCAGAATACTCTCCTGTAAATCGCCCACCAGAAAACGCAAACGCTCGGGAATTTCATCGGCACAAACCACGTGCGCGGGGCTGCCCATTTGCGCAAGCCAGAGGGAAAGCGCGAAAGCAGACCCGATGCAATCGGCATCGGGCCTTGCATGGCAGCAAATGAGGGTGGGTGCGGGCGCGGAAAGCAGCGCAAGCGCCTCACCCAAATCAAAGGCGCGAAACTCACGCGTTGTCATCTTCTTCCTCCTCGGGCGTGATTTCAATCGAGCTGAGAAGGCTCTGAATACGCGCACCGTACGCGATAGAGGTATCCTCCACAAAGGTCAGCTCGGGTGTTGCACGCAGATTCAGGCGCTGCGCCACCTGACGGCGGATAAAGCCCGCCGAGGATTTCAGACCCTGACGAACCTCCTTGGGGTCACCGCGCATCGCGGAATAATAGATTTTTGCATACTTAAGGTCGGGGGTAACCTCTGCTGCCGTCACGCTGATAAAGGCATCACACACACGGGGGTCCTTGACCTCGCGCAGGATAAGGGCAACCTCCTTTTGCATCTCGTCATTGATGCGACCTCTTCTGTAATTAGCCATAAAACAATCCTTTCGGTAAAAGAGGGCTGCACAAGCAGCCCTCCCCATTTTCAAATTACTGTGCAGCGTCTACGATAGCGGTAAACTTGGTTGCCACAAGGGACGCGCCGCCAATCAGGCCGCCGTCAACGTTGGGCTTTGCAAGAAGCTCTGCTGCGTTTTTCTCGTTCATCGAGCCGCCGTACTGAATGGTGGTTGCCTCTGCAACCTCCTCGCCGTACATCTCGACAAGCACCTGACGGATTACGCCGCAGGTTTCCTCAGCCTGCTCGGGGGTAGCGGTCAGGCCGGTGCCGATTGCCCAAACGGGCTCGTAAGCGATGATAACGTTCTTCATATCCTCTGCAGAAACGCCTGCAAGGTCAAGCTTAATCTGCATAGCGCAAATCTCATTGGTGATGCCGGAAACGCGCTGCTCCTTCACCTCACCCATGCAAAGAATGACTCGCAGACCTGCAGCAAGTGCTGCCTTGGTGCGGAGATTGACGGTCTCGTCGGTTTCGCCAAAGTACTGGCGACGCTCGGAGTGACCAATGATAACAGTGTCAACGCCGATAGCCTTGAGCATCTCTGCGGAAACCTCACCGGTGTAAGCACCCTTTGCAGCGAAGTGCACGTTCTCAGCACCGATCACAATATTGGAGCCCTTTGCAGCCTCCATTGCAGCAGCAATGGTAACGTAGGGCGCGCAGAAGATAATGTCGCAGTTGTCCTTGCCTGCAACCATAGGCTTAATCTCATTGATAAATGCGGTTGCCTCGGCAG
This sequence comes from Clostridia bacterium, assembly GCA_017396225.1. Classification (GTDB taxonomy): domain Bacteria; phylum Bacillota; class Clostridia; order Oscillospirales; family CAG-272; genus Firm-07. The sequence goes on along the minus strand of JAFQMP010000002.1, from coordinate 26,435 downwards.
GGGTCATGTTCATCTTCCAGTTGCCGGCAATCACGGTTCTTCTCTTAGCGGGATTCATACTGATATTCCTCTTTTCTTTTTGATAGTGTCAGAATTACTTGTCAAGCAGGCAAGCAATGCCGGGAAGGGTCTTGCCCTCAAGGAACTCAAGGGAAGCGCCGCCACCGGTGGATACGTGGGTCATACGGTCAGCAAAGCCAAGCTTCTCAACTGCAGCTGCGGAGTCGCCGCCGCCGATGATGGAGATTGCATCGCTCTCAGCAACAGCCTTGGCAACAGCCTCGGTGCCTGCGGCGAAGTTATCCCACTCGGAAACGCCCATCGGGCCGTTCCAGATAACGGTGCCTGCATTGGCAAGAACCTCTGCAAAGAGAGCCTGGGTCTTAGGACCAACGTCAAGACCCATCCAGCCCGCAGGGATAGAATCGGAATCAACAACCATGCTCTCGGTGTCGGGTGCATACTCACGGCCAAGCTTGTTGTCAAGAGGAAGGAGGAAGCGAACGCCCTTAGCCTTTGCCTTGGCCATCAGCTCAAGTGCAAGGTCAAGCTTGTCGTGCTCGCAGATAGAGGTGCCAATCTCAAGGCCCTGTGCCTTAAAGAAGGTGTACGCCATACCGCCGCCAACGATGAGGGTATCAACCTTCTCAATGAGGTTGTTGATAACACCAATCTTGTCGGAAACCTTAGCGCCGCCGAGAATGGCAACGAAGGGACGCTTGGGGTCAGCCAGCGCGCCGCCCATAATGGAAATCTCCTTCTGAATCAGGTAGCCGCAAACAGCGGGCAGGTAATCGGCAAGGCCTGCGGTGGAAGCGTGTGCGCGGTGTGCGGTGCCGAATGCATCATTGACAAAAATCTCAGCCATGGAAGCCATTTCCTTGGCAAACTCAGGGTCGTTCTTGGTCTCCTTCTTGTGGAAACGGACGTTCTCAAGCAAGAGAACCTGACCGGGTCTAAGTGCAGCAGCCTTTGCCTTTGCATCGGGGCCTACAACATCGGTTGCCATCTGTACCTCTATACCGAGGAGCTCAGACAGGCGCTTTGCAACAGGTGCAAGAGAGAACTTCTTGTCATCGCCCTTGGCAGCCTCAAGGAACTTTGCGGTAGCGGCAGCCTGCTCAGCCTCGGGCAGAGCCTCAACCTTCTTCTTCTCCTTCTTGTCAAGCTCAAGCTTGGCATCGAGAATGTTGTGGGGACGGCCAAAGTGAGAGCAAAGGATAACGGCAGCACCCTGGTCAAGCAGGTACTTGATGGTGGGCAGTGCACCGACAATGCGCTTGTCGTCGGTGATAACGCCGTCCTTCATGGGGACATTGAAGTCGCAACGGGCAATTACCTTCTTGCCGGCAACAGCAATATCTTCAATCGTCTTCTTGTTGTAGGTCATTTGAGTGATCCACCTTTCATCAGTTTGTCCGCGCGTCGCGCGGATAATATTTTCAAAACGATACTATTTTAGCACATAGAATAAAATTTATCAAGAGAAATTGATAAAAAAATAACGATTTTTGAAAAATAATTCTTATTTTCCCTTCAAAATCCGCGCCAGCAACGTCGAGCGGGGCTGCGGCTTTTTTGAGAGGGGCTGTCGCGAGGGCGCCGAGGGCGCGCGACCTGCACGCTCACGCGACTCACCGACACGCACAAAGCGCGGAGCCGCGGGGGCTTTGGCGGCAGACTCTGTGGGAATATCTGCAGCAGTTTCCGTGGCGACTTCCGTGCGTGCTTCAGACGCAGCGGATTGCACCGCTGTCACAGTGGGCAACACGGTGAGAGCATCATCAACACAAGGGGCAGCAACCTCATCTGCGACAGGCTCTTTCAAAGCGGAAATTTCCGCAGGCAAGAGGGTCGTTTCAAATGTCGTATCGAGCACTGCTTGATATGCGTTCTCCCCTTCTCCTTCCACAGATACACCCCTTTGGGGTGTTTTCTTCATCGTGAGGGGAGAAAGCCCTGCCTCACGTGCAAAAACAAGCGTGGCGTCAAGGACGGCGGCGCGGAGCATCGAAACTGCGCGCCGTGCCGCCTTTTTGGTGGCATAATCGGGCGATGCAATCACGGTTTTGCCGTTGGGTGCCTTTATCAAAAAGGCATACCCTCTCCCGCTTGCAATAAGCTCGACTTTGGGGTTGGGCGCACGTTTTCCCTCCGTAGCGTCCACAAGAGGGACGGTGGGCAGGTCAGCCACCAGACTGGCAATTCCCTTTTTACAGGCATCTAAATTTTTATAGCACCGTGAGGTCGCCAACGCCATACCGCTTGACGATTCCAGCAAAAAGCGCACACCGTCCGCCGTGCGCGTCACGATAAATCTACCCATCGGCCGTCACTCCCCTACAGAAATTTACATATTCAGTATAACACAAGGCCCGCAAAAATTCAACCGGAAGCAGAGGATTTCTCTCAAATAAAAAATCCCTCATTCGAGGGATTTTTTATTGACTTTATGCTTTCATAGGAATTTTTTGCTCTGCAAGCACCTGTCCCTCGTGGTTGGTAAAGCGAACATCAATCGCATCGGGCAGAAGTGTCAGGGCCGTGCCGACATAGCCGACAATCTTCTTGCTCTCATCGCGCAAGGGTCTCGAACCGACAATCACGGGGATTGCACCCGCGCGGTCAAGCTCACCGCCGTTTTCGTGAATCTCATAGGCGTGAATATGACCCGAGAGGAGTGCATGGGGCTTGATGTACGCGGCAAGCAGGTCTGTCCACTCGGTATAAATATCCTCCTCAATATTAAAGGGCTCGTACATTCTCACGGAGAAGGGGTGGTGCGCCAGCACCAAACGGTGCGTAACCCCCTCTGCGGCGTATTCTCGGTCGGCGCGTGCAATCACCTCACGAATAAAGGCCGTCTGCTCGGTGCGAAAGGCGTGGCAGGCGGTGGTGTAGCCATACTCCGTACTCGTATCAGCCTTATCCTCGCCCGCATCAAGCACAATGCCCCAAAGACCACCCACACGGAAGGTGAAATAGGAGTTGCCGTTATCAGTGGGAGAAAGACTTGTCACCTGCTCTGCAAAAGCACCGCGCATATCGTGGTTGCCACGCGAAAAGATAACAGGACGCTCGCCACCTGTAATGGCATCACAGAAATCATACACCAGCGAAAAATTCTCAAAATCACCGCAGTGATTGGGAATATCTCCATTCAGCACCAGCAAATCAGGTGCCTTTCCAAAATAATTCGCTGCTGCCGCAGGTGCAGCAAACGCACCGTGTGTATCGGCAAGCTGATAGATGTTCACAGGACGGTCGGTGGGTACAGGGTAAAAACGATAGGTAGCGCTGACCGTATCCTCGCTCTTGGGGAAATAGGGTGTACGGTCAATCACCTTGCGGTAATGGACGGTATAAGCCCCTACCTTATCGAGCAGTGCCATCGGCACGGTCACGCGGTGCACCGAGACGGCGGAGCGCATAATGCCGTTGGTATGGTCGTAAAAGGTTTCGTCCCCAACCGTTACCCAGAAAAGCACCTCGCTTTTCACGGGCACCATAATCTGATAGGTATTCCCCACGGCAAATACGGCAGGCGTGGTTTTCAATTCAGGTAAAAGTGTCGTTTTGTTCATTTTTGCACCTCTTTCGGTTTCAGTAATTGCATTGTAACATACGCGTGCGCGGTTGTCAAGCAAAAAAGCCCCACTCCCGTGAGAGTGGGGCAAGATTTTATGCCGTTACGACACCGGTAATGGTGAGTTGTGCGGAGGAGCCTGCGGGCAGCGTAATACGCGTGGAGGGGGTGAGGGTAAAGAGCCCCTCATCGGTCACGGTATAGTCAACGCCTGCGACAAGCGGCACAATCACGCCGCCGACAACCAGGGCGGCACCCGTAAAGCTGAAGCCTGCGGGGAGCCGATCGGTCAGGCCGTCAATCGTCACCGATTCCTCGCCGCTGTTGGTGATGAAAAAGCGGTAAGCAATCGTATCGCCGACAGATGCCTCCTCAGGTGCGCTCTTGGTGATTTGCAGGGTCTGCCGTCTGGCAATCGCGGTATCACTATCGGTGAGAATCGGCCCCGTGGGGCTGCCTGCATTGGCACCGCCGATGGCAGTGGACACAAGCAGGTCACCTGTGGCGGCAGTCACGGTTGCCCGGTAATTGAGATAGACAAGCGCACCCACGGGAATGGCCGTGTCAATCACAAAGCCGAAGGGCTCCCCCACTGTCACGGTTACGGGAACGGCAGTGACGTCGTCTGCGGTGAGCAGATAGGCCGTGACGCTGTCAGGCACAAGCGCGAGCGTACCGCCTGTCACAGTAATACCCACATTGGGGGTATAAAGCGTACCACTGCCCGTGTTTTGCAGCACCACGGTATAAGAAAGCGTATCTCCGACCGCAAAGGTATCGGGTGTAACGCCGTGGAAAACCGACAAACCGTAGGTGACCTCCACCTCGGTTTCGGTGATATTGGTCATAAGGGACTGCTGCACGCCGTCGTCAGGCGTGAAAAAGAGCGTCCCCTGATTTATAAGAGTTGCCATAAAATTCCTTTCTGCGGAATATCTCCGCATTACAGAATATGACAAAAAAAGAGCAGACGCGCAGTCTGCTCTCTTTTCATTTCGTGATTATTTCTTCGCAAGCTCCTCGAGCAGCTTGGTCTGGCGCTCAACATTCGCAAAGAATGCAGCCAGGCGGTCAGCCTCTGCCTTTGCGGCAGCTGCGGCAGCCTCTGCCTTTGCGGCCTCCTCGGCCTTCTTCTTTTCTTCCTCAGCCTTGGCCTTTTCAGCAGCCTCGGCAAGCTCCTTGGCGTCAAGACGCTTACGCACATTATTGATAATGCGTACGATGACGAAGAGCGTAAAGGCAATCAGCAGAAAGTTGATAATCGCATTGATAAAGGCGCCCCAGTCGATGTAAATCGAGTTAGCAAGGTCAATTTCCTTCGTCACTGCGCCGTTCTCATCGAGCACGTAGGCGGTTTTCAGGAAGGTGAAAACCTCCGAAAGGGTGTCCTTACCCAGAATCAGCGCAAGCAGCCAGTTGATAACGGGCTTTAAGATGTTGTTGCTGAGTGCGTTGATGATTGCGGTAAACGCGCCGCCAACGATAACACCGACAGCCATATCAAGCACGTTGCCGCGCGTGATAAACTTCTTGAAATCCTGGAAAAAGCCAACACGCTTTTTCTTCATTTCCTTTTTCATTTGCTTTAATTTTTCCTTTCTTTCTCGTTTTTCGCCCGCCTCGATGCGGGCCTGCAGCTGCTCCAAATCAGCCTTACCCATTCTATAATTCCTCTCTTTCAAATGTTATCTTGACTATATCACAGCACGCGCGAAAAGTCAATATTTTTGACGAAAAAAGTCACGTGCAGCCGACAAAAACCAACGGGCACACAAATCCGTCTCAGGGAAAAATTTTTTTCAAAATCCTATTGACAAACAGAAAAATGGGGCGTATAATGTGAACAAATACATCACAAAGGAGGCGCCAGTCATGACCGCAAGTAAGTTCTTTTATTACTTTTATTACTTTGCCAAGGGCTGCCCGACTTTTGTGAAATCCGAGATGTAAGGTCTATATCATCGGAAGCAAAATACGGACAGTCCGCATTCGTCGTGCCTGAAAGGCATATCGAAACGCGGGCTTTTTATTTTAGAATCAAACAGTTTCAGAAATGAGGTGTCGTAATGAATTTCCACAGAAAGCTTCCCATTCCCCAAGAGGTCAAAAAGGAATATCCCCTGACTGCACACATGGAGCAGGTCAAGGCAGCACGCGATGAGAGTATCCGTGCGGTATTTGAGAGTCGCTCGGACAAATTTATTCTCGTCATCGGTCCCTGCTCCGCTGACCACAGAGAGCCGGTGCTTGAATATATCTCCAGACTGCGCCGTATAGAGGAGCAGGTTTCCGACAAAATCATCATCATTCCCCGCATCTACACCAACAAGCCGCGCACCACAGGACAGGGCTACAAGGGTATGCTGCACCAGCCTGACCCCGATGCCAAGCCCGATATGTACAAGGGCATCGTTGCAATCAGAGAGCTGCATATGTCTGCCCTGCGCGATTACGATTTTTCCTGTGCCGATGAAATGCTCTACCCCGAAAATTACCGCTACCTTTCGGATTTGCTCTCCTATGTTGCCGTGGGTGCGCGCTCCGTGGAGAACCAGCAGCACAGGTTGACAGCCAGCGGCATTGAGGTTCCCGTCGGTATGAAAAACCCCACGGGCGGCGACCTCGGCGTGATGATGAATTCTATTGTGGCTGCCCAGTCAAGCCACACCTTCATTTACCGTGGCTGGGAGGTAACGAGCGACGGCAATCCCCTGGCGCACGCCATTTTGCGCGGCTACGTGGACTACGCAGGCAGAAGCGTATCCAACTACCATTATGAGGATTTGCTGCGCGTGCAGGAGTTTTACGCAAAATCGGGACTCCGCAACCCCTCGGTTATCGTAGACACCAACCACAACAATTCGGGCAAAAAGTATCTTGAGCAGATTCGTATTGCCAAGGACATTGTGCACAGCCGTAACCAAAACGCCGACATCAAGCGTCTGGTCAAGGGACTGATGATAGAAAGCTACCTTGAGGACGGCGCACAAAGCACCTCTGAACACGTTTTCGGCAAATCAATTACAGACCCCTGCCTCGGTTGGGAAAAGACCGAGCAGCTGATTTTTGATATTGCAGATAAGCTTTAATTAAAGGAAAAAAGGAAAATGTCAAACAAGCTGACGGAAGCAAGAAAAATCATCAATGAGGTTGACGCGCAAATGGCGGCGCTTTTTGAGAAAAGAATGCGGGCCGCCGAGCTGGTTTACGCGCACAAAAAGGAGTTTGGACTGCCGATTCTCGACAAAAAGCGCGAGGAGACGGTCATCGCACAAAACGCGACCCTTATAGAGGACGAGGTTCTGAAGGGATATTACATTGACTATCTGAAGCATCTGATGTCACTTTCCCGCAGCTACCAGTACCGCATGCAAAGCGGCTTGCGCGTGGCGTACAGCGGTGTGGAGGGTGCCTTTGCGCATATTGCCGCAGGCAGAATTTTCCCTGAAGGAAACGCTGTTTCCTTCAGCGATTTCAAGGCCGCCTACGATGCGGCGCTGCGGGGCGATTGTGATGTAGCGGTGCTCCCCATTGAGAACAGCTACGCGGGCGAGGTCGGACAAACCATGGATTTGATATTCTCAGGTGAGCTCTTCATCAACGGCATTTATGAATTGGAAATTCATCAGCATCTGCTCGGCTTGCCCGATGCAACGCCGGAGGACATCAAGCGCGTGATAAGTCACCCGCAAGCCCTCAGTCAATGCCACGATTATCTGGAATTACGCGGCCTTCCCGCAGAGGAGGCGACCAACACCGCCCTTGCCGCAAAAGCTGTTGCAGAGGGAAAGGACAAATCTCTCGGTGCCATCGCAAGTGCGGAAACCGCGAAAATCTACGGACTGAAAATTCTTGCCGCCAACATCAACAAAAGCGGCGAAAACACCACGCGCTTTGCCATTTTATCGAAGGTCAAGGCAAGCACCGAGGCACTTTCCAGCACGGTGCTGCTCTTCACGGTAAAGCACGAGGCGGGCTCGCTTGCCAACGCCATTGGCATTATCGGCAAGCACGGCTACAATATGACGGCGCTGCGCAGCAGACCGATGAGAAAGCATTCCTGGCAGTATTACTTCTACGTGGAAATTGACGGCTCTCTCGATACCGCGCAGGGGGCTGCCATGATGGAGGAGCTTGGCAAGGTGTGCGACAAGCTCAAGATAGCCGGCACATTTGCACCGCACACCGAGATATAAGTTTCGCGTTATCAATTTGAACAAGGAGTGCCACCATGATTGTTGACACAAGTAAAAAAATATTGATTGTCGGGCTTGGCCTGTTGGGCGGAAGCTACGCGAGGGTGCTGAAGCGCTTTGGATTTCATATCAGCGCCATTACCCTGGAGCAAAGCGACATCGACTACGCATGCCGTGCGCATATCATTGACGAGGGTGCAACAGCACCCGATGAACGGCTGATTGGCGAAGCCGACCTCGTCATTTTTGCACTGTATCCGCACGTATTCGTTGAGTGGATTGAAAAAAATCAAGCGCTTTTCAAAAGCGGCGCACTGATTACCGATGTGACCGGTGTAAAGCGCAGCATTGTATATCAGATACAGGATATGCTCCGCCCCGATGTTGAATTTATTGCGGCGCACCCCATGGCGGGCCGCGAGGTTTCGGGCGTTGAAAACAGCATCGATACCCTCTTTATCGGTGCAAACTACATCGTAACTCCCACCCCAACAAACACCCCCGAGGCAATAAAAACCTGTACCGAGCTCGGCAGACTGCTTGGATTTGCCAACGTGGCAACCCTCTCACCCGAGGAGCACGATGAAATGATTGGCTTTCTTTCTCAGCTCACACACTGCATCGCCATTACGCTGATGACCTGCAACGATAAGGAGAATCTGGAGAAATTTACAGGCGACTCCTTCCGCGACCTCACGCGTATCGCGAAAATCAATGATGCGATGTGGAGCGAGCTCTTTCTTGCAAACAAGGACGTGCTCCTTGAACAGATGCGTATGTTCATCGATAAATTCACAGAGCTGAAGGATATGCTTGCAGCTGAGGATACAGACGGTATAAGAAGGGTGATGCGCCATTCCACCGCGCGCAGAGTGCTGTTTGATAAAAAATAAGCGTCCGAAACAGAACGCGTACCCTGCACCGTAAGCACCTCACGAAAGACTTGACAACCCTCTCGTTATGTGTTACACTGGTAACAGTTACAGTTGTAACCGTTATGACTGCATCATAAAAAATCGGAGGTCTTTATGTCAAAAGGAAGCGAATCCAACCGCCTGGCAAAGGAGTGCATCGTCACCGCACTTGTCGAGCTGATGAAGGTCAGGGATTATCATACCATTACCATTACGGACATCGCCAAAAAAGCGGGGGTGTCCCGTATGGCCTATTACCGCAACTATACCTCGAAGGAGGATATTTTCAAAAAATACATTGATGAGGTAGGTGAGGACATTCACCGCCAGATTGTGGGGAGCCGTTCCTCCACCGTACCCTATGAATACTTTCTGGCACTCTTTGAGCAGCTCGACAAATACAGCGACCTGGCAATTGTTGCCTACCGCGCACATCTCGGCGAGCTGATTTTAACCGCACTCATCAAAAATATGTTTATCACCTTCCCCCCAAAAAATGACAGCGCGGCAGAGCGCTATCACCGCTTTTTTATAGCGGGCGCGTTTTACAATGTTTTTATCGAATGGCTGAAGGGCGGCTTGCAGGAATCCCCTGCCGAAATGGCGCGCTTCTGCGCTGAAATGGCAGCAAGCGGCTCCCTCTCCCCCTTTGATAGCACCGCCCTCACCTGAAAGACCCCCTGAATGGAGAATGTTATGACAACAATTACTGTCAAGACCTCACGCACCTACGATGTTGTAATCGGCAAGGGACTGCTCGACTCAATTGGCGCACGTCTGTCGGGCCTGATTCCGCCCAAAAGTGCCGTATTTCTGGTATCGGACGACCACGTCTACCCGCTTTACGGTGAGACGGTTTGTGGCGCACTGGAGGCGGCAGGCTTTACTGTATTTACCCATATTGCACCCGCAGGTGAGCGCTCCAAGGACGCACACCGCCTGACAAAGCTCTGGCTTCAGCTGGCAGATGCGGGCTTTACGCGCAGCGACTGTGTGGTTGCCCTCGGCGGCGGTGTCATCGGCGACCTTGCAGGCTTTGCCGCCGCAACCTATCTGCGCGGAATCCCCTACTATCAGGTTCCCACCAGTCTGCTTGCCATGGTTGACTCCTCGGTAGGCGGCAAAACCGCCATCAACCTCGCTGCGGGCAAAAATCTTTGCGGCGCCTTCTGGCAGCCCATAGAGGTTTTGTGCGACCCCGCAGTGTTAACGACGTTGCCTGAGGATTATCTGGCTGACGGTATGGCGGAGATACTCAAATACGGCTATATCGGCAACCCCGCCCTGCTTGAGGTGCTTGCCGGTGACATCAAAAACAGCATGGAAGATGTGATTGCACGCTGTGTTGCCCATAAGCGTGATATTGTGGAGGCAGACGAGCGCGAAAGCGGTATAAGACGGCTCCTCAACCTCGGCCACACGGCAGGTCACGCCATTGAAAAGCTGTCAGAGCACCGCATTCCGCACGGCCACGCCGTTGCAATCGGCATGCTGCTTGCGGCAAAGGCCGCCGTCGCGCTTTCGCTTTGCGATGAATCACTTCCCGCACACATGGAAGGCCTACTGACCCGTTATGGGCTTGACACGGTCTGCCCTTACCGTGCAGAGGAGCTTGCACGCTATGCCCTGCTTGACAAAAAGCGTACAGGAAATCACATCACGCTGATTTTACCGACTGCAATCGGCAAATCTGTCACATATCAGATTGCCGCCTCAGCACTCACCGACTTTTTCCTGAAAGGGGGCGCCCCCGCTTGACGCTGACCTTGTATAAGCCCACATACGCCCAAGAAATTGCAGCACCCACCTCAAAATCTGCAGCGCACCGCCTGTTGATTGCAGCAGCACTGGCAGATACCGAAACCACCCTGTTTTTGCGCACCGTTTGCGATGATACCGAAAAAACCGCAGACTGTCTGCGCGCTCTTGGTGCAAAAATCACGCCGATAACCGGCGGCTTGCACGTCCGTCCTGTCAATCGGGCGGCGCTGTGCAAAAATCCCCTGCTTGACTGCGGCGAATCGGGCTCCACCCTGCGCTTTTTGTTGCCAGTTGTGGCAGCTCTCGGCACAGGTGCCACATTTATTCGCCGCGGCAGATTGCCCGCACGTCCGCTTGCACCGCTTGACAGTCTTTTGCAGGAAAAGGGTGCAGCCCTGACCGAAGACGGTGCACTGCTGACAGTTGCAGGCGGCATCACCGCAGGTGAATACAGCATCGCGGCAAATATTTCCTCGCAATACATCTCGGGGCTTTTGTTTGCACTTTCCCTGCTCGATGCCCCCTCTACGCTCACCCTGACCGGCGAGATAGAATCTGCACCCTACATTGATATGACCCTTGACACGCTCCGCACCTTTGGTGCCGAGCCCGCAAGACAGACAGCACGGTGCTTTTGCGTATCGGGTAGTGCGCGTCCCCTCAAGTCCCCGAAAACCGTTACCGTTGAGGGGGATTTTTCCGGCGCGGCCTTCCCCTTGGCAATCGGTGCCGTTGGCAGCCATTCCGTAACCGTCACAGGACTACGCCAAGAAACCAAGCAGGGCGATGCCAAAATTCTTGACCTGCTGGCGCGCTTTGGCGCAGAGGTTCAGGTCACCAAGGACGCGGTAACAGTGTCCCCTGCCCCACTGCATGGCATACAGATTGATGCCACCGACATTCCTGACCTTGTGCCGATTTTAGCCGTAGTGGCTGCTGCGGCACAGGGCGAAACCGTCATTACAGGCGCCGCAAGACTCCGCCTGAAGGAAAGCGACCGCATTGCCACAACGGCTGCGATGCTCCGCGCCGTTGGTGCCGCAGTAACTGTGACCGATGACGGATTGCGCATCTGCGGTGGAAAGCCCCTCAAGGGCAGCACGGTAGATGCGGCGGGCGACCACCGCATTGCCATGAGTGCGGCTGTTCTCTCTCTGCTCACCGAAGGCGCCCTCACACTGACGGGTGCCGAAACGGTTTCCAAATCCTATCCCACCTTTTTCAAGGAGGTTTTTCCACAATGACGAAAAACACCTACGGTCGGAATATTGAGCTCTCGGTATACGGCGGCTCACACGACGAGGAAATCGGCATGCATCTTGCAGGATTCCCCGCAGATTTCACCGTTGATATGGACGCGCTCTGCGCGTTTCTTGCGCGCCGCGCACCCGGCAACAATCCGTACGGCACCGCGCGCACCGAACGCGACCAGCCCCTGTTTCTCGCAGGGCTTGACAAATTTAACCGCACAACGGGTGCGGAAATTCACGCGGCCATCTATAATTTTAATGCACATTCCACAGATTATGACTTTGTTTATGACACCCCACGCCCCGGGCACGCCGACTATGCCGCACTGCAGAAGTACGGCAAGAACGTTGATTTGCGCGGCGGCGGCCATTTTTCCGGGCGCTTAACCGCACCCCTTTGTATTGCAGGCGGACTTGCCCTGCAATATCTTGCCGCACGCGGCATTCGCGTGCAGACGCACATTGCCGCTATTGGCGGCATCGAGGACGCCGAAATCAATACCGTTACCCCCGATATTGCCGCACTTGATGCCATTTCCGCCCTTCCCCTCCCCACGCTTGACCGTGAGGCAGGTGCGAAAATGGCAACTGCTATTCAGGCAGCGCGCGCAGACGGCGACTCGCTGGGCGGCATTGTTGAGTGCATCGTAACAGGACTTCCCGCAGGTCTTGGCACACATATGTTTGACGGTGCCGAGGGGCGCATCGCCGCCCTCCTTTACGCCATTCCCGCCGTAAAGGGTGTGGAGTTCGGCGCAGGCTTTGCCGCTGCCGCCATGAAGGGCAGCACGCACAACGATGCCTATACAACCGACGGCACAAGCATTTGGACCCTCACCAACAACGCAGGCGGCATTCTCGGCGGTATGACAACGGGAGCGCCACTTGTCTGCCGCGCTGCCTTCAAGCCCACACCCTCTATCGCGAAATCCCAACAGACGGTATCACTTTCCCGCATGGAAAACACCACCCTCTCGGTTGGCGGCAGGCACGACCCCTGCATTGTTCCCCGTGCGCTGCCTGTGGTGGAAGCAGCTGTGGCGCTTGCCCTGCTTGATATGCTTTTAGACGAAGAAACGAGGTAAGACAATATGTCAGAGCAAGCAAAAAGCCTTCAGGCACTGCGCGCCGAAATAGATGCCATAGACGGCAAAATTGTCGCGCTGTTTGCAGCACGTATGCAGATTGCTGCCGATGTTGCCGCCTACAAGCGTGCCGCAGGTATCCCTGTGCTTGACAGCGCAAGAGAAAAAGCGCTCCTTGACCGCGTAACGGCGCTCTCCCCCACCGCGCTGACGGAGGCCACCCGTGCGCTGTACCAAAAAATACTGGCACTCTCACGTAACTATCAGCAGGCATTGCTTGATACCGCCGAAACGGAGTAAGATGATGAAAAATACGCAAACGCAGCTTCGCTGCGGACTGTTGGGTGCACATCTTTCACACAGCTTTTCCCCCGACATTCACGCCGCACTCGGCAATTATGAATACAAACTTTTTGAGGTTGCGGAGGACGCACTGGAGGACTTTCTGAAGGCAAAGAGCTTTGATGCCCTGAATGTGACAATTCCTTATAAAACCACCGTCATTCCCTACCTTGACGCACTTTCCCCCCGCGCAGCACGCATCGGCGCAGTCAACACAATTCTCAAGCTTGGGGACGGCACGCTTCTCGGTGAAAATACCGATTACGACGGACTTGCCTACGCACTTTCCGCCCACAATATCGCCGTCAAGGGAAAAAAGGTACTAATTTTAGGCTCGGGCGGCGCCGCACGTACCGCCGCGCTGCTGGTAGAGGACCTTGACGGCAGGGCTATCATTATCTCCCGCCATGGCACAGACAATTACGAAAATCTCTCCAAGCACAGTGATGCGGTGCTCATTATCAATGCAACACCCGTGGGTATGTATCCAAAAAACGGAGAGTCACCCCTGTCGCTTGATACCTTCCCCCTGTTAGAGGGCGTATATGACCTCATCTACAATCCGCTGCGTACAAGGCTTTTACAGGCCGCAGAGGAAAGAGGGCTCGTTGCAGAAAACGGCCTTTCCATGCTGGTGGCACAAGCGCATCGCGCGGCAGAGCTTTTTCTTGACACCACACTTCCCACCGCGCGCATTGCTGATATTACCGCAACGCTGCGCGCGAGAAAGGAAAGCATTGTCCTGATTGGTATGCCCGGTGTGGGTAAAACCACGCTTGGAAAAATGCTGGCTGACGACCTGGGCAAGCCCTTTATTGACCTTGATGCAGAAATTGCAAAAGAGGCAGGCATGGATATCCCCACTATTTTTGAAAGGGAAGGTGAAGCAGGCTTCCGCGCACGAGAAAGCGCACTGCTCGCAAAACACACAAGGGTGGGCGGCGTCGTGCTTGCCACAGGCGGCGGCGTGATATGCCGTGCGGAAAACACCTATCATCTGAAGGAAAACGCACGTGTGCTCTTTTTAGATGCGCCGCCACAGGGTCTGCCCACGGCAGGGCGTCCCCTGTCCCTGTCCAAAACCCCCGAAGCGCTTTACGCCGAACGGCTGCCGCTTTATCACGCGGCAGCCGACCTGACCGTCCCTGTCACACGTGACAAGGCAAAAAATCTTGCACGAATCAAGGAGGTGCTCCTTTGAAAATTCTGGTATTGAACGGCCCCAACCTGAATATGCTCGGTATCCGCGAGCCTGCCGTATACGGTAAGGAAAGCTATGCCGCATTGGTCGCTTACATCAAAGCCGCCGCCGCCGAGGCAGACGCGGAAATTGAGGTGTTCCAATCCAATCACGAGGGCGTGCTTGTGGACCGTATTCAGGACGCCCTCGGAAAGCACGATGCCATTGTGATAAACCCCGCCGCCTATACCCATACCAGTGTGGCGATTGCAGATGCGCTGGCAGCAGTGGCGCTGCCTGTGGTGGAGGTGCACCTCTCTGACATCACCAAGCGCGAGGCGTTCCGCCGCCACTCCTTCGTTTCTCCGCTTGCAAAAAAGACCTATATGGGCGAGGGCTTTCTTGGCTATCGCCGTGCCATTCGCTACCTTGCACTGGGTGAAGAATAACGATACCGATAAAAGACCGCGCCGCCGAAATTCGGCGGCGCGGTCTTTTTGCTTGCAGAAAGCACGACAGTATTCCTTCTTTTTCTCGATTTTCCAATTATTTTTTGGTATTTTCCAATTTTACAAAATAATATTTTAATTTTCATTATTTTTGCTGCTTTGATATTGCAAAACAGCACCCGTCATTTTTCGTCAAGAGCATCATATTGTGAAAAAGCCGCCAAATTTCGCCAACAGCAGCATTTGACCTCGCGGCGGACTTCCATATCTCAAGTATGTGCAAAAAGCGCCGCAAGAAGGCTTTTCTCGGGCGCTTTTTTCAGTGTCTTTCAGGAAAGATAGATTTTTACACTCAAAATCGTGTCAATCCGCTCAACCTTGACAATGCGGCGACCGACCTTATCGGTATACATAATCTTAATCCATTCCTCATCAACAGACAATATCTCGCAGCAGATGTCCGCACTTCCCGTAAGATATTCCTCATCGTCGTTTTTGATGCTGCAGCAGCTTCCCTGCAGCCCACTCAACATACCTGACATTCCAAAATTCCCCCTTTTTTGAGATTAGCATTGCCATTTCCATTTTTGGCAACTTAGAGGAATTTTATACAACATCTGTAAAAAAAGAAAATCGGGCAATGACAATGTCTGCCCGATTTTCCACTCTGCTTTCAAGCTGTTCCTTCTTGCGGTGATTTTGGGTCACCTCAGCAATACGATTGATAGCAATCACAACCGCCGCACAAAGTATCGCAATAATTAAAATTCTTAAAATCACGGTCAGCAGCGAGGGTGTACCGTTCTTTTTATATCTTCGCTTTGCCATTTTTAACCTTCCTTAACTATTAACAATTATACAATATCAAAGCCGCGTGAGGCGGCTGCAAGCTCGCGTGAAAGAACCGCCGCCGTCCGCGCAGTGCGCACGCGGTGGCAAATTGCCAGATAAGCCTTGCCAATCGGTTTGAAGAATACGATAGAGAGAAAACGCCAAAAGGCGCGTATCGGCAGCAACAGCAGTGCCGTGAGATAGCAAAAAAGCAACCGTACCCCCAAGGCAAGCCACGCAAGCGGCCTTGTAAGGTAGCGACTGATGAAACGCTGCCAAAGAAAAAATCCGCCAATCAAGAGGCAAAACGCAATCGGACGCAGAACACCGTCGTGATACACGAATGCCGCCACAGCAAACAAAACGCCCACAAGGGGTGGCAACAGCAGCTCGGTCAAAGCGTCAAACACCCGTACCAGCAAGAGATGTGCAGATTTTGGTAAGCCAAGCGGTCTTCCGAGAAGCGGTAAAGGACGCTCATAGCATGATGCAAGCGAGGCAGGGATAGGAGCAGCGCCCAAAAGTGCGCGCAAAAGGCGAAGAAGGTCGGCAAAAAGGCCTGCAAGCAAGCCTACGCAAAACGCTGCAAGAAAGAATTCTGCTTGCAGACCACCGTCTATCGTCACGTGCGAAAGAGCCCGCGACGGCGGCGCTCACCCTCGTGTCCGTGGCTGTAATAAAGCCCCGAAATCTCACCCGAAACGGCCAGACGGCCGCCCGCGACATCAAGTGTATGTACGCGCAGACCCGTACCCTCAAGCACAAGCGTGCCCACGCTTGTTTCAAGCAGAACGCTTGCCTCATCAAAGCTGACGACCTCCGAAACACCTGTGATTTGCACATCGGTGCGCTCGTTCAGTGTCAACGTATGCGATTTCTTATCGGGCGCCACACGCCCTTTTTCAATTTCAGGCATCGCAAAATCCCTCCATATAGCGTTGTTACCACTATATGTGAGGGACGCTCTGTTTATTCCTCAACAACCTCGTAAAGGCCTGCCGCATTCTGTTTGCCGACAGTTTCCTTAACCGAAAGCACACGCACCTTCAGGGTGCGCGCACCAAAGGTCACGGAAATCACATCGCCCTCCTTGACCTCATAGGAAGCCTTGACCGCACGACCGTTTACCGTCACGCGTGCAGCGTCACAGGCTTCATTTGCCACAGTTCTGCGCTTGATAATGCGCGAAACCTTCAGATACTTATCAATTCTCATACAACTCCAAAAAATACGCGGCAAGAGCTTTCCCCTCGCCGCGCATTTTATTTTTGTTAGATTACTTTACAGCGTCCTTCAGAGCCTTGCCTGCGGCAAAGGTAGGAACCTTAGCTGCTGCAACCTCGATAGCCTCACCGGTCTTGGGGTTGCGGCCGGTTCTTGCAGCGCGTGCTTTTACTGCAAAGGTACCAAAGCCGACAAGCTGAACCTTGTCACCGGCTGCGAGAGCGTCCTTAACAGCCTCAACAACTGCATTCAAAGCAGCTTCTGCGTCCTTCTTGGAAAGCTCTGCCTTAGCGACGATAGCGTCAATCAATTCTGCCTTATTCATGGGTGTAATACATCCTTTCTGTTATGTTGGAACCTTTTCAACAAGCATTACTTGTTCCTATTTGTATTCTATCACACTTTACACAAAAAAGTCAAGAGGATTTTGAAAAAAGTTGTCAACTTTTCTCACTTTTTTAGGATTTTCTTTGCCTCTTGCCACAAAATATCCTTCTCCGCATCACTCATAGACACAATATCTGCTCCTCGGGCGATTGCAAGCTCCTCAACAAGGGCAAAACGAGAAATGAATTTATCGGTGGCGGCGGAAAGCGCGTGCTCGGGGTCTACACCTGCAAAACGGGCAAGACTGGCTGCGGACAACAGCAAATCGCCCATTTCCTCAAAGACGGCATTTTCGTTGCCCGTGGCAAGGGCGACCTCAACCTCCGCAAGCTCCTCACGGAGCTTTTGCGCCACAGCAGCGGCATCGGGAAAATCAAGTGCTTTCGCCTTTTTACCGACCTTGGCAGCGCGCATCAGCGCAGGAAACTGCTTGGGGATAGATGTCAGCTTATCGGTCAGGGTCGTGCGGCTCTTTTCCTCGCTTTTAATGGTTTCCCAATTGGCAAGCACCTCTCCCACGCTCTCGGCCTTCACATCGCCAAAAACGTGCGGGTGGCGATGAATCATTTTGCGGCAAACGTCGCCTGCAATTTTGTCAAAGGTGGCACGACCTGCCTCCTCCTCAATGCGGGCGTGGAGCACAATCTGCAAAAGCGCATCACCAAGCTCCTCACGCAGCAGCGTCATATCATCGGCATCAATCGCCTCAATCACCTCATAGGTTTCCTCAATCATATCACGACGGAGCGTTTGGTGGGTCTGCTCTCTGTCCCACGGACAGCCACCAGGCAAACGGAGCAGCTCTACTATCGTAACCAAATCACGGGCATCATATTCCTCTTTGGCAAGAATCGCCGACATTTTTTCATCTCTCGTCATCATTTTTACCTCATTTTTTACATTTTAACAATATTGTCCCAAAGGGCAACGCGCCAAGCACCGCATCGTCAAGTAAGCCAAAGAGGCTCGCCGCCAGAAAATAGAGCAGTACAACCAACAAAAGCGTCACCGCCAGAGCAGGCAGGGGTGACAGGGCGAGCGCCGCCACGCGGTAAACAAGCACGCCAAAGAATATCGCCGCAGCCGCCGCAAAAAGCGGTCCAATAGCCATGCGGTAAATCGGTGTGGAAAAGCTGCTTTTGCGCGCGAGCAGCCACAAATTTGCCGCAAGCACCAGAAAATTACAGGCAAAGGTACTGACGGGCGCCGCATAAATATTGACGGCAGGCAAAGACAGCAGCCCCCATTCAAGCACCAGCTTGAGGCAAGCACCCGAAAGCATGGTATAGACAGGCAGGGCGGGCTTACCAATCGCCTGCAGCGCAGAGGTGGTCACCGAAATAAAAACCGTCAACGGCAGGGACACCGCCAGAAGTGAAAGGAGTGGCGCCGCCAATGCGACAGCCCCCTGCTCCCCCACATAAAGCACCGATAAAATCGGCGCTGCAAAGACTGCAAGGCCAAAGGCGGCGGGCAAGGTAATCAGCAGGGACACACGCAGCGCCAGCAGATAGGCGCTTGCAGCGCCAGCAAAATCGCCCCCCGCAAGCGCTTTGCCGAGTGCGGGCAAGAGCGACAGGGTGACAGGTGCCAGGA
This sequence comes from Clostridia bacterium, assembly GCA_017396225.1. Taxonomy (GTDB): domain Bacteria; phylum Bacillota; class Clostridia; order Oscillospirales; family CAG-272; genus Firm-07. The sequence goes on along the minus strand of JAFQMP010000002.1, from coordinate 7,634 downwards.
GCGCAGGCACCAGATTATAAAGCGGCAGCGCAAGATTGCCGTAGCTGCTGTACATCTCGTGCGCAACGGTCGGTGCAAAGCCCGCCCCTTGCAGGCCTGCAGAGATGAGCGCGGTATCAATCAGGGTTATCAACGCTGTCACCGCGGCGCTCACGGTAATGGGGAATGCCACACGCCACAAGGCGCCAAGCACGGCACGCGGCGTGGGCACGTTGTCCGCCTTATTATCTGCCGCAAATAAACGGCGACGTGCAGCAAGGAGCCAGACAAGCATCACGAGCGCGGAAAGCGCCGCACCGGCGGTCACACCCGCAACCGCCGCTGCGGCAACCGATGCTGTATCGCCCCCCGCGGCCCTTGCAAGTCTGGCGAGTGTCACGCCGAACAAAAGCTTACCAAGCGCCTCAAGCACCTCGGCAGCAGCACTCGGCAGCATATCGTGATGCCCCTGAAACAGTCCCTTGACAGCACCTGTCACCACTGCAAACGGCAGCGCGGGCGCAATCAGGCGCAGTGCCCCTGCGGCATCGGGCATAGCAAGCAGCCTTGCCACCGGCGCGGCAAAAAAGAACAGCAGCGCGCCGCCCAGTGTGGCAAGCCCCAGAAAGCAAAAAAACGTCACTGCAAAAATACGGCCCACCGCGTTCCCCGTCGTCACCGCGGCGCGGGAGACAAGCAGGGAAAGTGCGGTGGGCAATCCCGATGCAAACAGAACAAAAAGCATCGAATACACGTGATAGGCGGATAAAAAATACGCCATACCCGCAACGCCCACAACGGCAATCAGCGGGATTTTGTAAAACAGTCCAATGAATTTGGCAAGCAACGTAGCGGGCGTCAGAATCGCAACGCCGCGCAGTGGCCGCTCACCGTTTACAGTTTGCCGAGACAACGCGCATCACCCCCTATCGGGGTCAGGCGAAGCGGTATTGCTTACAAGCCGAGCTCCCGATAAAATGATACGATTTGACCGTGCTGCTCCGCGGAAACACCCGCTTCCAGATACTCATACGGATACTTGGCATTGAAAAGACGCGTAATCACAGACTTTTTGCCGCTTTCGGGTGCCGCGTAATTCACAAGCTTGGTCACAGCGCCTGCGCCTGCGGCAAAAATCGAGTGAACCTCCTCCATCATATAGATGTTGTAAAGTCCCTCGGTGCCCTCCTTGGCAAAGCCGACGTTTTCAAAGTTGCCGACCATATTCTTCTGGCGATACATATAATACGGGCGGTACCCTGCATCAGCTGCGCGGATTTGCGAATAATCCACACATTTGCCCGCATCGCCGCCGCGCAGATTATATACGCGGTTATCCTGACGCAGAATTTCTGCCGCCTTCTTCACACAGAAGGTGTGCACCGTGATGTTTTCAGGGTCAAGGCGCAAAATCTCATCAAAGGTTGCAGAGAAGGTGGTAAAGGTATCGGCAGGCAGACCAACAATCAAATCGGTATTGATACACTTTATGCCCGACTCCCTTGCAATAGTATAGGCGCGGTAAAAATCCTCGCTGTTATGTCCGCGTCCGACACCGCGCAAAACCTCATCGCAAAGGGTCTGCGGATTGACACAGACACGCGTGACGCCATAGGCCTTGGCAATTGCCATTTTCTCGGCATCAATGGTATCGGGACGACCGCTTTCCAGCGTGTATTCCTCCAGCGTCGATACGTCAAGCCCCGCACGCACCGTTTCCAAAAGCTCACGCAGCTGAGGTGCGGTCAGAATGGTCGGCGTACCGCCGCCGATGTAGACGGTCTTGACACGGAGCCCAAGCTCCCGAATCAGGGCAAGCTTTGCCGCAACCTCCCTTTTGAGAAGCTCCAGATATGCGGGAATCAGCGAAAGCAGGCGCTTTGAGGTATAAGAAACAAAAGAGCAATAGGTGCAGCGCGTGGGACAGAACGGAATGGAAATGTAGACACTGCAATCGCGCTTATCGGGCGTGCCGATAATCTGCTGCTCAAGGAGTGCCACCTCGGTGGCAAGTGCCGCCTTTTTGGGAATGACAAGGTAATCAGCAGCAAGCGTGCGCTTGACACGCGACTTGCTCTTACCAAGCAGCAACAGCTCTGTCGCAACCTTGGAGGGGCGTACACCCGTCAGCATACCCCAGGAGGGACGATAGTGCAGCAACTCACCTGCGGCATTCAGCACCGCGTGACCGATGACAATCTTCTTCAGGCGGTCAGCGGTCATATCCTCGCGTCTTGGCATAGTTGCCTCAGCCGAGGCGGTTTTACCTTGGCAGGTAAGGGTAACAAAGGCGCTGACCTCCAGCTCGCCCTCAACAAGCCTCAGGCTGAGCTTGTGCGCATCGTTCTCGTCCTCCGAGAATTTTTCGCCGGGGAAAAAGATCATCACGAGTGTTTGCACGTAATAAGCATTGATATTGCCTTCAATATGCAGCTTCATCGCGTTACCTCCTCCCCTCTTTCAAAATTTTACTGTCCATTGTGATGGTAACGGGGCCGTCAGCCTCCATAGAAATTTTCATATCCGCGCCAAATTCGCCCGTGGCAAGCGTTGCCACGCGCGGGCGCAGTACATCGCAAAAATAGCGGTAAAGGTCATCTGCCTCAAGGGGCTGTGCCGCATCAAAATAAGACGGACGATTGCCGTGACTATAATCTGCAAGCAGGGTGAAATTGGAAACAACCAACGCCCCACCCCCGATATCGGCAAGTGAGCGGTTCATCTTGCCTGCCTCATCACAGAAAATGCGACAGGCAGCAATCTTGGCAGCAAGGCGGTCTGCGTCCTCGCGGACATCGCCCTTTCCAACGCCAAGCAATATGAGCAATCCTGTGCCAATCTCACCGACAGCCTGACCCGCAACGCGGACGGTCGCGTGATTCACGCGCTGCAGCACGGCAATCATGAAAAGCCCCTTTCCACGTCGGTCACGTCCTTGAGGCCCTTCAGACGGGACACAATAGAGCGATAGTGGTCAACGTTTTTGCAGCTGATTTTGAGGTTGATAACCATACGGCCGTCGCTCTTTTTCTGCGTGTTGATTTGCAGCAGCAGCACCTTCATATCGGCAAGCGCCATGGTAATTTCGGCAAGAATCGTCAGGCTGCTGTATGCAAAGACCTGAATCAGTGCCTCATAGACATCTGTGCTCTGCTCATCGATGCCGCGCTCCCAATGCGCCTCGACCCAGCGGTCAGCGTCCTCGGGCTTTTTCATGCCGCTTTCGACGTTGGGGCAATCCACCTTGTGAATTGAAATGCCAAAGCCCTTGGTGATAAAGCCAATCACCGCGTCACCCGGCAAGGGATTGCAGCACTTGGCAAATTTGACCTGACAGCCATGCTCACCGTCCACAACAATACCGCTGTTGTGGCGCATATGACGCGGACGCTCTGCCACGCGCACCTGAGAGGGCACAAGCACCTCCTTGGGCGGCTCGGGAACCACCTCGGGACGGACGATTTTATCAAACTCCTCCCGCAGTCTGGCTGTCACCTTGGAAACAGTCAGACCGCCATAGCCAATGGTATTAAAAAGGTCGTCAGCCGTTGCGTAACCCAAGCGCTGTGCCGTTGCGGCAAAGACCTCGGCACGCTGCGACTCGTTTGTGGCGCGCCCGAATTTCTTAAGCTCCAGCTCCAATGCCGCCTTGCCGACAACAATGTTATCGGCACGCTTTTCCTTCTTGAACCAGCCGCGGATTTTACTGCGCGCCTGACCCGTTTTGACGATATTCAGCCAATCGCGCGAGGGCCCCTTGGAGGAATTGGAGGTAATAATCTCCACAATCTCACCGTTCTGCGGCACACGGTCAATCGGCACAATCATACCGTTGATTTTAGCACCTGTCATCTTATTACCGACCGCCGAGTGAATGGCATAGGCAAAGTCAATGACGGTGGCACCCTTGGTCAGGGTGATGACATCACCCTTGGGGGTAAAGACAAAGGTTTCGTCCTGGAAAATATCGGTCTTGAAGACGTCAATAAATTCATCGGGGTCGCGGGTATCCTCCTCGCTTTCAAGCAGCTTCGAAACCCACGCAAGCTTTTTGTCCATATCCTCCTTGCTGCGCTCACCCGACTTGTACTTCCAATGTGCAGCGATACCGAATTCGGCAATCTCGTGCATCTCGTGCGTGCGAATCTGCACCTCAAAGGGCACACCAAAGCGTCCGATGACAGTGGTATGGAGCGAGCGATAAAGGTTTGGCTTGGGGGTGGAAATATAGTCCTTGAAGCGACCCGGAATAGACTTATACATCTCGTGAATGATACCCAGTGCGGTGTAGCACTCAAGCTCATTGTCAACAATGATACGCAGCGCGTAAAAGTCATAAATCTCATCAAAGCTCTTGTTCTGGGTATACATCTTTTTGTAGATACTGTATACCGATTTGATGCGCCCCTCCAGCGTGAAGGAGATGTTGTTTTCGCGCATCTTATCACCGACCTGCGTGCGGATATGCTCGATAAAATCGGTGTGCGTGCCGTATTTACGCTCCACATCGGTCTTGACCTCGGCATAGCCGTAGGGGTCAAGATACATCAGGCTGAGGTTTTCAAGCTCCTGCTTGATGCGCTGCATGCCGAGGCGGTGTGCAAGAGGTGCGTAAATGTGCATCGTTTCAAGCGCTGTGGTGCGCTGCTTTTCCTCGGAGCGCGCGCCCAATGTGCGCATATTGTGCAGACGGTCACAAAGCTTGATGAAAATCACGCGGATATCGCGGGACATGGCAAGGAGCATTTTACGCAGCGTTTCAATGTGCGCCTCCTCCTTGTCCTCAACCTCAAGCATCACAATTTTGGTAAGACCGTCAACCAGAAGCGCCACATCGGCGCCAAAGCGCTTTTCAATCTCCTTGAGATTGGTTTTGTCGGCACAGTCCTCCACGGTGTCGTGCAGGAGCGCAGCGCAGATAGAGTCGGAATCCAAGCCCAGCGTGGCAACAATCTCCGCCACGGCAATCGGGTGCGAAATATACGCATCACCACTCTTGCGCCACTGTCCCTCGTGGAGCATGGAGGCATACTCGTATGCGTTCATAATTTTGCCGATGTTATAATTGCTGCCCGATGCCGAGAGAATCCCGAACAAGCGGGTAATATCGCTGTAAGCGGCACTTGCCATACGGTGAACCTCCTTTAAGATTTGCTGCGGCACTGCGTGCGCAGCCTTTTGAGAATGGACGATTTTTCAATATTGGCCTTTTCTGCGCGATAACAGATATCAAAGCGGAAGCGGTCGGGAGAAATTTCCTCTACGCCGCAGATTTGCAGCTCAAGGAAAATATCCAGAATATAGCGAAGCGCGGAATAGCTGACCTCCCCGCCCTCGGAAAGCTGCATCAGCGCCAAGAGCTCAGCATCGGTATAAACACTTCTGCCACGGCGGAATTCACGACGCAGCACGGTATACACAAAGGCAAACTGCTCGCGCGTGGGCAAAACGCCCTCCGCCTCATCAAAGGTTGCACCCCCACGGAGCGCGCGATAGCGCGCACGACCTGCCGCAATCTCGTCCTCAAAGCGTGCAGAGGGGCGTGCATCAATCACCGTCAGCTGTACACTGCGGATATCGCGGAATTCGTTGATGTCAAGCGTGGCAATCAAATCAATACGGTCACCCTCACCAAAGGAGAGCGCCGAGCGCGGCGTCGAAAACATCAGGGCAAACAGGGCGCGTCCCCTATCACTCACAGTCAACTTGATGTGCTTACCGCCACCAAGCTCGGTGATGCGCTCCACCAACAAATCACGCAGCAAAAAACGCGGCATCGGGTTGGCAACACCAAAGGGCTCTAACAAGGAAAGCTCCTCGGCAAGCGGCATGGTAACCCCCTCCAGGGCAAGCTCCATATCAATATCAATCACGGCCTGTGCACCGCCTGCAGGAGCAGCAGCGCGCGCAAAGGCGTTGATGCGCGTGCGGAACTCCTCCACACGGTCACGGCGGACGGTCAGACCTGCGGCAAGCTCGTGCCCACCGAATTTTACAAGCAGCTCGGCACTATCGGAAAGCGCCTCCACAAGGTTAATGCCCTTAATGCTACGGCCTGAGCCCTTGCCTTGGTCGGCACCGGAAGGCTCGCCCTCGGTGCCATCAAAAGTAATGAGAATGGCGGGCTTGCCATAGCGCTCGGTTACACGCGAGGCAACAATACCGATGACACCCTGACGCCAGTGGTCGCCCGCAAGCACGATGATTTCGGTTTCGGCAAGGTCAAGCTCCTCCTCAATGCGGGCAAAGACCTCCTCCGCCATACGGTTTTCCTCAACCTGGCGGAGCTGGTTAATTTCACAAAGCTGAGCGGCAAGCTCGCGCGCACGAGGCACAGTATCTGCAAGCAGCAAATCCACAGCAAGCGTTGCGTCACTCATACGTCCTGCGGCGTTGAGACGCGGTGCCAGCGTAAAGCCGATAAAGGCGGCTGTAATCTTTCTGCGGCGGGGCGCTTCCCCACCTGTACGGCCGGCAGCACTGACCTCGTCCATCAGCGCGGCAAGTCCCGGACGCTCGGTCCTTTGCAGCTGCGCGATGCCGTATTTCACCATAACGCGGTTCTCGTCCACAATGGGCATCACGTCGGCAACCGTGCCGATTGCCACCAAATCCGCATAGGTCATTGCCACGCGGCGCACACCGTCTGCCTCACGCTCACCCATGCTTGTCGCACGCAGGCTTTCACACGCGGCGGCGAGCTTAAATGCCACACCGACGCCCGCCAGCTCCTTGAAGGGATAGGGACAATCAGGGCGGTGCGGATTGACAACTGCCACAGCCTCAGGCAACGGTAGACGGCACTCGTGGTGGTCGGTAATCACCATATCTATGCCGCGGGCGGCGGCATAGGCGGCCTCCTCCACTGCGGTAATACCCGTATCAACCGTGACAATCAGGCTGATGCCGTCCTCCGCGAGCTTGTCAATCGCAGAAATTGACAGGCCGTATCCCTCACCTGTGCGGCTGGGAATATAATAGCAAGTATCGGCACCCAGACCCGTAAGATAGAGATAGAGCAGGCTGACAGCGGTCACGCCGTCCACGTCATAGTCGCCGAAAATGGCAATTCGCTCCCCTGCCTCCACTGCACGCAACACGCGCGCGGTTGCTTTATCCATATCCCGCATCAGAAAGGGCTTGTGCAGCACGGCATCAGTGCATTCAATAAAGGCGCGCGCAGATTCAGCGGTGCGATAGCCGCGTGTCATAAGGAGCGACGCCAGCACAGGGGAAACCGAAAGCGCAGCAGAAAGGGCGGCAATCTGTGCTGCATCTACCGTCTGCTCAGAGATATGCCAAAGCTTATGCTTTTTTTGTTCTGCCATGTGTCACTCCTTTCCCGACCCCTTGGGTCGAATTTTAATTTGCGCGGAATCGCGCGATAATCGCAAGTGCGGTGCGCAGACCGTCCAGTGCTGCACTGGTAATACCGCCGGCGTAGCCGGCGCCCTCACCTGCGGGATAAATGCGGTCAAAGGCAAGCGCATGACGCGCATCGCCGCGCAAAATACGCAGAGGGGACGAGCTGCGCGTTTCGGTGCCTGTCAGCACCGCGTGCGGTGCAGCAAAGCCCGCAATTTTTTTATCAAAGCTCTGAAGCCCCGTTGCCAGCATCTCACTGACAAAGGGCGGTAAAATACGATGCAAATCGG
>JAFQMP010000015.1 GCA_017396225.1 Clostridia bacterium | reverse complement strand
CGAGCTTGATTGCTCTTTTACTTTTTTTAGAGTTGTATTCTCTTTCAGAATTGTCGAGATATTTCGCACTTGCTGTGCTTCATACTATCTCTCGTTGTTCAATTTTCAAAGACCGTTTCGCCTCCGCTTTTTCGCGGCGACTTGCACATTATAACACAAAGAACAGGGGCTTGTCAATACCTTTTTTCAATTTTTTCAAAAAAATTTTTTGCCCTCAAAATATAGTGTTTACGCGCGCGTATATATAATAAATGTAGGGTGTATGCACGCCCGACTTCAGCATCTTTCACAAAGCAAAAAGGCCGCCCCGCAAGGGGCTGCCCTTTCAGTTTACAGCCCGATGAGGGCTGCAAGGCCGGTATAATCAAAGAGGCAACCAAAGAAAACACTGACAAGGAAAAGCACACCGACAAAGATGAGGTTTTCCTTTACTCTCTTATTCGTGCGGAACAAGACCAGCAATCCGGCACCTGCGCCTGTAAACAGCCCCGCAAGCATCGCCCCCGCCGAGAGGACCTCGCTTGCGTAAAGCGTGGCAACAGCCACCGACGCCGCACAGTTCGGGATAAGCCCGACGAGCGCCGCCACGCACTGCGACAGCACGGGAACGCGCGCAAGCCACGCGGCAAGCACATCTGCCCCGACAAACTCCAAAACCGCGCCAAGTGCTACGTTGACAATCAGCACGAACAGCACGATGTGCAGCGTGTGATGCAGCGCCGAGCGCCAGATGCCGCGCTCACAGTGGCAGCCCTCTTCCTCGCAGAGGTCGGCAACCTCCATATCACCGATACGGTGACGAAGCAGAAAATCCGCAACAAAACCAACGAACATTGCCACAACAAGCTTGACTGCAAGCGTGGTTGCTATCACACGCACGGGAAGCCCCGCACCGAGAAAAACGGCAAGCATTTCATCGGAGGTCGCAAGGAAAACGGCAAGCAGTGTGCCGACCGTCACAACACGTCCCGCGTAAAGCCCCGCCGCTGCTGCGGAAAACCCGCACTGCGGCAACAAGCCAAGAGCAGCACCAATGGCGGGACCGCCGCGCCCTGCGCGCTTGATAACGCTTATGGCACGGTCACCTGCATGATGCTCCAAAAACTCCATAAAAAGATAAGTCAGAAACAAAAACGGCAGCACCGTCAGTGTGTCAAGCAATGCGTGCCAAAGCACGTGCCAGGCAGTATGCAAAAGCTCCGTCACCTTGACCCCTCCCCTCCGGTCGCTTTCACGAAAAATAACGCTCATATTGTATCACAATTCCCTGCCTCTGTCAAGTTCTCGTCAAAACCCCTCCGCTTTCTTGACAAGCCGCGCCGCAAATGCTACAATAGATACAGTATGATGAAAGGAGAGATTCCCTCATGTCCAAACCCTTATTTATCGTATTCGAGGGTATTGACGGCTGTGGCAAAAGCACACAGCTCCGTATGCTCTGCGACAAGCTGACGACCATTGGTCGCTCGGTAGTTGCCACCGCCGAGCCAACCGATAGCAAAACGGGCAGAATGCTGCGCGAGGCGCTTTCCGGCAAGGACGCACGCTCCGCCACCGAAATGGCAGCTCTCTTTACCCTTGACCGCATTCACCACAATGTGGGCGCAGGCGGCATCGCAGAAACGCTTGCCGCGGGCAAAGATATGATTTCCGACCGCTATTACTATTCCTCCCTCGCCTATCAGGGGAGCCTGACCGATTACGAATGGGTGCGCCGTATGAACTGCGACTGCCCCGATATCCGCAAGCCCGACCTCTGCATTTTCCTCGATATGGAGCCAAAGGCTGCCCTTGCACGCGTGGGCAAGCGCGGCGAGGTAACCGAGATTTATGAGAAAGAGGAAACCCTGACCCTTTTCCGCAAGACCTTCCACCGCGTATTTGCCTCGCTTGACGATAACGTAGCCGTAGTTGATGCTGACGGCACGCCCGATGAGGTTGCCGCGCGCGTATTTGCGGCAGTTTCTCCCCTATTATAAACAAAAAACGCGCGCTCTACGGAGCGCGCATTTTTCTTTTCATTAAAATACGTTCATCACAACGATGCCCGAAATTGCAAGCAAAAGGCCGCTGATGCTACGGCGCGTGGGCTTTTCGCCAAAGAACATCATCGCCATAATCGTAACAAGCACAAGGCTGCCCCCCTTGATTACAGGGTAAAGAATCTGCGAAGGCATACCGAAGTCGTTGGTGATTGCAGTTTGGAGATACATCGCCGCAAACAGGCTTGCCGACATCACCACAATAAAGGGCAAGGGCTTTTTGATGGCAAGCGCGGACTCCTTGAAATAAGCCCCACGCTCTCCGCGAGGACGGGCAAGCAGAAAGCCGCAGTACACCAGAACAAGCACGGCAACCGCAAATACGTAGGTGTAAAAATGGAAAATCGATTTGGGGTAAACAATCTCACCCACATACAGACCCTCGGCGGTATAATAATACTTGTAAAGCTGCTGCGCAAAGCCCGAAAGGCCATCGCCAAGAATTGCCATAATCAGAAAAAGCGGGCCAACCAATCCTGCGCGCCCCATTTTCTTTCCCTTGCCGTAGGAAAGCACAAAGGTCGCCAGCAGAATCAACGCAAAGCCAATCATCTTCGTGCCCGAAATACTCTCGGAAAAGAAAATCAGGCAAAGAATGGCGGGGATAATGGAGCCAAAGGTCAACGTCACCTCAACCGTGACATAGGAAATGCGCGTGGCGGCAAGCAAAAAGCCTATCAACAGAGCAGCATTTGCCACACCCGACAAAAGGCAGATGAAAAACATACCGCCGTCAAGGGCAAGCGAGCCCGCAGCCCCCTCAACGAAGACCGTAACAGCGCCAACCAGAACACAAAGAAAAACGCGGAAGGTGTTGAAAAAGGAAGCCTGCCCGTTATCCGTTACGTAAGTACTGGTCTTTTTGGCACAGCAACTCTTTGCGGCAAGGCAAAGAAGCGTTGCTGCCAAAAGTAAATAAACCATAGAAACCCCTCAAAAATCAATGTTTTTTATCAATAAATCTCAAAAACAGTTCTCATATTGTAGCACAATCAGCGCCAATTTGTCAAGCCCCTGCAAAGCAAGCGCTTGGTGAAAATAAAAAGCAATCCTTCGCAAAAAGCCCCGCGCACGGCGGTCTTTTTGCTTTTATCATTTCAAAATCTCACCCGTTTTGGCGGCGCGGCGCATTTCGCGCAGCACTGCAATCGTGATAGGCAGCGCAATGATGAGCGCTACCACATCCGCCACCGATTGAGAAACCAGCACGCCCCACATATCAAAAATGCGCGGCAGCACCAGCACGGCGGGAATAAAGCAAAGCCCCTGCCTTGCCGTGGCAAGCACGGTAGCGCTTCCGACACGACCAATGGTTTGCAGCATCATATTTGCCATGACGACAAAGGACATCACAGGCAGCGTAACAAGCTGACAACGAAGCGCGAGCGCACCGACACGCAGCACCTCGGCATCATTTTTCTGAAAAAGACCGACAAGCTGCGGCGCAACCACAAAGCCAACTGCACTGCAAGCAATCAAAAAGATTGCCGACACGCGCAGGCAGAAATAAAAGGACTCTCGCACGCGGTCATATTTCGCTGCGCCATAGGAAAAACCGCAGACGGGCTGAAAGCCCTGACCGAAGCCAATCATTGCAGAGCTCATAAACATGGTGATGCGGGAAACAATTGCCATAGCGGCAATCGCGGGGTCGCCGTAAGCGCCCATCATATTATTCAGGCACATCACAGCCACGCTGTTGAGGCCCTGTCTGCCAAGCGAGGGGGTGCCGCCGCGTGCAATTTCGGCAAGATAACGACCCTTGAAGCTGAAGCGAGCAAGACGCAGCTTGACATTATCGCCGCGCGAACAGCCGACAAGCAGTAGGACAAAGCTGACCGCCTGGCTTACAACCGTCGCAACCGCCGCACCCATAACGCCCATATCAAGGCCAAAAATCAGGATTGGGTCAAGCGCGATATTCAAAACTGCACCTGTGCAGAGACCAACCATAGCATAAATGGCATTGCCCTGAAAACGCAGCTGATTATTGAGCACAAGCGAGGCGGTCATCAGGGGCGCACCCAATAAAATGACCCACATATAGTCAATGGCATAGGGCAGAATGGTTGGCGTTGCGCCGAGCAAATTTGCCAGAGGGCGCAGCAGCAAAAGCCCCAAAACCGTTATCACCGCACCCGATATAAGCGACCAGACAAAGCTGGTAATTGCCATTGTTTCGGCTTCCTCACTTTCACCACTGCCCAGCTTACGCGAAATGTAATTCCCGCCGCCGTGACCGAAGAAAAAGCCCACCGCCTGAATGATTGCCATAAGCGAAAAGACAACGCCCACCGCGCCCGTGGCGCTGGTGTTGTCAAGCTTGCCGACAAAGAAGGTGTCTGCCATATTGTAAAAGGTTGTTACCAGCATACTGATAATAGAGGGCACGGCAAGGCGGCATATCAGCCCCTTGGCTGGTGCCTCCAGCATTCGCGCGCGCTTTCGCTCCTGCTTTTCCTGTTCGGTCATTTACGAAAAACCTTCCTTTATTTCATAATACCCTCTTATTTTACCGCATTCGGGGAAAAATTGCAAGCCGCTCCCCACCAAATTAGACTTTTTCCGCGCACCACGCAAAAAAACGCATAAAGCAAGCAATTTATCTTGCAATTTTTTCGCACGCGTGCTATCATATAAGCAGCAAAACGCTTCGCCGGGAAACCTCAATATGCATCAAAGCAACGTAGCGTGCACGATGTTGATATTCCCACGCTGCAAAGCGAGCTGCGTGCAAACGGCGCGCCCTTAGAACGATAAAATCAACAAAGGAAAAGGATATATTATGAAAATTCCCGTAAAAATCAAATTAACCCGCGGTATGGAAGCCCCCACCTACGCCACCGACGGCTCCGCCGCCGTAGACCTGCGCGCCGCCCTTGACGAGGGCACCACCGTGACCATTGCGCCCGGTGAACGCGCGCTCATTCCCACAGGCATCGCCATTGCGCCCGAATCGAGCGATGTGGTTGCCATTCTTGCCCCTCGCAGCGGTCTTGCCTGCAAAAAGGGCATTCGCCTGTCAAACGGCATTGGTGTGATTGATGCCGATTACCGCGGCGAAATTGGTGTCAGCCTGCACAACACAGGTCACGAGGACTTTGTTGTAGCACGCGGCGACCGCATTGCGCAGATGATGTTTATGCCCGTCTACGCCGCAGCCTTCGCGGTTTGTGATGAGCTTGACGAAACAGCACGCGGTGCGGGCGGCTTTGGCTCCACAGGTACCAAATAATGCGCGTCATTCTTGCCTCCAAATCCCCGCGCCGCCGCGAGATTCTCGAAATGCTCGGCGTGCGCTTTGAGATTATCAGCGCAGACGCAGACGAGCACAGCGAGGAACGGAATCCTGCTGCGCTTGTCACCGAGCTTTCGCTTCGCAAGGGACGCGCGGTGCGCGACCTGCTTGCAGCCGAGGGTGAATGGAATAAGGACACCCTTATCATCGCCTCGGATACCGTTGTCGCGGCAGATGGTCAAATCCTCGGAAAGCCCACAGATGAAAACGATGCCGCCCGTATGCTCCGTATGCTTTCGGGCAGCACACACGAGGTTCTTTCCGGCGTGGCACTCCTTTGCGGTGACCGTGAGCTTGCCGCAGCCGAGCGCACAGGCGTTGTCTTTTCCGATATGAGTGAAAATGACATCGCTTGGTACGTGTCAAGCGGCGAGCCTGCTGATAAGGCGGGCGCCTACGCCGTGCAAGGACTCGCTTCCCTCTTTATCAAGGGACTTGAGGGCGACTATTTCAACGTCGTCGGTCTGCCCGTTTTCCGCCTGAATCAGCTTACAAAGGAGCTGCTTGGTCGCACACTGACCGAGCTTTGATACCATAAATTACTCACCAATGAAAAAGAACCGGTGCTTTCGCACCGGTTCTTTTTCATGCAAATTATGCCTTGAACGCAAGCTCACGAAGGAGGAAGTCAAGAGAAGCAACTGCATCGCAAACCGTTGCCTGCTCGATAGCCTCGCCCTTTGCAGCTCTGTCGCAGAAATACACAAGCTCGTTGTAGTAGCCGCCAAGGTCGGAAACGTTACCGCCCTTGTAGCCCTCACCTGCCAGCTCAACCTTCTCAATCTTGATTTCCTGCGCACCCTCGTCGGTATAGCACATCAGCTTACCGCCTGCATTCTCAAGGGTTGCCTTCTCAAAGACAACGCGGAAGGTTGCAGTGAAGGGGTAGGTGCCGGGGAGTGCCCAGGTGCCCTCAACAGAAACAACGAAGTCCTTATACTGCATCAGGGTTGCCACGTAGTCGTTCTCACGGCCGAGCGTGCTCTTTGCGGAAAGGAACTTCTCAGGCTCACCGAAGAGAGAAAGCACGTAGTCGATATCGTGTACGTGCAGGTCCTGACCTGCGCCGCCCGACTTCTTGACGTCAAAGAGCCAATCCTCCCAGCCCCAGGTGGGAAGCGGAGAAAGGCGGCGGAAGTTTGCGTTGATAACCTTACCATAGGTGCCTGCCTTGATAATCTTTGCAAGCTCTACGTACTCGTCCCAGAAACGGATAACCTGACCGACCTGCACCTGCGCACCGGTAGCCTTTGCCTTCTCAATCAAAGCCTTGCCCTCCTCAAGGGTGAGGGTAACGGGCTTCTCAACGAAAACGTACTTTACCTTATCCATCGCGAGCAGCGCGTGCTCTGCATGGAGGTAGGTGGGGAGGCAGATGTCAATCACGTCAACATCAGCGTTTTCAATCAGCTCCTTGCCGGTTGCGTAAATCTTGGCACCGGAGAGCTTTGCCAGCTCCTCTGCCTTCTCAGGGCGAATGTCGGCGACTGCCACAACAGTAGCGCCCTCAATGTTGTGATAGCAATTTGCGTGCATGCTGCCCATAAAGCCGCAGCCGATAAGTCCTACTTTCAGCATTGTAAAATTCTCCTTTGATTATTTTCTGCCAAGGATACGGTCCATGGCGTTAGAGGTGTTGTAAATAATGGTCTCGGTGTAGTGTCTGTAATTGGGAATCATCTCTGCGGATACCCAGCCGTCGTAGCCAATCTCCTCAAGGGCCTTGACAACTGCGGGATAATCCACATCACCTGCAAGCAGGTCAACAAAGCCGTGCAGGCCGCCTGCCGCTACGCGGTAATCCTTGAAGTGCACCTTCTTGATACGCTTGCCGAGCGCACGAATCCAGTGCTCGGGGTGACCGTTGAAGAGCACGTTGCCGACGTCAAAATAGCTGCCAACGAAGGGGCTGTCAATCTTGTCGATAAAGTCGCGCATCTCAACGGGAGAGTTCAGGAACTGATTCCAGACGTTCTCAATGCCGATATTTACGCCAAGACGCTCTGCATCGGCCTTCAGCTCGGTAAGCGCCTCCAGGCTGCGCTCGTAGGCAGTCACGTAATCCACAACCTTGCCGGGTGCGGCAAACTCTGCGTGCACCGAACCGGGAACAACCAGAATGGTATCGCAGCCAAGGGTCTTTGCAACCTCAAGGTGCTTCTTGACAATATCCTTTGCAACCTGTCTTTCCTTGGCGCAATCGTCGGTGAGCCAGTGGTCCCAGTAAAGACCGGTGGCAATGCTATAAAGCTCAATGCCGTTGTCGGCAGCGGACTGCTTGACGGCAAGCAAGTCCTTTTCGGTGGACTTCAGGCTGACCTCGCCCTCGGCAAGCAGACCGAGCTCTACGCCCTCAAAGCCTGCGTCCTTGGCAAGTGCAAAGCTCTCTGCCAGCGTCTGCTGGGGGAAAGACCAGATATTAATACCCTTTTTCATGATAAATGCTCCTTATTAAAGATTTGCAAAAATGGCAATTGCCTTCTTGACGTCTTCCTTCATTGCCTTCATCGCGGCAAACTCAACGTCGTGCAGGTATTTGCTGTGACCTGCCTCAATTTCAGCCTTGGCAGCCTCATAGCCTGCCTTGGACATATAGGAATAGTAGTTGATTTTACGGATACCGCCTGCAATCGCAGTCTTGAAGCCCTCCTCGGACACGCCGCTGCCGCCGTGCATAACAAGGGGCAGACCCGTTGCGGCCTTTACGCGCTTGACAACATCAAAGTCAAGCTTGGGCTGCGCGGTATAGAAGCCGTGTGCGGTGCCGAATGCAATGGCAAGCGCGTCCACACCGGTCTCCTTACAGAACGCCTCTGCCTCAGCGGGGTCGGTGTAAAAGTCCTCTGCCTTGAGGGTGGTGTCAACCTCCTCAGTGCTGCCCGCCTCACCCGTGACAAGGCGACCAAGCTCTGCCTCAACAGACACGCCCATAGCGTGTGCCATTTCTACGGTCTGCTTGGTGAGGGCAAGGTTCTCCTCGTAAGGAAGATGCGAAGCATCAATCATAACCGAGGTAAAGCCAATGCGCAGTGCGCGGTAAATCATCTCCATAGAGGTGCCGTGGTCAAGATGCACGCAAACCGGCACCTTTGCAGCCTTGGCAGCGGCAATCATCGCGGGGCCGACAATGGAAATGTCGTTATAAACGTTATGCACCTCTGCGTGTGCGATAATCACAGGCTGATTCAGCTCCTCTGCCGCAGCAATCACTGCCTGCAGGCTGTCAAAGCCCGTTGCGTTGAACATACCGATTGCGATTTGCTCGCGCTCGGCAATCTCCAGAATTTCCTTCAGATTGACTAACATGGTTTATTACCTTTCAAATTTTCTGATATTTTCAAGCAATTCTCTCCGGGGCAAAATACCGCTTGTTGCATCGGAGGCGGTGAGCGATGCGACAGCAGCCGCCTCAGCAAGCTCCAGAATGTCAAGGGGTGCCGCATTCCCGGCAATCGCAATCAAGGCACCTGAGCAGAAGGCGTCGCCCGCACCGGTCTTACCCTTGATATAGCCCTTGGGCAAACGACAGGAGGGCAGCGTCCAAACGCCCTCGCGCGTACAGCAAAGTCCCAAGCTGGGCTGGTGAATAATCACGCGCTCACGGACGCCCATATCAAGCAGCTTTGCTGCAATCGCGGGAAGATTTTCCTCGGTTGTCTCCATGCCTGCAAGCTTACCCGCCTCAAGCTCGTTGATAATTAGGTTATCAACGTAGGGCAAACAGGGCAGCACCAGCTGATAGCGGTCGCTGTTTTCGCTCACCAAATCAATGGAGGTTTTGATGCCTCTCGCCTTTGCTTCCTTTAAGATAGCAAGACCGTCGCCTGCATCAACCCTTTCAAGCAGCAGAAAATAGCCGAGGTGCAGCATCTCACAGGTAAGCTTATCCCACGGCACATCATCGGCACCAAAGGTGGCGCATGCACCCGGGTAAGTAAAGAAGGTTCGCTGACCACCCGCAACGCTCATCACGTCGGTAAAGCTGGTGCGCTCCGCAGGGACAACCTTGACAAGCGACACATCAACGCCTGCGGCACACATCGTGTCAAGCGCATATCTGCCTGCGTCGTCCGCGCCCACCTTGCCGACGGCAAAAACAGGCATATCGGGCGCAATTTTCTTCAGGCCGATGCCGTTGTTCGGCACCAGACCGCCGCAGGCAAGGCTGACCGCACGAATCTGCGTCAGCTCACCCTCAGCAGGGTAAGCGGAAATTTCGTAAAGGTTATCGACAAGCAACGTGCCGACAACCGCAATTCCCTCTCGCTTTGTCATATCAGTTGCACTCTGCAACCAGCGGGCCTGCAAGCTCGTCAAGGAAGAAGAGGCGACCTGCAAGGGTGGGAATGTAAGAGGAAGTAATCCAAGGGGTCTTGCCGTAGCGGAGCGTCATCCAGAGGGAGAGACCCTGCCACTGCATACCGCGGCCAAGGGTGCCGTCTGCGCCACCAATGGCGTAGTCAGCCTGCAGGAAGAGGCCGGGGCCGATGGTGTTGGCGCGGCAAGGAACAAGCGTCGTACGGGACTTGAAGCTGGTCAGTGCATTCTGCTCTACGGTCAGGGGGTGAATCTTGGCAGCAATACGGTAAGGTGCCTTCTCCCACTCCTCGGCAGTTGCATAGTCAGCAGCAAAGGTGGGCTCCCAGAAAGCGATGTGGCACATTCTGCCGATACCGTAAACAAGAACGAGTTTTGCGCCCTCTGCCTTGAGCTTTGCAATCTTCTCGGGGTAGGTGGGCAGGTTTGCCTTGGTGGCAAAGTTGCGCTGGTCAGCAGGAACAGTCAGCTCACCCAGAGGGTTGAAAAGCGCGTGCTCCATTGCATACTGGAATGCACCGCTGTTATCGGGAGCAAGGGTGTTGCCCTCAGAGTCAGCCCACTCGTCCATATTGAAGGTGTACACGTGGTCGCACTTAACGCGCCACTCGGTGAGGAAGTAAACAACCCATTTATACATACCCATAGGGCCTACGGGCAGAATAATCGCAAGCTTTTCGCCACGCTCCTTGGCAAGGCGAATCTGCATGGCAATCTCGTGACCCATATAGGTCTCAAATGCGCC
This sequence comes from Clostridia bacterium, assembly GCA_017396225.1. Taxonomy (GTDB): domain Bacteria; phylum Bacillota; class Clostridia; order Oscillospirales; family CAG-272; genus Firm-07. The sequence continues at coordinate 76,491 of JAFQMP010000015.1, read as the reverse complement.
AAGGCTATCGCACTTGATAGGGGTAAAGTCCTTGTTCCAGTGAGCCTGACGCTCGGTAATCTTCTCGGGCGCATCAATGCACGCATCAATCTTAGCAAAATCCCAGCCTGCAGGGTAGAAGCCTTCAAGAGCAGAGCCCTTCACGGTAGACATGAAATCCATAGTATCGTTCTCCTTTATATTTTAATTTTTAATTGAACTCAGGGAAGGTAACGCTTGGTCGTACCCTTCAGGTAAACGTGGCACTGCTTGAAGCCTTCGGCATAGTCGGCGCCGCACTGGTAGCCACGGTAACGGCAGCAGGTCTTGACCATATCGGGGAAATCAATGTGGTCGTGATCGCGCATCCAGACAATCTGGGATTCGTGGCACTCAAGCATCTCAAGCTTTTTATCAATGTAGGGGGTAACGTCCACGTATTCGGTGGGGTTAAAGCCGACGCCCGCAAGGGTATCCATATAGAAAATAGGCACCATTTTTGCCGCGCCCTCAGTCTTGACATGGTAGTTGGGGAGCGTTGCCGCAAAGGCTGCATCAAATACCAGCTTAGAGGTTGCCACGTGGTCGGGCATATAGTCATCGGGGTCGTGGGTGATGATAAAGTCGGGTTTTACATGCTTAATGACCTCAACAACCTTGTCGCGCGCCACTTTGTTGTTGTCGTAAATCTCCAGGTCATCAAAGCCGCCCCAGATAACCTCATCAAAGCCTGCAAGTGCCGCACTGCGCTTTGCCTCGTTTGCGCGCATCACCGAAAGCTCATCGGGCGGAATAATCACGTGACCGAGGTTGCCGCTCGACAGGTGGCAGATGACAACGCGGTCGCCACGCTCCTTGCATTTAAGCAGCGTACCTGCACAGGCAATCTCCATATCATCGGGGTGACAGGAAATGCAAAGTACTGTGTACATAATAAAATCCTCCTTTTTTGGCAAAAGACTGCCTTATTTAATTTTATTTTATCATATCGGTACTTGTAATGGAATATAAAATCGGTTATAATATTTATAAAATCAGACACGGAGGTATCTTATGGCTGATAAATTTATAAGGCTCGGCTTTGAAAAAGCATTCAACATAGAAAAGCTGATTACCGTGTTTTATATGGAGTTTTCAAAGGACTTTGCCTATGACGGTGAGGAGCACGATTTCTGGGAAATGGTCTACGTGGACCGCGGCGAGGTGCTCTGCACCGCGGGCAAGCGCCGCTTTGCCCTGAAAAGCGGCGAGCTAACCTTCCACCGTCCGGGCGAGTTTCACGCCATTCGCGCAAGCGAGGGCAGCGCTCCCAACGTATCAATTATCACCTTTGAGTGCCGCAGCCGCGCAATGCAGTTTTTCAGGGGAAAAATATTCCCTCTCACACAGGAGGAAAAGGCGCTTGTATCCATGCTCTTCCGCGAGGCGCTTTCCGCCTACTCACTTGTTGACCGCCGCAACCCCCTGCTGCAGAAGATGACAAGGATAGAAAACGCCCCCTTCGGCAGCAGCCAGATGACAAAAAATCTTTTGGAAATCTTCCTCATTCGCCTGCACCGCCACGAGGGTGCGCTTGCAAAGCGCAGCCGTTACCACTACAAGGTGGACGGCGTGGATATCCCCTACCCTGTCAAGGAAATTCTCGACCTGCTGGAGGCAAACCTCTACGGCCGCCTGACGGTGCCCGAAATCGCTGCCAGGCTCGGCAAAAGCGAAAGCACCGTCAAAAACCTGTTTGCGCTCTACCGCCCGGGCGGCATTGTCAGGCACTACAACTACTTAAAGATTGAGGAGGCAAAGCGTCTGATACGCGAGGGCAAGTGTAATTTCGGACAAATTGCCGCCCTTTTACAGTTTGACACGCCGCAATATTTCTCAATGTGCTTTAAGCGCTTTACCAATATGTCACCGCTGGAATATAAGAAATCCATTTTGTAAAAAACTGTCGCACGACGTAAGATTTTACTTGACAAACGGGCTCTTTATGCTTATAATAAAACTGTAAAATTCTGATTCCTATAAATGAAGGAGAATGACCATGAAAAAACTGTACACGGGTAAAACCAAGGACGTTTACCAGCTTGAAAACGGCAATGTTCTGCTCAAATTCAAGGACGATTGCACCGGCAAGGACGGCGTGTTCGACCCCGGCGAAAACAGCGTTGGCCTCACCATTGAGGGCATCGGCCGTGCAAACCTGGAGACCTCTGTTTACTACTTTGAGATGCTGAAGAAGGCAGGCATCAAAACCCACTACGTTTCCGCTAACGTTGAGGAGGCAACCATGGAGGTTCTTCCCGCAGAGTGCTTTGGTAAGGCACAGGGCGGCGGCGGTCTTGAGGTTATCTGCCGTCTGGTTGCAACAGGAAGCTTTATCCGTCGTTACGGCGAATATATCAAGAACGGCACCCGTCTTGAGGGCGGCTACGTTGAATGCACCTTCAAAAATGACGAGAAGGGCGACCCGCTGGTTACCGGCGAGGGCCTTGCCGCACTCGGTGTAATGACCCCTGCTCAGTTTGAGAGCCTCAAGGCACAGACCCTGATGATTACCAAGATTGTCGCTGACGACCTTAAGTCTATCGGTCTTGACCTCTGGGATATCAAGTTTGAGTTTGGCTACAACAACGGTGAGGTTGTGCTGATTGACGAGATTGCATCGGGCAATATGCGCGTTTATCGCGGCAGCGAAATCGTTGCTCCCACCGAGCTCACTAAGCTGATTCTCAACAGATAAACATTACAATAAAGAAAGCGCCACACACCGTGTGGCGCTTTCTTAAAAGGAGAACCAATGAAGAAATTATATTCTCTCCTGCTCCTTGTCGCACTCCTCTGCCTGTCCGCCTGCGGCGGAGGGGAGAATCCTGAGGGCGAGGAATTTTCCATGATTGCAAAAATTGTCAAAATAGAAGACAAAATAGAGGTCACCGTCACCGAAAGCCCCGTAGCAGACGGCCCCTATCTGGTGATTACAAGCGAGAACACCGTTTATAAAAACGCAAAGGGCAAAAAAATTGCACGCAAGAACCTCGCCGTGGGCGACAGCATCACTATCACGTACAGCGGTCAGGTCATGATGAGTTATCCGCCGCAAATTGTAGCGCTCTCCATTCAATTGCAATAAAAAAGGTCAGGCACAATGCGCCTGACCTTTTTACTTACACCTTTTTACGGCCAAGCTTGAAGCTCGGCAGGAACATAAAGACCACCGCGCTGATGGCAAGGAGGTACTGATAGAACATAAAGGGCATCATTTGTGCTGCACTGACACCCGAAAGCTGTGTTGCAATCAGAAGCTGCGCACCGTAAGGAATCAAGCCCTGCACCACGCTGCCGAAAATATCAAGCAAAGAGGCCGTTTTGGTATTGGTAATGCCATATTCCTCGCTGATGTTCTTGGCAATCGGTGCCGCCATAACAATGGCAACGGTGTTGTTGGCAGTCGCCACGTCCATGGCGCTGACCAGCGTAGCCACACCAAGCTGACCGCCCACGCGACCGCGGAAAACGCGCTTGATGCCCGCAAGCAGTGCATCAAAGCCGCCAAATTCGCGCATCAATGCCGAGAGCATCGACACCAGCAGCGTCACAATAATCACCTCAAACATGCCTGAGGCGCCGCTACCCATCGCGGAAATAATACTTGCCACACCCACACCAAGCGCCAGCTTGACAACGGTAGCAACCACTATGCCGCCCAGCAGAACAAGAAACACATTAATGCCGAGAATACCCGCAATCAAAACCAGGAAATAAGGCAGCAGCAGCCAAAGGTTAATTGCCTGCGGCTCATAAGCGTTCACCTCGCCGCCCGAAAGCGCAATTATCAGCAAAATGACAATCGTCAAAACTGCCGCAGGAAGTGCAATCAAGAAATTCTCACGGAATTTATCGCGCATCTGGCAGCCCTGCGTGCTGGTTGCCGCAATTGTCGTATCGGAAATAAAGGAGAGGTTGTCACCAAACATCGCACCGCCCACAATCGAGGCCGTAAACAAAACAGGGGAAATGCCTGTCACCTCAGCAACGGCAACGCCAATCGGCACAATAACCGTAATGGTGCCCACCGAGGTGCCCATAGCAGTGGACACAAAGCAAGCCACCACAAACATCACCAGCACCGAAAACCTTGCAGGAATAAAGCTTAACAGCAGGTCGGCAACCGCTGCCGCACCCTCTCTGCCGAGAATGCCCGCAAAAATACCTGCGGCAAGAAAAATCAGAATCATCGTGATGATATTCTGGTCGGCCACGCCTCGCGCCATAACGGAAAGCTTTTCATCAAAGGAAAGCGCCCTGTTCTGCACGCATGCCACAAGCAGTGCGGCAAGAAAAGCCACCACCACGCTCATCAGATAGAAATCCTTGAAAATCACACTGACGCCAATGTAAATCACCAGGAATACCACAATCGGTAAAAGGGCAAGCCAGTTCCCTTTTTTCGCATCACCGGGGCCAACCGGCGCCAGGTTGTCCGCAGTTTTCAGCTGTTTTTCGTCCATACCGTCAAATCCTTTCTCGAAAACGCGCATCACAAACAAGCGCGATATCTTTCTTTTATTATATCATAGGTTCAGACAGTTATCAAGTTCAAATTTCATGCAGAGGCGAGAGATGAAAAGCACCGCATTCGTGGTGGCCTTTTGTTGCGTATGGGAATTTACCACACCTTGCACTAAAAAAGCTCCACCATACTATACAAAGAGATGGGAGCTTGGCGGTCTTGCATAGCAAGTGGTGGCGTTGCCACCAAGTCAAGCTCTTGCTTAGCGCAATACGCTAAGCGTGACCCGTACGGGAATTTGCTCCGCCCTGCAAGGCTTCCGACGCGGAAGCGGCGGAGCAATATTTCGTCCCCATACACGCACCTAAACACATAAAAGTTGATAATGAACTAGTTTTGCGTGTTGGGGACTTCCGCGCGCGAGCGCGCCACAAAGCAAAAAGACACCCGCCTATTGGCAGGTGCCTTTTGTTTTGTGGTGACCCAGAGACAGGGTAAATCGAACTTGATTAGAGTTCGGAAAAATCAACAATAGATTCTTTGGTAAAGTCAATCATCGGAATATTGAAAGGCATAATACCAGAACTATTTGTAAACATTGCAACAATTGGTCTTGCATACCCGACGAGCAAAGAAGGGGCGGTTCGGCTTAATAACGAAGAAACAGTTGCCGCATCAAAATCTTTCCAACGGAAATTTGCTTCAACGGAAAAAGAAAACTCAAATGGAGAAGGATCTTCGCTTGCGCAGATTATCATATCCAAAACAACTTTGGCTTCATTTTCAGAAAGTTTTTCCACTTTCTTTTTATGCTTCATAGTTATTTCCCATTGTCCGTCAGATAATTCTGTAAATATGTAACTGAATTTCGTAATTCTAGGATTAGTATATTGAAAATTGCTTTCTTTAGTATTATCCATAAATCCTCCGTTATGCTGCAGGTATGTATTTAAGCGGGTCTACATAGTTATCGTACTCGCGATTCATATTCCCTAAAGCATAGTGATTATCGTTGTTTTCGACAATAGAAATTTTATAAGAATAAATTCCCGTAGCGGTAAATAGTGACATGTCTCCAAAAATATTTAGATCCGGCGGCATTTCAATGATAGAATCATCAGGAAATCTAATTTGAAAAGCCTTGGAACTAGGGGTGCTCTCAATTTCTATGCCAGCTTCTTTGATAAACTCCAATACTTCATCTGTAGTTGTTTCAATCTTTTTATAAATCACAATAACACCTCCTATTACAACAATTCCTTTCTATTTGTAATACAAGAAATATCTTTAACGCATATTTGTGTTTCGACATAAGGCAAGCGAAATTGGCTGAACATACTGTCAAATTTGCTTTTGGCAATAGGCAATGTTCTTTTTTGAAAATTGCAAATGATGCATTTCCACCCTAATTTCTTAGTGAACCAATTAAAAAATGCACATTCTAACTTTTCAATAAAGTTATTGTCATATTTTGCGGTATAACGAGCCTTGTACACAGACTCCCAAAATATGTCAAAAGCATGTTTAACTTTATTGTGTGTTTCTAGTTCTCGCATATCGCATACGAAATCATCATCTACAAAAATTATGGCTTCAATAACTGCAGGATCTTTAATACAGCCATATTTTGTCGTAGGACAATTATTTCCCCAATCAATCGCCAAACTTTTATCGACAAAGAAATACACACCATTACCTAGCCAATGGGTGCTTTTTTCGCGAAATGTAAAATTGCTTGTAATGATGGATTGTACATTGCTTTTGTCAGTAGCATGATATGCGGTATATGTATTCATTGTTCCCACTTTTCACATTCCTTATACCGAAATTTATACTTCTGCTTTTTAATTATATCATACTTTGAGAAAAAAGTCGTTAACAATTTGTTAATTTTTGTTCCGGCGCTTGCGACAGGATTTTATTTACTTACTATTGAAAAGCGGAAATGTTTGTGGTATAATAATCATGCTACACAACCAAATATTTTGCGTTAATTCCGGGAAACATACTTTGGCAAAAAGTGGTTTCTCTTTTTCCTCATTTCCGGAAACGGCGCAGAGGTTGTGTAGCAACAATAGGAGGAATACACTTTTTCGGTGCGTTCCTTCGTGGGGCGCACTTTTTTTGATCAAGGGAGGTCTGTTCTATGAAAAGACGAATTGCTGTTGTATCAATATGCTTAATTGCTGTTTTATTATTATGCCTATCATCTTGTAGCAAGGCGGAGTTTGAGCTTAATTTTATCGTAGATGATGAAACATACGCAACTGTCGCTACCGGCGGCAATGAAACAATTAAAATGCCCGATGATCCCACCAAAGAAGGTTATACTTTTGATGGCTGGTATTGGGATGATGGGGAATGGAAAAAACCTTTTACAGCCAACTCTTTGCTTGATGCTCCGTTATCAAGTGATATGTCGGTATATGCCAAATTCGTTAGCAACCAAGCGCCTCTTACTCAAGATTCTATAATTGACGCATTAAAGAAAGTTCCAAATGTTGTTGCGGTAGCCGCTGCAACTGAATATAACGACCCTAACGGACAACTAAATAAAGCCGGCGGCTACATTGCAGATATTTTCTTTTCTGTTGATGTTGTAAACCAAAAGCTGATAACAGGTAATACACTTGTCGAAAAAGGCACCGATGCGGGTGGCAGCATTGAAATATACCCAACGCAGAAGGATGCCGAAAAGCGGAATGAATATCTTTCTACATTTGACGGTGGCGTTCTATCTTCCGGCTCACACAAAGTGGTGGGGACTTGCGTGATTAGAACTTCTGATATCATGACGGCTTCCTTGCAAAATATTCTCGAAGGCAACCTTGAAAAAATGTTGACGGGAAGCACGGAAGAATATGTTAACATGGATACATACCTTATTGAAGTTGCAAAACAAGTTGCCACAGAGGAAAACTTGTCGGAGTACGAAACCACAACAAAGCTTATTGAATATGGTTACCCTCTTGAAAAATCCGAAACAATCGCTAAAAACTGCGGTGTTAACTGGAATGGCGCTGCAAAAAATTTAGCCGAGGGTTATGATGATTATTATGCAACCATCTTTCCTCAGATGATTGCTGATCTTCTAGCTGATCACGAATTCACAGAAACAAATATTAAATATGCACTTGAGAATGCAAGCATAAATTGGAGGTATTACGTTAAAATTCATGCCAAAGATTTTGTGAATTCCAATGAAAACGATTATTATATTTCCCCATTAGATGTTATTTCTTATCTCAACAACGAGAAAGGTTATTCTGTACAAGATAGTGAACATGGTGCGTTTAACTGTGAGGTGAATTGGAACACCAAAGCTGTTGAATATATTGAATGTATCGATGCGGACGGCATTCTTGGGCCTAAAAGCGATTATATCGACGCATTAATGGATGTGGAATTTACGCAAGCTCAAGCTCAATATGCCGTAAATAATTGTGGCAAAGATTGGAACAGCCATGCGCTTCTTTGCATGAAGCATTTTGTAGAGGATTTATGCACCACAAAGCCAGAGCAAGCAGAATGTGTTGCGAAATTAAAAGCGTGGGGATTTAGTGATAGCGAAGCGACCTACGCCGTTAACAACTACGAATTCAAATATAAAATCACCTTGAATCCCGATGGCGGCTCTCTTTCCAACAATTTCCTCAACGTGGTATTTGGTCAGCCCTTTACTTTGCCGACCCCTACCAAGGATGGATATACGTTCGAAGGTTGGTACGATGGAACAACCAAGTTTGAAGATGGAGTTTGGAATATCCCTAACGGCATTACATTAACCGCAAAATGGGAGAGCTACACAATATCGACAACATCAAATCAGCGTATTGAGGTGCGCCCCGGCGTATATATCAACAATGCCGGAACCTATACCTCTTATACAAATAAAAGAATTACTGCCGGCACTATGGTAACACTGACCGCAACCGTCAATACCGGATATACTTGGTTGGGATGGTATGATGGCGAAACATTGATTTCAAGCGAAATGACCTATACCTTTGCCATGCCGAGAAAAAGCATTACCTATACAGCAAAATCAGAAGTTGATCCTGCGCTGTCGAATTTCATTTTTTCATCAACTAAGATCACGGGAATAAAAGATAAGACCGTTACAAGCATCACCATTCCCGATTACATAACTAGCATAGGTGATGAAGCATTTATTGATTGCACAGAACTGAAAACTGTATATATGGGAAAAGGTGTAACCAAAATCGGCAACTCCGCATTTTATAATTGCACTAAGCTTACCGCCGTATATATAACTGATATAGATAAGTGGGCAGCTCTAGATTTTTACACCTACGATTCTAACCCTTTGTATTATGCAAAAAACCTATATTTAAATGGCGTTCTAGTGAGAAATGTTGTAATATCAGACGGCGTAAAAGTAATTAATGACTATGCATTTGAAAATTGTCAAACGCTCACCAGTATATCATTGCCGAATAGCGTAACAAGAATTGGCGATGATGCTTTTAGCGGTTGTAGTAGTCTTACAAGTATCACACTTGGTTCCAAGTTGGATGCTATTGGTGATAATGCATGCGATTGGTGCACCAATCTTAGATATGTAAGATTTAGAGGTACAAGCGCACAGTGGGCATCTGTTACCAAGGGAATGTATTGGGATCAATACTATACAAGCACTGGATATAAAAAGATCAGCTACACCTTGGTTTATAATTATACTGGGACATAATAAGTTTGTACAGAAATGTAAGCTTCACGTAAGGTGAGTGATCATGGGATGTGCGCTTGTCTTGATACAAGCGGCTCGGTTGTGCCGTGGAGATGTAGTGCTCGCCTTAATAAGAAGAGCAAAGTCAGGATAAAATCAGGGGCGTGGTAATGGGGCGTGTGCTTGTCTTGATACAAGTCGGCTTGCTTCATAGTGCAAAAACCCGTACGGGAATTTCGCCTGCGGCGAATATACCCACGCCCTGCGCCTGGTGAATGCCTTGCTTTGCAAGGCGCTCCCCGATCTTCGGGCGGGGTATGCGAACCCATGTGTGCCCCATTGCCAGCATCAATTTTTGCGTTCAGGTTGCTTGGGCACCCCGGGTTCGATTACGGCCCATATGGGCCGTCAAAAACAAAAGTCCACCTCGTTTGAGGTGGTCTTTTGTTTTTGGTGACCCGTACGGGAATCGAACCCATGCCTTCGCCGTGAGAGGGCGACGTCTTAGCCGCTTGACTAACGGGCCGTTTGGACAACGGTAGTATTATAGCATAGTCTTTTCAAAAAAGCAATACCTTTTTGAAAAAAAGTTTAATTTTTTTGCAGGGTACATATCCCCTGCTTTTGCTCTGCACCAAAGGCATCAACCGCTTTGGTTAGATGGATTTGAGTGCAGAAGCCGTGTTCTTGCCGTGAGAGGTGTATACTATACACCGAACGGCAAGAGCGCGGGTAAAAAACACACAATAAAAATGAAAGCCTGTAAGGTTTTCTCCCTCAATATCAAACAATGGAAAACCTCCTTACATATCCCGAGAGATAAATAAGGAGGTTTTAATGTCCAATGACTTAATTCGTGTGTGTTTTTGGTCTGCGCCAAAGACATCAACCAAAGAGGATAATGACAAACTGTGCGCAAAGCACCACGGAAATAAGTGCAATGGGGTAGGTTGCAGCGTAAGCGGCACCTACGTCCTCGGTCTCGGAAACCTGAATCAGGGTGCCGAGCGCGGGGGTAGAGGTCATGCCGCCCGTAATCGAGCCAAGGCTGTTGAGAAGGTGCATCTTCAGCACGTACTTTGCAAAGAAGAAGCCGATTACCATGGGAACCAGCGTCATAATTGCGCCGTAGAGGAAGTAGATTGCCTCGAAGTACTGAACGAACTTAGCGCCACCCGCAACGCCTGCACCGATGAGGAAGATCATCAGACCAAACTCACGGAAAACCTTAAGCGTCTGCGCAGAGGGCATCAGCTTGATGGAGCCCATCTTGCCAAAGTGGCCGAAGACAAGCGCCACAAGCAGGCAGCCGCCCGTGGTAGTCAGGGAGAAGTTGCCAAACTTGAAAGAGCCAACGATAACACCGATGATAGCGGCAAGTGCAAATGCGGCAATGCCGAAGGGGTCAATCTCAATCATCTTCTTGGTTTCTGCAGCCTCAACAGGCTCCTCGCCCGTATCGGCGTCACCGCCTGCAATCTTAGCGCGCTCCTCTGCCATATTGGCCTTGAGGAACTTGGGAACAAGCTGTACGAAAAGCACAACGCCAATAACGCCAAAGATATAAGCGATACCGTTACCAACGGCAACGAGGGACTCATCAATACCCTGTGCGGTAGCGGCAGCCTTAGCAGCGGAGAAGGCAGGGGTAGAGGTGAGAGCACCCGAGAACAAGCCCGCCATAATAGCGGCAAGGTCGCCCTTGGGCAGGTCGGTAAAGTTGCTTTGAATCAGTACGCAAAGTGCGCAAACAGCGGCACCCGACACAATGATAAGCAAGCCAAGCAGAATATAGGTCTTAAAGTTCTTTTTCAGATTACCGAAGAACTTGGGGCCTGCAATAAAGCCAACCGAGGTTACGAAAAGAATCAAGCCAAGGTTTTCCACAACCTTCAAGGCGTTGGTGGTGTAGGCGGGCAGCTGGAAGGCAAGGTCCTTATAGAACAGGCAGCCAAAGAGAAGCGCCACAAGGAATACGCCCGCAGTACCAAGGTTAACGCCCTTAAAGGTAACACGGCCAAGCAGATAACCAAGCGCGGCAATAACAAACACGCTGTAAATCAAGAAGGAAACACCGTTCACCTTCAAAATACCCTTGAAGGTATTGAAGAAGGCGGGACGAATCAGCTCGCCGCGTGCCGCGTCGGTACCAAAGTAAACGATACTGCCGCTGCGCTCAAGCACCACGTTGTCGTCAAGCTCACCCTTGTAGTAATTGTAAACGTCCTTGGCATCAGCCTTACTGCCAAGATAAATGACGGTAAGAGAGTTCTTACCCTTGGTAGCTATGACGGCACCCTTGGCAGTCAGCTCCTTGACCTCGTCGTCAATTTTAACGGCGATGGGAAACTCGCTGTCCATCGGTACAACCTGATATTCCTTATCGGTAGCCCTTGCGGCCATATCCGCCACCGAGCTCGCAGGGCGACCCAACTCCACAAAGGGGAAGCAAAGCAGCACCAGAACAACCGCAAGCAAAATAATACGAATTGCGTTTTTCATTTTTTGAATATCTCCAAATAATTAAAAAGGATTTGCTTCCACACAGAAGAAAAGGCGCTTGGCGGCATTAAACACCGCAAGTGGTCTTTATCCGAAAACGTCTTTTGATCTGCAAGGAAGCGGTGTACACGCCGCCGCCAATGGCGGCGGCGTGTATGCAAAAATTACTTCATCAGCTTTGCGTTGGGCTGATCAAACACGGGGTTGCCGTGGGTGTAGCGAGGAAGAAGCTTGGGAGAAACAGCATCGGTCTTGATGCCTGCTGCCTTCATCTCCTTCATGAAGTCCTTCACGTGGCTGAGCGTAAGCTTCTTGCCAAGGGTGACCTCCTTTGCGGCGGCTGCGGCGTGTACGCCTGCGTTGCGGCCGAATACGATGATGTCAAGCAGCGAGTTACCCATCAGACGGTTCTCACCGTGGATACCGCCGACTGCCTCACCTGCAACAAACAGGTTCTCAACGTCGGACATACCGTTTACGCCAATCTTGATGCCACCGTTCTGGTAGTGGAGAGTGGGATAAATCAGAATGGGCTGCTTACGCATATCGATACCGTACTTGAGGTACATACGAAGCATTGCGGGAATGCGCTTCTCAATGGTGCCCTCGCCGTGAATCATATCAATCATGGGAGAGTCGAGCCATACGCCCTGACCGCCGTTAAAGGTGTCAACGCCGCCCCCCCGCTTGCACTCACGGATAACGCCGGAAGCGCAGATGTCACGGGTCTCAAGGGAGTACATGAAGGGCTCGCCGTCCTTGTTGACAAGCTGTGCGCCGATAGAGCGAACCTTCTCGGTAACCAGTGCGCCGAAAATCTGGCTGGGGTATGCAGCACCCGTGGGGTGATACTGCAGGGTGTAAGCGTAAAGGAGGGGTGCGCCTGCACGGTAAGCAAGAACCAGACCGTCAGCGGTTGCACCGTAGTGGTTGGAGGTGGGGAAGCCCTGGTAGTGCATACGACCGGCACCGCCTGTCGCGATGATAACGGTCTTTGCACGCGCGATGAGAAGCTCACCGGTTTCCATATTCATGAGAACTGCACCGGCTGCTCTGCCCTTCTCGTCCTTGATAATCTCGATAGCGGAGGTAAAGTCAACAACCGGGATACCGCGGTTCTGCACCTCGTCACGAAGGACGCGCATGATTTCTGCGCCGGAGTAATCCTTGCAGGCATGCATACGCTTGCGGGAGGTACCGCCACCGTGGGTGGTAACCATGGTGCCGTCAGCCTCTTTGTCGAACATAACGCCGAGGTCATTGAGCCACTTGATGCAGATAGGTGCATCGGTAACGAGCTTTCTGACGAGGTCGGGAACGTTCTTGAAGTGGCCGCCGCCCATGACGTCAAGGTAGTGCTGTGCAGGGCTGTCGTTGGGCTTGTCAGCAGCCTGAATACCGCCCTCTGCCATCATGGTGTTTGCATCACCATGGCGGAGCTTGGTCACAATCATAACATTAGCACCCTTCTCGTGTGCCATAATAGCTGCTGCGGAGCCGGAGCCGCCGCCGCCGATGACGAGAACGTCTACGTCATAATCAATCTTGGAAAGGTCAATGTCCTTGGGGTTTACGCGGGGGTTTGCCTGCAGCATCTCTGCAAGCTCAAGCGGCACGCGCTCACCTCTGTTGGGGCCGATTACCAGCTCAGCAAACTGAGATGCGATGTAGTCGGGGTGGTTCTCCTTTTTAACCTGAACCTTCTCCTCTGCCGTCATACGACGGGGGTGAATGCCTGCCTTAACGTCTGCAAGGCGTGCGGCGCGAGTTGCTTCCACGCGCTTGATGGATTCTAACATTTCCTGTGTATACATTGTTCGCACCTCCTTATTGCTCGAAATCGCGGTTGTTGTAAAGAGCCTTCAGCTCCTCAGCGGTCTTTGCCATAATCTCGTCAAGGGCAGCCTCGCAATCGCCCGCCTCAATCTCAGCAACGCGTGCAAGCAGATGCTCGGTTTCGGGAGCGAGGTACTTACCGGTCAGACGGCGTGCAAGCAGACCAACCTGCGGGTGGGTAATGCCTGCAGGGCAACGAGAGGAGCAAACGCCGCACATAACGCAGTCAAAGGACTCCTCAGCGCACTTCTCGTACTCGCCGCGCTGTGCGTAAGCGATGTACTGCATCACCTTGAGGTCCTGCGTGCAGGCCTTGGTGCAGGCGTTGCAGCCAACACAAGAATAAATCTCAGGGTAAAGCTGCATCATAATCTGCTCGGTGGGCTTAATCTTCTGAATATCGTAGGGCTGCTTTACAAGGGGGAAGAAGGGCAGCGTTGCGATGTACATATTGTCCTCAACCTTGGTCTGGCAAGCGAGGCAGGTCTTCAGCTCATTCTGACCCTTGATGCGGTAGATGGTAGCGCAGGCGCCGCAGAAGCCGCAACGGCAACCGACACCGCGTACCAGCTGGTAGCCTGCATACTCCATTGCATTCATAATGGTGAGGCTGGCAGGCACTTCATATTTTTTACCGTAAAGGTAAATATTAACCATTTTTTCCATTGTTGTGCTTTCTCCTTATTAGTATTCGTTGGGAAGTTCGTCAAGCTCGTCAAAGCGGAACACGGGGCCGTCCTTGCAGACGTACTTGTTGCCGATATTGCAACGACCGCACTTGCCGATGCCGCATTTCATACGAAGCTCCATGGTGGTGTAGACCTGCTCCTTCTTGAAGCCAAGCTCCATCAGGCCACCAAGCGTAAACTTGATCATAATTGGAGGTCCGCACATCAAAACGGTCTTCTTGAGGTCAGGATTCAGCTCCTTGACAAAGTTGGGAACGAAGCCGACGTGACCGTCCCAGTTCTCCTGCTCACGGTCGATGGTAAGGTGAACATTGAAGCCGGGGGTATTGCACCATTCGGTCACAATCTCGTCATAGTAAACGAGGTCCTCCTTGGAACGGGAGCCGTACACGATATCAACCGTACCAAACTTATCGCGGTTGTCGCGCACGTAATTGATAACAGAACGCAGCGGTGCAAGACCGATACCGCCTGCAACAAAAAGCAAATCCTTGCCGAGCAGCTCATCATACACGGGGAAGTTACGACCGTAGGGGCCGCGGACGGTAATCATCTGACCAACCTCCATGGCGTGGAGCCACTCGGTAAGGCAACCGCACTTCTTGACGCTGAATTCCATATACTCGGTGTTCGTCGGCGAGGAGGTAATGGAAATCATTGCCTCGCTGATGCCGGGAACAGAGAGCATGGCACACTGGCCGGGCTTGTGCTCAAAAAGCTTGCCGCCACCGGGAGCCTCTACACGGAAGGTCTTAACGTCGGGAGTCTGCTGCGTGATTTCGGTCACAATGCCAACATAAGGAATCAAAGTTTCGTTATTCATCAGTTCTTACCTCCCAATGTTTTCATGACCTTGACGATGTTCATCGAGATGGGGCAGCGTGCAAGGCATCTGCCGCAGCCGACACAGCCAAAGGTGCCGTTGTTTCTGTCGGGGTAGTACACCAGCTTGTGCATGAAGCGCTGACGGAAGCGCTCTACCTGAGAGTTACGGGAGTTGCCGTGTGCCATCAGGGTGAAGTCGGAGTACATGCAGGAGTCCCAGCAACGGAAGCGCTTGATGCCGTTACCGGTATCAAAGTCGCGCACGTCGTAGCACTGGCAGGTGGGGCACACGAAGGTGCAGGTGCCGCAGCCAAGGCAGGACTCGGAGAGGGTCTTCCACTCGGGACGGTCGAAAAGCTCCTTGGTCATGCCAACGCCAACGCCCTCGGTCGAAAGACCTGCAAGGGGCAGCTTGGAGAGAATCTCACGGGTCTTTGCCTGCGCCTCGGCAACAGCCTTTTCGCAGCCCTCCTCAAGAAGGTCAGCGACAAGCGCAAGGAGAGCCTCGCCCTTCTCGGTGTTTGCGCGGAGCATATAAGCGCCCGGGGTCTCCCATGCGGTGACGTCACCTGCGGGGTCGGCTGCATCGATACCAAAGGTACCGCAGAAGCAGGTCTCTGCAGGCTTGCCGCATGCAAGGGTAATGATAGTGCCGTGCTCACGGCGGTTCTTGTAGTAGGTATCAATGGGGTCTACGAGGTAGACGCTGTCAAGAATCTTGAAGCTGGCGGCATCGCAAGCGCGTACGCCAAATACGACAAAATCCTCACACTCAGCGCGGTCGTCAGAAACCTCGATGCTCTTGCCCTCCATTTTGAACTTCATCAGGTTCTCGGTCTGGGGGAAGAAGAAATCCTTTGCGGAGCGTACGGTATTGAGCGCATGGGAGAGCTCTACGCCCTCGCTCCACTGCTTAAACTCAGCCTTTCCTACATTATTATTAACAGGAAGGTAGAGCGCCTCCTTTGCCGCAATCGCAGCAAAGAACTCATTCAGCTTTGCAAAGCTTAACTTTTTCATGCCTGAACACCTCCAAACTCACCGGGCTCTCTGTCGCCCTTCTCGTATCTGCCAAGCGGAGGCTTTGCATCGGGATTCTCGCCCGCCTGGTACTCACCCCAGAACGCGTTGATATCCTTGATAAACTTACGGTTGAGCAGATGAAGCGGAATGTTCTGCGGGCAAACGCGGGTACACTCACCGCAGTCGGTGCAGCGACCTGCTACGTGGAAGGCGCGGATAATGTGGAACATGTTCTCCTCAAAGGAGTTCACGGCTGCCTTCTGAGAAACGCCCGAACCCGGGTTGTCGAAAATGCACTTCTCGCAGGAGCAAGCGGGGCAGACGTTACGGCAGGCGTTGCAGCGAATGCAACGGGAAAGCTCACCGCGCCAGAACTCGTAACGCTCATCGGGGGTCATAGCCTCCAGCTTTTCTACCATATCAAAGCGACCGCAATCAGCGACAACGTCGCCGTCCTCGCCAATCAGCTCGTCATAAGCCATGTGCTTCTTACTCTTGCAGGAGAGGCATCTCTCTGCCATTGCATCGGTTGCCTTTACGGTTGCATCACCATAGATGGTGGCAACAGTGTAAACGCCGTCCTTTGCAGTGATACCGGTGATGCCGTCAATGCCCATGTCCTTGAGCTTGTCAATATCAGCCTTGCCCTCGCAAGCGATGCCGATGACATAAATCATCTCGCGCTTGATACGGTGCTCAGCAATCAGCTGATTGAAGCTGTAAGTATCGCAGGGCTTGAGGAATACCAGAATCTTGCCGCCTGCAACGCACTCCTTGATGAGGTACTTGGAGAGGTTTGCAGCGCAGAAATCGTTGTAAACAAAGCCGTTCTTCAAATCGTCCGCGGAACGGAATACGGCAGGCGTCATATCGTAGGCAAACTCGCCCGTGGTCCAGCCGAGAACGCGGTCAACGGTGCCGTTTTCAAGAAGCTCTACGGCACGCTTTACCATCATTTCTTGCATCTCAGGTCCTCCAATCTCTTGTTCTCACCAAGGGCAGTAACGGTGGCAACAAATTCGTTCATGGTCTTGGCAAACTTTGCACCCTCTGCGGCAGAAATCCACTCCACACGGGTACGCTCGCGCTCGATGCCGAGGTAATCAAGCATAGAGAACAGGAGCGTCATACGGCGACGGGCAAAGTAGTTGCCGCTGGTGTAGTGACAGTCACCGGGGTGACAGCCTGCCATAATCACACCGTCAGCACCGCGCTGGAATGCGCGGAGAATAAACAGCGGGTTTACACGGCAGGAGCAAGGAACGCGAATGATCTTGACGTCTGCTGGGTAACCAAGGCGGCTGGAGCCTGCAAGGTCAGCGCCTGCGTAGGAGCACCAGTTGCAGCAAAACGCTACGATGGTGGGTCTGAATTCTTTTACATCTTGCATATTGCGTCAACCTCCGCCATAATTTGTCTGTTCGAGAAGCCCTTCAAATCCATTGCACCGGAGGGACAAGCTACGGTACAAGCGCCACAGCCCTGGCAAACTGCAGGGTTAACGGAAGCAACGCGACGGATAAGGGTGGTGCGGTTGGGACCGCGGAATTCCTTGTCGGAATAGGTGATAGCACCGTAAGGACATACACGCTCACAGGAGGAGCAGCCGTTACAAAGCAGCTCATCGGACTGTGCCACGCAGGGATTGCAGGTCAGCTTATCCTTGGCAAGCAGACCGATAACCTTTGCGGCTGCGGCAGATGCCTGGGATACGGTTTCGGGAATATCCTTGGGGCCCTGGCAAACGCCCGAGAGGAAAATGCCCGCGGTGGGGGACTCTACGGGACGAAGCTTTGCGTGTGCCTCGGTGAAGAAGTCGTTGGTATCCATGCTGGCGGTCAGCATCGTGGCGATGCCGCGCGCGCTCTTGTCAGGCTCAACAGCGGTTGCCAGAACAACGAGGTCAGCATCAATGTGAAGCTGCTCGCCGGAAAGCAGGTCGCTTGCCTGCACCTTCAGGGTGCCGTTCTCCTCAACAACCTTACCAACCTGACCCTTGATGTAGTGAACACCGTACTGCTCTACGGCACGACGGTAGAACTCATCAAAGTTCTTACCAGGGGTACGTACGTCAATATAGAATACGTAAACCTCGGTGTCGGGGTACTTATCGCGAATCAGCATCGCGTGCTTCGCGGTATACATGCAGCAAATCTTGGAGCAGTAGGGCTTGCCCTTTTCGTTCTCTGCATCGCAACGGGAGCCGACGCACTGTACAAATACGATGGTGTGGGGGTGCTTCTTGTCAGAGGGACGAAGCAGCGTGCCTGCGGTCGGGCCCGCTGCGTTCATCAGACGCTCCAGCTCAAGGGAGGTCACCACATCAGCGCAGGTCGCATAACCAAGCTCGTCATACTGGGTGGGCTTGAGGGGATTGAAGCCGGTTGCGGCAACAATCGCACCGTACTCGCGCTCCACAATCTGGTCCTGCTGCTTGTAGTCGATAGCACCTACGCCGCAGAACTTGGCGCAAACGCCACACTTGCCGGTCTTCAGCATCGTGCAGTAGTTTGCATCAATGGTGGCAACCTTCGGCACTGCCTGTGCGAAGGGAATGTAAACGGCGCGACGGGTGTCAAAGCCCATGTTGAACTCGTTGGGGACCTTCTTCTGCGGGCACTTCTCGGTGCAGATGCCGCAGCCGGTGCACTTGTCCTCGTCAACGTAACGCGCCTTGCGGCGGATAGCCACGCGGAAGTTACCGACGAAGCCCTTGACGGACTCAATCTCACTGTAGGAGAAAATCTTAATCTTCTCGTGCTGTGCAACGTCCACCATCTTGGGGGTCAGGATACAAGCGGCACAGTCAAGGGTGGGGAAGGTCTTGTCAATCTGCGCCATCTTACCACCAATGGTGGGCTCCTTCTCGACAATGTCGACCTCGAAGCCTGCCTCGGCAATATCAAGCGCAGTCTGAATACCTGCGATACCGCCACCAATAACAAGCGCGCGCTTGGTAACAGGGCTCTCGCCTGCCTGCAGGGGCTGATTGAGATGTACCTTTGCGATAGCGGCACGACCAAGGATAATTGCCTTCTCAGTGCCTTCCTTGATATCCTTATGAATCCAGGATACCTGCTCACGGATATTTGCAATCTCTACCATGTAGGGGTTAAGACCCTCTTTGGCAGCTGCCTTACGGAAGGTAGCCTCGTGCATACGGGGAGAGCAGGAGCAGACAACCACACCGCCGAGCTTATGCTCGCGAATGGCCTCACGCATCAGGGTCTGACCCGATTCGGAGCACATGTACTGGTAGTCGGTCGCAAATACGACGCCGGGCTCGTGAGAAAGCGCCTCAACAACGGCCTTTACGTCGACGGTTGCGGCAATGTTGGTGCCACAGTGACAGACAAATACGCCAATTCTTTGCATAATCGCTTCTCCTCCTTACTTGCTGTATTTGCGGAATGCGCTGGCGATAGCCTGCTGCGGCAGGTCCTCGTCAAGCATTGCGGGAATTTGTTCGGGCTTCAGGTGATTTGCGCCCTTTGCGCGAATGACGTGCAGACGGACTGCCTCAATCAGCTTCGCGGGCTCTACCTGACGGGGGCAACGCTCCATGCAGGCAAAGCAGGAAAGGCAACGGTAGATAGAATCGGACGCAGCGAGCTTGTCAATCTGGCCCTTCTCTACCATGTAGACAAACTGGTGGGGGTGATACTCCATCTCATCAAATGCGGGGCAGGTTGCGGTGCACTTGCCGCAACGCATGCACTTGCGTACGTCTACACCGGAGGAACGCAGAACTTCTTCTACTGCGGCTGCATTTTTATTGTGGCTCATCAGTTATTCCTCCTTATTTCACACCGAGCGCTTCTGCAAGCAGCTCGGTAAAGTAAACGACGGAAACGTCATCGCAGCCACCGTTCTTCTTGAGGTTGTAGAGGCAGAGGGGGCAAGCCGTTACAACGGTGTCGGCACCCTTGGCCTTCGCGCTCTCCAGCACGATGTTGCTACGGCGTTCTGCCTCGCCCTTGTTTTCAAGGGTGACGTAGCCGCCACAGCACTCATTGCGCATACCGTAAATCACGGGCTCTGCGCCGATTGCACGGATAAAATCCTCAATAATGGTGGGGTTCTCAGGGTCGTCCATTGCCATAATCTTGGAAGGACGGAGCAGCAGACAGCCGTAGTAAGCGCCAATCTTGCGGCCCGTGAGAGGGTTCTTGACCTTGGCCTTGAGTGTGTCAAAGCCGACACGGTCACGCAGCACCTCCAGGAAGTGCAGCACGGCAGTCTCGCCCATATAAGGCGTTTCTGCACCGATGTAATTGTTTGCACGAAGTGCGATGTCAGCATCGGTCTTCATGTCGTGGTTGACCTGCTTGATGACATTGTGGCAGGCGGAGCAGAGCGTTACCAGGTCAGTGCCGAGGTCGCGTGCGCTCATCAGCGCGCGAACAGCGGAAAGCTTGGTAGCAATCTCGTCCTTAGCCATGGGGTAAACAGCACCGCAGCACTGCCACTCGGGCAGCTCTGCAAGCTCTACACCCAGCGCCTCTGCAGAGGCGCGCATGTATGCATCAAGGTCTTTGGCCTTCGTTTTCAGCGTACAGCCGGGGTAATAACTGAATTTCATATGCTTTTTCCCTTCATGTAAATTTGTTGGCGAAAAGGGTTTTCGTCAGGTTCATGGGCCGCAGGGGCAGTTCCCTGCCCCGCGGCATATTCAAATAACCTTGCGGTCAATGAAATCGGATTTTGGTATAACCTTCGTCATACGGGCGAGTTAATTTTTCTTGCGCCGCGCCAAAAATTAAGCATTGCGCCGCAGATTTGAGTGCCGCGTGAGTGAATGAGCAAGGCAAGGCGTACACGGTACGTCGCCGCGCTCAGTCGCTCGCGCCGCGCCAAAGATGCAAGCAATTATACCATCTGCTCGGGGTGGAACACCTCATCAAAGCGTTCAGCAGTCAGGAAGCCAAGTGCGACGCAGGCCTCCTTCAGGGAGATGCCCTCCTTGTATGCCTTCTTGGCAGTCTTAGCGGCGTTCTCATAACCGATATAGGGGTTGAGAGCCGTAACCAGCATCAGGGAGTTGTGGAGGTTGCCGTGCATCTTCTCCTTGTTGGCAACGATGCCGACGGCACAGTTGTTGTTAAAGGACACGATTGCCTCAGCCAGCAGTCTGGCGGACTGCAGGAAATTGTAGATGCAGACAGGCATAAACACGTTCAGCTCAAAGTTGCCCTGGGAGGCAGCCATGCCAACAGCCACGTCGTTGCCCATAACCTGAACGGCTACCATAGTGACAGCCTCACACTGGGTGGGGTTGACCTTACCGGGCATGATAGAGGAGCCGGGCTCGTTCTCGGGAATGAAAATCTCGCCAAGGCCAAGACGGGGGCCGGACGCCAGCCAGCGGACGTCGTTTGCAATCTTCATCATATCGCAGGCAAGCGCCTTGATTGCGCCGTGTGCGAAGACGAGCTCGTCCTTAGAAGTCAGTGCATGGAACTTGTTGCCCGCGGTACGGAACTGCTTACCGGTAATCTCGGAAACAGCCTCGGCAACCTTGACGTCAAAGCCCTTGGGGGTGTTCAGACCCGTGCCGACTGCGGTGCCGCCAAGCGCAAGCTCCTTGAGGGTGGGCAACGATGCAGCAAGCAGCTCCTTGTCACGCTCAAGGCTGGTGCGCCAGCCCGAAATCTCTTGCGTAAAGGTAATGGGCGTTGCGTCCTGCAGGTGGGTACGGCCGCTCTTCACAATGCCCTCATTCTCCTTTTCAAGACGCTTGAAGGTGTCGATAAGCAGGTCGATTGCGGGGAAGAGCTTATCCTCAATCGCGCAAACCGCCGCGATATGCATCGCAGTGGGGAAGGTATCGTTCGAGGACTGGCTCATATTGATATCATCGTTGGGGTGGCAGAGGCGCTCACCTGCAAGCTCATTTGCACGGTTTGCGATAACCTCATTTGCGTTCATGTTGGACTGTGTGCCGGAGCCTGTCTGCCAGACAACCAGCGGGAAGTGGTCGTTGAGTGCACCCGACATCACCTCGTCGCAGGCGAGAGAGATTACCTCAAGCTTTTTGGCAGTCATCTTCTCGGGCTTCAGCGCGGCGTTTGCCATTGCCGCTGCCTTTTTGAGAATGCCAAAGGCACGCGTGATTTCGCGCGGCATAATCTCAATGCCGACACCGATGCGGAAGTTTTCATGACTACGCTCGGTCTGTGCCGCCCAGTATTTGTCGGCAGGTACTCTGACCTCACCCATGGAGTCATGTTCAATGCGGTATTCCATGTGTTCCCTCCTGAAATTTTAGAGTATAATGCGATAGCCCCGCGACGCGCGCGAGACGTTGCCGCAAATTATCATTATATATTATATCACACCGTTTTTTTATCGTCAAGTAGCACGATGTTAAAAAATTGACAAACTTTTTACCGATTTTGACGGTTTTTAACGACATTTTCAGTCAAAATACAACAACCGATAAAAAAACGCGCCAACTTATTGAAAAATCGACTTATCTGTGCTATACTAATTTAGACTATATTGCACCAAGGAGTTTTTATGCTGGAGCTTCAACACATCTCCTTTTCCGTCCCTGCCGAGGCAGGCGCGAAAACCGAGATTTTAGACGACATAAACCTGAAAATTTCCGAGCGCTTTGTGGCGATTACGGGCCCCAACGGCAGCGGCAAATCCACGCTTGCCAAGATTATTGCGGGCATCATCAAGCCCACTGCGGGGCGCATCATTTTTGACGGAGAGGACATCACCGACCTCTCGATTACCGAGCGCGCGAGACGCGGCATCAGCTTTGCATTTCAGCAGCCTGTCCGCTTTAAGGGCCTCACGGTCAAGGACCTCATTTCCCTTGCGGCAGGCGAAAAAATCTCAGTTGCCACCGCGTGCTCCTACCTCTCCGAGGTGGGGCTTTGCGCCAAGGAATACGTCAACCGCGAAATCAACGCTTCCCTTTCGGGCGGCGAGCTGAAGCGCATTGAAATTGCCGAAATTCTCGCGCGCGGCACCAAGCTTTCGGTCTTTGACGAGCCTGAGGCAGGCATCGACCTCTGGAGCTTTAATAACCTCATCAAGGTTTTTGAAAAAATGCACGAAAAAACGCAGGGCTCAATCCTCATCATCTCCCACCAGGAGCGCATTCTCAACATCGCGGACAAGGTCATCATGGTGGCAGACGGCAAAATTGCCGCAGAGGGCTCTAAGCAAGAGGTGCTGCCCATGCTTTTCGGCACAATTTCCGGCGGTTGCCGTGTCACGGAGGTGAATGGCTGATGGCAGCGCTTGACAGCATCAAAAAGAACCTGCTTGAGCAGGTCGCGGGCATTCACGAGGTGCCTGCAGGCGCATTTTCCTTGCGCGTAGACGGCAAAACCTTTGCCACCGGTAACTCCGAGAACATTGAAATTGTTCCCAAAACGGACAAGCCCGGTATTGACATTTATATCAGACCCGGCACCAAAAAGGAGAGCCTGCATATTCCCGTGCTGCTCGCCCAGACGGGTCTTAAGGAGCTCGTCTATAACGACTTCCACATCGGCGAGGACTGCGACGTCACCATTGTGGCGGGCTGCGGCATTCACAACGGCGGCTCGGACGAAAGCGAGCACAGCGGTGTGCACTCCTTCTTCGTCGGCAAAAACTCCCGCGTGCGCTACATCGAAAAGCACTACGGCGAGGGGGACGGCAACGGTCGCAACGTGATGAATCCCACCTCTGTGATTACGCTTGCCGAGGGCGCTTATATGGAAATGGAAACTGCCCAGATTAAGGGCGTGGACAGCACCGACCGCACCACGCGTGCCAAGCTTGCCGACAGAGCAACACTCATCGTGCGCGAAAAGCTGATGACGCACGGCGACCAGGTTGCCAAGACCTATTTTGAAATTGACCTTGACGGCAAGGATTGCGGCACACACGTCATCTCGCGCTCGGTGGCGCGTGACCAATCCAAGCAGATTTTTGTATCCCACGTCAACGGCAACAACGTCTGCTCGGGCCACACCGAATGTGACGCCATTATCATGGACGGCGCATCGGTCAGTGCCGTACCTGAAATTCTTGCAAATCACCCCGATGCATCACTGATTCACGAGGCCGCTATCGGTAAAATCGCAGGCGAGCAATTGATTAAGCTGATGACGCTCGGTCTTACCGAAAAGGAAGCCGAGGAGCAAATCATCGGCGGATTTTTGAAATAAGTGACAGGGAGAGAAATCGTCAGCACGACTTCTCTCCCCTGTTTTTAACGACAAGGAAAGGAGCATACCGATGTTAACATTACCCGATTTAACGCCACTTCTCGCGTGGTACGAGGAAAGCAAGCGTGACCTGCCGTGGCGACATACAAAAGACCCCTACCGCATCTGGGTATCCGAGATTATGCTCCAGCAAACACGCGTAGAGGCTGTTTTGCCTTATTACCGTCGTTTTCTTGACACGTTACCCACCGTAAAGGCGCTCGCCGAGGCGCCCGCCGATTTGCTCTTAAAGCTCTGGGAAGGGCTTGGCTACTACAGCCGCGTGCGCAATATGCAAAGGGCGGCAAACAGTATCATGACCGAACACGGGGGCAACTTTCCCGATACCTATGAGGATATCCGCGCCCTGTGCGGCATAGGTGACTACACCGCAGGCGCCATCGCCTCCTTCGCCTTCGGGCTGCCCCACCCCGCCGTGGACGGAAACGTGCTGCGCGTCACGGCACGCCTGCTGGCATTTACGGAAAATATTTTAGCGCCCGCCTCGAAAAAGCTGCTCACCGCGGCCGTGGCAAAAGAGCTCGCAGGCCACGCCCCCGACGTTTTCAATCAGGCGCTCATGGAATTGGGGGCAACCGTTTGCCTGCCCAACGGCACACCAAAATGTGAGGTCTGCCCGCTTGCCGACCGCTGTCAGGCAAGAATGCTCGGTAAAACCGACACCATTCCGCTGCGTGCCAAGCCTGCACCGCGCAAAAAAGAGGCGCGCACGGTGCTGATTTTGCGCATAAACGACACCGTCGTGCTGCGTAAAAGACCCGAAACAGGGCTGCTTTCCGGGCTTTTTGAGCCCCTCTGCCTTGACGGAAAGCAAACCACCGCAGAGGTTGCGGCAACGCTGCAGGGAATGGGCTTATCTCCCTTACGCATCGCACCGATTGGCGAGGCAAAGCACATTTTCACACACCTTGAATGGCACATGACGGGCTTCGAGGTACAGCTTGATATCTGCGATGCCGCGAAGCTCCCTGACGGGTGCTTTCTTGCACCGCGCGAGGAAATTGACACAAGGTACGCACTCCCCTCGGCATATCGCTTTTATCGTCCCTACCTGTAAAATACAAGTAAAACCCCACTTGGTTTTCACAACCAAGTGGGGTTTTTTTATTTTTCCGCAAAGCGCACAACCCTGGCACTCACAGCATCGGTTTTGATTTCATACGGCGTACCGTCAGGCAAAAGTATCAGGACAAATCCTTCTCCGCACACGCGCGTATGCCCCTCCTCTGTCAATTCAGTTTCGGTAATTTCCGCCGACACAGGAAACAGGGAAAAGAGCGCCGCGCCAACGCCGCCTACATCGGGCAAGGTCACATCTCCCGCCGTGATATTGATTTCACCCGCTTGATTGCGCGCAACGGTTGTGCCCGCCAGCGCGGCGGGTGCATAAAATGTAACCGTAGCCGCACGCGTGCCCCCGCCGCTTGCCGCCGTCATCTCAACAGCTGCCGCAAACTCCATGCCGTAAAGCGTTCCTGAAAGCTCGGCAAAATACGCCCCCCGAAAGGGCGCAAGCGTATCAGGCTTTTGCCCACAGCCAAAAAGCAGCAAGGACAATAAAAAAAGCGGCAACAACATATGTAACTTTTGTTTGAACATAAAACCCCCACCTCTCTCCCCACAAAATATGCTATTGTTTGCAAAAAAATGCCTGTTTGGGCTTGCTACCAGACAAAAATTGTGCTATGATGAAGGAGGGCGTATGACCGACTTTTCTCCGATGCGCGCCACAGCGCTGATTGATACCGCGGCACTGATGCAAAACTATCAGCAGCTTTCTGCGTACGCCGCCGCGCACGCAAACGGCAAAGCACCCCGCGTGATTGCCATTGTCAAGGCCAACGCCTACGGACACGACCTGCGCATCGCCACAGGCGCTTTCCTGAGGGCAGGGTGCGATTTTTTTGGCGTTGCTACGCTAAAAGAGGCGCTAACGGTACGAAAAATCGCACCATCTGCCGACATTCTGATACTCGGCTATACCCCACCGCAGCACGCCGCAAGGCTTGCGGCAAATAAAATTACACAGACTGTTTTCTCGGCAGAATACACGGCTGCGCTCGCGCACACCGCAAGACTTGCGGGCACAGAGATTGCCGTGCATATCAAGCTTGATTGCGGTATGCACCGCCTTGGCTTTTCCCCCGATGAAATCAACACCATTGCCACACTTATCGGTCAAAAGGGCATCTGTCCCACAGGCATTTACACGCACTTTCCGAATGCAGATACCGATATACAAGCAACAACCCATGCGCTTGCGCGTTTTCTTTCCTGTCGCGCACAATTGGCAAGCAAGGGCTACTCTCTTTTCGCACACGCTGCCGCATCGGCAGCACTGCTCACACTACCTGACAGCGTTTTGGACGGCGTGCGGCCCGGTCTCGCGCTCTACGGCATCTCCCCTGTGAAAACGCGCCTGCCACTTTGCCCTGCACTGTCGCTTTTCTCTACCGTGGTTCAGATACACGACCTGCCGTCAGGCACGCCTCTTGGCTATGGCGGCGCCTTTGTCACCGAGCGCCCCACGCGCATCGGCACTGTACCAATTGGCTACGGAGACGGCATTTCGCGCGCATTTAGTGGTGAGACGGTGCGTGTTTTCCACAACAATGTTGCCTTTACGGTTCCCATTGTGGGGCGCATTTGTATGGACTATATGATGCTGGATTTGGGAAACACCCCTGTCAAAACAGGGGACCCTGTGCAAATTTTTTACGATATCCGAAAGGCCGCCGCAGGGCTGCAGACCATTCCCTATGAGCTTTTGACCACCATAGGTCCCCGCATCAAACGAAAGGAGATTTCCCGCCAATGCTCGTCTTTTACGAGAACCGAAAAACAGACCTCACGCTGACCGAAATCTCACAGCGGCGCATTGGCTGCTCCGCGCACCTGCATTACCATATTGAAATGGCCATTATGCTGAATGGCTCGGCAACTGCTTTTGCCGATGCCGAGCGGGAGGAGCTGGCGGCGGGCGATATTTTCATCGCCTTCCCCAATCAGATTCACCGCTATGAATCACACGACGACGAGCATTATGTACTACTCATCATTAACCCCAATCTAATGCCCGCACTCAGCACCGTTTTTCACGAGAAGCTACCACGCAAAAACGTCATCAAGGGCGCGGCAAACGACAAAGAGGTGCTAAGGCTGCTCTACCGCCTCACCGAAATGCCGGAAGAGGACAACACCTTTACCAACGCCGAGCGCGAGGGCGTTCTGCTGATGCTCTTTTCCCGCCTGCTCCGTCAAATGGAGTTAAAGGAATCCCCCTCGGGAGAAACGCACCCCCTGAAATCTATCCTATCTTACTGTATGCAGAATTATCGAAACGAAATCTCACTTGCGACACTGGAAAGGGAGCTGCACATCAGCCGCTATTATATCTCACATCTGTTTTCGGACAAGCTGCATATGCATTTCAACGATTACATCAATTCCCTGCGCATTTCTTACGCCTGCCACCATCTGCGCCACAGTAAGCGCCCTGTCACGGAAATTGCGGAGCTTGTCGGCTTTACCACATCACGCACCTTCAACCGCGCCTTTATCAAGCAGATGCAGACAACCCCCAGCGAATACCGCCGCCGTGAGGCGGCAGAAAAATAAAGGAGAACGCCCTATGGAACGCATTACAAGCTTTTCGGTTGACCACGACAAAATCATGCCCGGTATGTATATCTCCCGCATTGATGATGATATTATCACCTTTGATTTACGTACCCGCCGCCCCAATATGGGCTCATATATGTCAACACGCACGATGCATTCGGTGGAGCACATGCTTGCCACCTATATGCGAAACGGTGAAATCGGCGATAAAGTTATTTATTTCGGCCCCATGGGCTGCCAAACAGGATTTTATCTCTTAACGCGCGGCGTTGCCCCCGAGCGCGTGCGCAAAGCACTGCTCACCGCACTGCGCGCGGTGCTGACCCACACAGGACCGATGTTCGGCAACACCCGCAAGGAATGCGGCAACTATGAAAACCTCAGCGTTGAGGACGCAAAAAATGAATGCGCCTCCTATATTATCGCGCTGGAGGCACAGACAGGAGGCTTTGACTATGAATAAGCAGGTTATCGGCATCATCGGTGCCATGAAAATTGAAACCGAAGGACTGATTGCAGAAATGACCGACACGCGCGAGAGCGTTGTCAGCGGCGTCACCTTTACCGAGGGCAGGCTCTGCGGGCGCGATGTCGTGGTTGCCACCTCAGGCGTCGGCAAAGTCTTTGCCGCCATTTGTGCCGAGGCAATGATTCTGCGCTTTGGTGTTACCGCGCTGCTCAATACAGGTGTCGCCGGCGGTCTTTCCCCGATGCTGGAGGTCGGTGACGTCGTGCTTGCCGATGAGGTTGTGCAGCACGATATGAACACCACCGCGCTCGGCGACCCGCAGGGCCTCTTGTCAGGCATTAATATTGTAAAAATCAAAGCTGACCAAACCCTCCTGAAGGCGCTTTGTACAGCCACCGCCGCGCTGGATTATAACGGCATGGTCGGCACAATTGCCTCAGGCGACCTGTTTGTAGAAAAGGCCTCCACCAAGGAAAAGCTCGTCAGAGATTTTGATGCCCTTGCCTGCGAAATGGAGGGTGCCGCCATTGGTCACGTTGCCTATGTCAACGGCGTTCCCTTCGCGGTGCTGCGCACCATTTCCGACGGCGGCAACGGCATGGAATTTTCCGAGTTCTGCCCCCTTGCCGCCAAAACAGCCGTTTCCATTACGAAGGAGTTTTTGGCAAATCTTGATTAAAGCAAAAGGACACGGCATAACCGTGTCCTTTTTGTTCTCGTTCTCACGGCTACGTACGGTTGATCCAAATTTGAGGCGAGAAGCGCTAATCACGAGCGCAGGTGTAGAACCCTACTGCAAGTGCGTGGTCGGCGCTAAAAAAGGCCGCAACCGTAGTTGCGGTCTTTTTGTTCTCATTCTCGCGGCTACGTACGGTTGATCCAAATTTGAGGCGAGAAGCGCCAATCACGAGCGCAGGTGTAGAACCCTACTCCAAGCGAGCGGTCGGCGCTAAAAAAGGACACGGTAAAACCGTGTCCTTTTTGTTCTCGTCCAAATTTGGATTAACCAAGCTTAGCGGAGTTGATGCGAATGCCAGGTCCCATCGTCGAAGCAATGACGCAGGACTTGATATACTGACCCTTAGCAGCAGCGGGCTTAGCCTTGATGATAGCAGCAAGCAGGGTGGTAAAGTTCTCACCAAGCTTGTCAGCACCAAAAGATGCCTTGCCGATGGGGCAGTGGATAATGTTGGTCTTGTCAAGACGGTACTCAATCTTACCTGCCTTAGCCTCGGTTACTGCGCGAGCAACATCAGCGGTAACGGTACCTGCCTTGGGAGAAGGCATCAGGCCCTTGGGACCCAGAACCTTACCCATACGGCCTACAAGGCCCATCATATCGGGGGAAGCGATTACAACGTCGAACTCAAACCTGTTCTCCTTCATAATCTTGTCAACGTACTCCATATCGCCAACATAGTCAGCGCCTGCAGCCTTAGCAGCCTCAACATTTGCGCCCTTGGTAAGGACCAGGGTGCGTACGGTCTTACCGGTACCGTTGGGGAGAACAACTGCGCCGCGGACCTGCTGGTCAGCGTGGCGGGAGTCGACACCAAGGCGGACGTGAACCTCAATGGTTTCGTCAAACTTAGCCTTGGAGGTCTGGCAAACGAGTGCAAGAGCCTCTGCGGGGTCGTAGAGCTTGCTCTTTTCAATAAGCTTTACGCTATCGGTATACTTCTTTCCCATTGTCGTGCTCCTCCTTACTCTTCAACTTCCACGCCCATGCTGCGTGCGGTGCCTGCGATCATGCTCATAGCAGCCTCGATAGAGCCTGCGTTGAGGTCGGGCATTTTGGTTTCTGCAATCTTTCTGACCTGCTCCTTGGTAATCTTAGCAACCTTGGTCTTGTTGGGAGCAGCAGATGCAGTCTCGATGCCTGCAGCCTTCTTAATCAGAACGGGAGCAGGGGGAGTCTTGGTGATAAAGGTGAAGGAACGGTCGGCGTAAACCGTAATAACTACGGGAATGATAAGACCGATGTCGTTCTTGGTGCGTTCATTAAATTCCTTGGTGAATACGGGGATTGCAACACCGTACTGACCGAGTGCAGGACCTACGGGCGGCTGGGGAGTCGCTTTGCCGGCAGGAAGCTGCAGCTTGATATAACCCATAACTTTCTTAGCCATTTTAGTTAACCTCCTTAAGTGGTACTATACGGGAAACTCAAAAAATTTTTTCCCTCCCACAATTCGATCCGTTATGACGCCGGATCAGGCGTTTTCGGGAGCAAGGCAGGAAACCTCCAGCTCCACAGGCATATCACGGCGGCCACGCTTGACAAGCACGGTTGCCATGGTCTGGTCATCGGTGATAGACTCAACGATGCCGTTATAGCCCTCAAACAACCCGGAAATAATCTGTACTGTGTCGCCCACCTTGAAGGCAAGGGTGACGCGATGTTCTTCCTCAGTTGCCTCGGCTTCACTGACCTCAAGACCAATCGCAGCCACTTCCTCAGCGGAGAGGGGCGTGGGACGGGACCCAGGGCCTACAAAGCCGGTGACACCACCGATATTACGTACGGCGTGCCAGGTTTCGTCATTCATTACCATTTTGATGTAGACGTAAGAGGGGAAAAGCTTGACCTCTACGACCTTTTCCGTATCGCCTTTTTTCTCGATTACGGTCTCAACGGGAATGCGGATATCAAAAATCAGGTCGCCAAGACCGCGGTTTTCGATAACCTTTTCAAGACTTGTTTTGATTTTGTTTTCGTAACCGGAGTAGGTGTGCGCCACATACCATCTCGGGCCAACATTCATTCCATCGATGTTGCTCATCTTATCAACCAATCCATTTAACCAGCAGACGCTGACCCTGGAAGAAGGCGAAGTCAAGCACGCCAATCACTGTTGCAACCACAAGAATTGCCACAATAACGAAAATCGTGCTGCGAACCACGTTCTTCCACGAAAACCAGGTAACATTCTTCAGCTCACGCTTATATGCACGAAGCGACTCTGCAAGCTTTTTGCGCTTGACGATGCAAAGCACCACGGCTGCAACGAGAACCACACCACCAATGATGATGGAGACGAGCGCGAAGGTAGAAATACCCTCGTTCTCCGCCTCAGCTGCATCGGCAGCAGAAACGCCAAAGCAGAAGAATGCGCAAAGGATAAGGCAGGAGACAAGGAACAGTGCAAGACTTCTTTTTGCTTTCATCGTTCGACTCTCCTTATACCCTTACTTGGATTCTCTGTGAAGAGTGTGCTTTTTGCAGAAGGGGCAATGCTTTTTGAACTCGAGTCTGTCCGGATCGTTCTTCTTGTTCTTCTTTGTGTCGTAGTTTCTCTGCTTGCACTCAGTGCAGACAAGAGTAACCTTGACTCTTGCTTCGTTAGCCATTTTTTTCGGCACCTCCCATTATAAAATATTAGGTAGTAACTACCCGTGTACCTCCCTCTCGGTGGTATTGAGCCTGTCCCCTTTCGGGTTGGCGCGACGGCGCAACAAAAAAGCCCACGCGCAGAGGTAAGACACATTATATCACTTTCCCCTCTCGCTGTCAAGAGAATTTTTTCATTTTCCGCAATATTTTTTATATATATAATGAATGTACACTTTTCACCGAAGAAGATGCGACGAAAATATACTTTGATATTTTTTCAAAATCCCCTTGCAAAAGAAAAAAAGATATGATATAATAGCAAGGTCACAAAGGGGTATAGTTCAGTCGGTAGAACACCAGTCTCCAAAACTGGGTGTCGTGGGTTCGAGTCCTCCTGCCCCTGCCAAAGAAAAGGCCCACCGCCTCGCGCGGTGGGTCTTTTTCTTTCCTTTGGTGGGGTGGGAGAGGCGAGAAACCGCGCTGTGCGTAGCGCAGTCGTGGGGAAGCCGCCCGGTTTTGCGTAGCAAACACCGCCTTAGGCGGTGAGGGCTGCTTCATGGCAAGCCATCGGCTTGCCTGACGAGTACCTCCTGCCCAATTTCTCTTGCTTATATCTCTATTTTCGTGTATAATAAAAATGTTCGCCCACCCACCCTCAATTTTTACAAAGCCTTATGACCAAAAACATTAAAAGCTTAACCCTTTCCGCCCTGTTTCTCGCACTCGGCTTTATTTTGCCGATGCTGACGGGGCAAATCCCCGTGCTGGGCAAGGCGCTGCTCCCCATGCACTTACCCATATTTCTCTGTGCACTCATCTGCGGCTGGAAATACGCCACCGTTATCGGCTTTTTCCTACCCCTGCTGCGCTCTCTTTTGTTTTCTGTCCCCGTGATGTACCCCACCGCGATTGCGGTTGCCTTTGAAATGGCTGCCTACGGCATCATAACGGGCATTTTATACGCACACCTGCCCAAGCGACCGATTCTCTCGGTTTACCTCGCCATGCTCCCTGCCATGCTTGTCGGGCGCGCGGTGCGCCTTCTGGCCGAGGTGCTTCTGCTTGGCTTCAAGGGCAACCCCTTTGTCTGGCGCGCCTTTTTCGTCAGCACAATTCTGAATGCCTCGCCCGGTATCCTTCTGCAGCTGCTGATTGTCCCTGCTGTGATGCTTGTATTAAAGCGCGCCAACCATAAGATATAAAGGTAACTCAAATAAAAAGTTGAAATCCGTGCACGTATATGATATAATAACTTTAATACTTATGTTAGGAGTAAAACGGTGCGTCAATCCGATAAAAAAGCCAAACGACCGCGCAAGTGGCGGCCATTTTACAATTTTCTGCACGACTTTGTAAAAATCACGGGCGGCCCCCTCACATGGCTGTGGCTGCGCCCTAAAATTTATCGCCCCTACGGCACCAGAACACCCAAGGGAGCCGTTCTGATTTCCGCCAACCACAGGAGCTTTATTGACCCCCTCACGGTGCTTGTGTCCTTCCCCTTCAGGCGCTTGCACTGCCTGGTCACCAAGGATTTGTACGCCAAGGGTCCCATGGGCGCCTTCCTTGAAAGGGTGCATTGCATCAAGGTAGACAAGGACAATTTTACGGTATCCGCCTTCCACGATGTGGTCGGGCGCTTGCAAAACGGTCACGCGGTTGTCATTTTCCCCGAGGGAGAGGTCAACCAGACGAGGAAGGGCGAAATTCTCGCCTTCAAATCGGGCGCCGTGCTGATGGCGCACAAGGCGGGCGCGCCGATTCTGCCTGTCTATATCGCAGACCACTACAAGTGGTATCAGCGTCAACGTGTGGTGATTGGCGAGCCGATTGACCTTACCGAGACACTGGGCAAAATGCCCTCTATGGCGGCACTGACCGCGGCGAGTGACGACCTGCGCGCACGTGAGCTCGCGCTCAAGGACTACTTTGAATCACTGCCCATTTACAAGCGACTGATTCGCAGTAAAAAGCAATCCGCAAAGCTGCAAGGAGAAACGCAAGATGAATGAGAAATTTAAGCAATATACCGATGCGGAAACATTCGCCAAAATCATAGATTTTGCAAGCGTTACCGAAATGTGGCAGCACAGTGTTGTCACCTATCCCGATAACATTGCCATTGTGGACGGCAAGGAATACACCTATAAGGCACTTGATAATGAGATTGCCGCCTTCCGCACCGTTTATCGCACGCAGGGCGTGCAGCAAGGCTCGCTTGTTGCCATTCTCAGCCCCAATTCGGTGGGCTTTGTCAAGGCCTTTCTTGCCGCCGCAACCACGGCACTCCCTGCCGTTTTGCTTCCTGCACACCTCGATGCCGCTACCATATTCGGCATCAGCTGCAAGTTCGGTCTGAAGGCAATCGTCTATGACGAATCGCTTGCCGACAAGATTGCCTCGGTGAAGGCAAAGCTGCCGCAGGTTGCGCTGATTCCCTCCTCTGCCACCGCCGAGGAGCCCACGCCGGCCATTTCCGTTCCACCCGAAACACCCTGTGCCTTCCTCTTTACAGGCGGCACCACGGGCAAGAGCAAGGGCGCAAGACTCAGCCACCGCGCCGTGCTTGCGGGCACGAAAAACGGCTGCTACGGTATCAAAAAAATCTTTGAGGAGCGCTATCTGCTTGTGCTCCCTCTCACCCATGTATTCGGCTTAATCCGCAACCTGATGACAGCGCTTTACACGGGCAGCGCGCTCTACATCTGCCGCAATAACAAGGATATGTTCCGCGATATTGCCGTTTTCAAGCCAACCATTCTGGTGCTGGTGCCTGCGCTTGCCGAAATGGCAATCAACCTTTCCCGCCAATTTGGCAGGAATATGCTCGGCGCAGATTTGAAAACCATTATCTGCGGTGCAGCGCCTGTTGCCCCCTACCTTGTCAAGGAATATGACAAAATGGGCATCACCCTGCTGCCCGGCTACGGTCTGACCGAATCCGCCAACCTTGTTTCGGGCAACCCCGAGGCGCTCCGCAAACCCGATTCGGTCGGTCTGATTTATGACGGCATGGAGTACAGGATTGTAGACGGCGAGCTCTGGCTGAAGGGCATCAATATGATGGACGGCTACGTCACTGACGAGGACAACGCCACCTCCTACGAGGACGGCTATTTCAAGACAGGCGACCTTGTCCGCATCGATGAGGAGGGCTTCCTTTATATCACGGGACGTACCAAGGAAATCATCGTGCTCTCAACGGGCGAAAACGTTTCCCCCGCTGAGCTTGAGGTGAAATTCTACGCCCTTGACGTGGTACAGGATTGCCTTGTTTACGACACCCGCGAGGACGGACATGAAATGCTGGTGCTTGAGGTACTGCCCCGCGCAGCAAGCGTCACGGCGCTCGGCATCACGGATTTGGAGTCCTACCTCAAGGCCGCTGTTGCCGAAATCAACGAAACCCTTCCCTCTTTCGAGAGAATTAACAAAATTATCATCAGGGATACCGATTTTATCCGTACCCCCGCGATGAAGATTGCGAGGAGCTTAAATGGCAATGCAAAGAAATGAAATCAAGGAAAAGCTCCTTGACGTGATGAAAATGGCGCTCCCTGCCGATGACAGACTTGAGGGCCTGACCGAAGCATCTAACCTGATTACCGATGTAGGACTTTCCTCTGTCGGCGTGCTCTATGTTGTCATTGCGATTGAGGAGTTTTTCAACCTGCGCTTTGATGACGTGGGCTTTTCGGACTTCAGGACCGTTGGCGACGTCATTGACTACATCGAAAAAAAGGCTGTCTGATGCGGTGGGAGCATAAAAAGCCCGCCTACGGCGATATGATTCGTGTTGCACTGGGCGGCATTTATCACTTTGGCATTTACGTGTCCGAAAAAGAGGTCATTCAGTTTGGTCTCCCCCCTTCGGCGCGCGCAAGATTGCAGGACAGCGAGATTACGGTGCTTGCCGCAGACCTCACCGCGTTTCTTGCAGGCGGCAAGCCTGAGGTTGCTTTGTTTGACGAGGGAGAACCGCGCCGCAGTGCCGCAGAAACCGTCTCCTACGCCAGAGCCAAAATCGGCATGAAGGGCTACCACATTCTTTACAACAACTGCGAGCATTTTGCAAACGAATGTATTTCGGGCAAGCAAATCTGCCGTCAGGCAGAGGACGTGCGTGCCTATTTCCGTAATCTGCCGCTTGTTGATGTGTATTTCGCAAAGATGCCCGATGTCGCACCCACGGTGCCAATCATCTGCGCGGAAAGACGTGCGGAAATCGAGGAAACCGCAAACGAGCGCGTGCGCCTGGAAAAGCACTACGTCTGGCAGCTGCTCTGCTACGGACTGGAGCGCAGCCTGGGCCTGCGTGCCGAAGGCCTCACCTTTGCCAAGCAGCCTTACGGCGGTTGGACGGTAAACGGTGCGGAATTTTCCCTTTCCCACAGTGAGGGAGCGCTGGCTGTCGCCGTTTCCCGCACCCCTGTCGGCATTGACATTGAGCGCGTGCGCACCCACAGTGACGAGGCGCTTGCCGCGCGTATTTTCACCGAAAACGAGCAAACGGAATGGAAAGGCCTGCCCGCAGCCGAGAAAACCGCCTATCTGATTTCCTGCTTTACGGGCAAGGAGGCAGTATTCAAGCAAGCGAAGGGCGGACTGCGTCTTTCCGAGATTGATACCACCACCGCCTCTCTGAAACAAGGCAGCCTTACCGTAGAAGACAGGACCTACGCCTGGTCGGTTGCAACCGCTACGCCGCACGCCGTGCGCGTCTTCAAGGATATAAAATTAGCGTAAAAAGCCGCCTTAAGGCGGCTTTTTTTGGTGCGTGGCAATCCATAGCGCAAACGAATAAATACATTTATAATAAATATGTAAAAAACTATTGACTTTTTCGCCGCTTTAATGCTATAATCAGTTGGTTTCAAAAAATCCTACGAGGTGATATCTTATGGAAATCCTGCTTCCCCTTGCCATAGCACTGATTGCGGGTCTGATGCTCTCGCGTCTGGCTAAGCTGGCATCGCTCCCCGCCGTGACCGCTTACCTGATTGCAGGTATTCTGATTGGTCCTTACGTGCTTGGCGCATTTAACGTACCCGGTCTTGGCTTTACCAGCGCCGAAAACGTCAAGAGCTTCGGCATCATCTGTGACGTTGCGCTCGGCTTCATCGCCTTCTCTATCGGCAACGAGTTCCGCGTGCCGCAATTGAAGAAAATCGGCAAGCAAGCAACCATTATCGGCATTTTCCAGGCAGTGGTTGCAACCCTTTTGGTAGATGCCGCGCTCATCGGTCTGCACTTTGCAATGCCCGACAAGCTCTCCCTACCCGCGGCTATCGTGCTTGGTGCCGTTGCCTCCGCAACCGCCCCTGCCGCAACCCTCATGGTTGTCCGCCAGTACAAGGCAAAGGGGCCGCTTACCGATATTCTGCTCCCCGTCGTTGCACTTGATGACGCTGTCGGCCTCATTCTCTTTGCCATTTCCTTCGGCGTATCCAAGGCGCTGATTGCAGGCTCGCCCGACATTGTTTCGATTATCGTGGAGCCGCTGGTTGAGATTGTCCTTTCTCTCCTTCTCGGTGCAATTATGGGCTTCCTCATCACCTTCTTTGAGCGCTTCTTCCATTCCCGCTCCAAGCGTCTTTCGATGTCGGTGGGCTTTGTGCTGCTGACGGTGGCGCTCTCTATGCTCAAGTTTGAGGTCGGCGGTGTACACGTAGCCTTCTCCTCCCTGCTCACCTGTATGATGCTGGGCACGGTATTCTGCAACACCTGTGACTTCTCCGAGGAGCTAATGGACAGACTTGACCGTTGGACGGCACCGATGTTCCTGCTCTTCTTTGTCCTCAGCGGTGCAGAGCTTGAGCTTTCGGTCTTCGGTGACCTTGCCATTGTCATCATCGGCGTTGTTTACATTATTGCACGCTCCGTGGGCAAATACAGCGGTGCGTACGCAAGCGCAAAATTCACAAAATGTGACCCCAACATTGTCAAATATCTCGGCATCACCCTTCTGCCCCAGGCGGGTGTTGCGCTCGGCATGGCAATCAAGGCCAAGGACGCGCTCGGTGAACAGGGCATGATTATTTCCAACATCACCCTGATGGCCGTGCTCGTCTATGAGCTTGTCGGCCCGATGCTGACCAAAATGTCGCTGCTCCGCGCAGGTGATATCAGACCCGAGGGTAAAACCTCCGCACGTGAGGAGGCAAAGCAAAAAATGGAGCTTGCCGCACAGGCCGAGGCGCCTGCCGAGGTCGGCGCTCCCAGATAAGCAACA
Organism: Clostridia bacterium; assembly: GCA_017396225.1. Taxonomy (GTDB): domain Bacteria; phylum Bacillota; class Clostridia; order Oscillospirales; family CAG-272; genus Firm-07. Next base: position 38,550 of record JAFQMP010000015.1, on the reverse strand, counting down.
AAAAGAACACCGCGCTGCGGTGTTCTTTTTGTTATGCACAATTACAAAACGAGAAATAATGCCGCAAAGCAACCCGCAAAAAGAGGGTTTACTTACATCTTCGTTTTTTTGATTGATTCTTTTTGCGCTTTCTGCGCTTTTTCAAAAAGCAAAAAAGTGCACATATCCCAGCGCCAAACAAGCGCAAAAAAAGCCGCAAGCAATCAATAATAAACCAACGCGAATCTGAAAAATAATTGCTTCTTTGTAATATAACAGGTTTGTATTCTCCGCACCCCTCACAAAGTTCAGGGGTCGACGTTAATATAAAATCATACTTACTACATTTGTATTTGCATCTCTTTTGATAGCATTCAAAACAAATCTCAGCCATTTTACTCACCTCCCCTTATATTTTAGGTCAGTTTCACCTTATTTTCAATAGGGAAAATTGACATAATTTATATGAGGGGGGATTTGAATGAGCCGATTGAAGGAGCTGCGCAAGAAAAAGGGTTATACGCAAATCGGGATACAGATGCTAACGGGCATTGACCAAAGCGACTATTCTAAAATTGAAAGCGGCAAGCGTTACTTTACCTTTGAGCAATGCCGCAAGCTCGCCCTTGCCCTGGACACCAGCATGGATTACCTTGCCGGACTAACTGACGACGAGCGCCCTTATCCGCGCACCGCTAAAAAATAGCAAAAAAGAACTCCACACAGTGGAGTTCTTTTTATCTTTTTTATAATACGTCATAATCGAAGGAAAGTCGCTGGCACATCGCGGGGCGGACAAGTCCGTCTGCAATCGCAACGTGCAGGGGGTGCTTCTGATATGCCTCAAGTGCCGCAAAATCGGTAAAGCTTGAATCCATCATCACGTCACCTGCAGAGCAGGCATAGCACTCGGTGAGAATATGCATCTCGATAAGGCCCTCGATTTTACCGACCAGCCCCTCAAGTGCCCTCTTGATTTCCATCGCGGTTGCCGCCTTATCGGCTACCTCGTCCTTCATTTTCCAGATAATCATATGCTTGACCATAATCAATCTCCTTTCGGTTATTCCTCTTTTATCATAACACATTCAGGGCAAAAATTCCACCGTTACTTTTATTTTTATAAAACATTGACATTACGGCTTGCAGAGCCTATAATAAAAGCAACGAAAGAAAGGGGGGGAAAGCCTTGGAAACCGCAGCGCTCAAAAAGCACAATTTTACCGAGGGAGCGATTTTTTCGCGCATTATCCGGTTTGCATTACCCCTTATTGCAACCAACCTGTTGCAAATTCTGTACAGCACCGCCGATATGGTGATTGTGGGGCTTTCATCAGAGCCAGATGCCGTCGGTGCAATCGGCGCCTGCTCCTCACTCGTGCACCTGATTGTCAATCTGTTTATCGGCTTTGCCGCGGGCGCTACCGTTATCGTGGCGCGCCACCTCGGTGCCAAGGACGAAGGCCGCGTTTCCAAAACCGTCCACACCGCCATTCTGATGAGCCTTGTTTTCGGCATTGCCTGTGCCGCTGTCGGCACACTGATTTCCCGCCCGCTGCTGCACCTCATGGGCGCAGAGGACAAGCTGCTGGAGCTTGCCGACCTCTACACAAAGGTCTATTTCCTGGGTGTCCCCTTCGTATCTGTCACCAACTACGCCATTTCTATTCTGCGCGCCAAGGGCGACACCAAGACGCCCTTTATCGTACTGACGGCAGGCGGTCTGCTGAACGTTTTATTAAATCTCGGCTTTGTGTTCTTATTTGATATGTCGGTGGACGGCGTGGCGCTTGCCACCGCCATCTCCAACGCCGCAAGCGCCGTCGTGCTGCTCATTCGCTTGGCAAAGGATAAAAGCCCCTGCCGCTTCTCCCTGCGCCGCCTGTGCTTTGACCGCACCGCATTCGGCGAGATTTTGCACGTGGGATTGCCCGCAGGTCTGCAATCGGCCATGTTCTCCCTCTCCAACATCATCATTCAATCCTCTATTCTGCAGGTCAATAACGCACTTGCCCCCGTGGGCAGCGCATATCAGCCTATTGTGAAGGGCGCGGCGGCTGCCACCAATCTTGAAAACTTTGCCTTCGCCGTCAGCACCGCACTCCACCAGGCGGCATTGACCTTTACCAGCCAGAATGCAGGCGCTGACCGCTATGACCGCGTGCGGCGCTCCTTCCTCGCCTGCTCGGTTGCCACCGTGCTGTTAGGCACCGTTGCCACCCTTATCCTCTTTTTTGCAAGAACCCCGCTGCTCGCCCTCTATGGCGTCAGAAACGGTGCCGTCGGCACCCTGGATTATCTTGCTTATGACGCAGGCTATCAACGCCTTCTCCTTCACCTGTTGCCCTTCCCGCTTTACGCCTTTTTGGATACCTGCACAGGTGTGGCGAGGGGATTGAAAAAATCAGTTACCTCAACCCTGATAACCCTGGTCGGCACCTGCCTGCTGCGCATTGTCTGGATTGCAACGGTGTTTCCGACGAGGGGGACACTTGCCTCTATCTTTATTTCCTATCCGCTTTCCTGGATTGTGACCACGGCAGCCCAACTCCTGCTGGTGCTGATTGTCATTCGCAAAAAAACGAAACCGCAAAAAACATAAAAAAGCCCCGAATGGGGCTTTTTTTATTGCTTATAAACCTCTTTATAAAGCCTTGCGGCAATCGCCTCGGGATTGACAAGTGCCTCGGGATAGCTCATCAGGACAAGCGGCACACCTGCGCGCGCACCGTGATACGAGGGCTGCAGATAAGGGTAATCATTCGCCACAAAGCCCGTGCGCCCATAAAACGCCATGCGCCTTGCGGCAAGCGGTGTGTCGGGGGGCTCCACCTCTAATACAATCTGCGGATAAAGCCCCTGTAAGCGCGCAATCACCTGCGCGCCATATCCCTTGTTGCGATATGCGGGATAGGTCACAAAATGCTCAGCAAACGCGATATCCCCAAGCTCCCAGACCGTGATAAAGCCTACGCGCACACCGTCCCTTACGGTATGAAAAATCCGATACGCAGGCTCATCAAGCAATGCGCGCGCTGCCGCGCGGTCACGGCGTTCCTCGTAGGGAAATGCCTCAATCATCGCCTCATATATATCATCAAAATCGGTTGCCCAAATTGGTATCAGCTCCATTTTCGCTCCCCCTTTGTTCTTCTGCCCTATTATAACAGCATTTCGCCACCGATGCAAGCCCCTCGCGCAATGATTTTTATAAATAAAAATCAAAAAGGGTTGACTTTGCCACTTTGCGTCATTATAATGAGGTTAGAAAGGAAGCGCCCTGTCGCTTACGGTGAAAAAATGGTAGCCACAAAGAAAAGGCCGCTCGTGATGACCGAGGGGCCGCTTTTCGGTAAAATTCTCATTTTTATACTGCCGTTGATGGCAACAAACCTGCTGCAAACCCTTTATAATGCCGCCGATATGATTGTCGTAGGCCTTTCTGCCGAGGCAGACGCCGTCGGCGCCATCGGTGTAACAGGCTCCTTTATTAACCTGGTAATCAATGTCTTTATGGGCTTTGCGACAGGTGCCAATGTTATGGTTGCGCGCCACCTCGGTGCCCGCGATGAGGAGCAAACCTCACGCACCGTACACACCGCCATCGCGATGAGTGTTGCTTTCGGTATGATTGCCGCCGTCATCGGCCTGATTATCTCCCGCCCTGTGCTTGCACTCATGGGTACCACCGCGGGCAAGCTGCTTGACCTCGCAACGCTCTATTGTCAGATTTATTTTGCAGGTGCCCCCGCCGTTGCACTGACCAATTATCTGATTGCTATCTTCCGCGCCAAGGGTGACACCAAAACACCGCTCGTTATCCTCTCGGTGGCAGGACTTGTCAACGTTGTCTTTAATCTTTTCTTTGTACTTGTGCTGCATCTGTCGGTCGAGGGCGTCGCCCTTGCCACCGTGCTTTCCAACGTCGTATCCGCCGTCCTTTTGCTCATCAAGCTTACACACGACAAAGGCTTCTGCCGTTTTTCGCTACGCAGACTATGCTTTGACCGTCACGCCTTCCGCAGTATTGTTTACATCGGTCTCCCCGCAGGTGTACAGGGCTCTCTTTTCTCCATTTCCAATATGCTGATACAATCCTCTATTCTACAGGTCAACAACGCGCTTGCCCCTGCAGGCAGCGCTTATCAGCCCGTGGTAAAGGGGAACGCCGCAGCAGCAAATCTTGAGGGCTTTATCTACACCGCGCAAAACTCGGTCTACCAGGCATCTATCACCTTTACCAGCCAGAATGTGGGGGCTGCCAAGTACGAGCGCGTGCGGCGCGTTATGCTCTGCTGCTACCTTATCTCCTTCATCGTGGCAGCAATATTCGGATTTGGTATGCTGCTGCTGCGTGAGCCGCTGCTGGCACTCTACGATGTCACACCCGGCACACCCGATACGATTTCCGCCCTTGCCTACGACGCCGCCTACTCCCGTATGCTTTATTTGTTCATTCCCTATTTCTTCCTCGCTTTTATGGAAACGGGCTGCGGCGTGGTACGCGGACTTGGCAAATCACTCTCCTCTACCTTTATTTCGTTGGTCGGCGCCTGTCTCCTCCGCATCGTATGGATTTGCACCGTCTTCCGCGCCAATCCGACACTTGAAATCATCTACCTTTCCTACCCAATCTCCTGGGCGCTCACCGCAATTGCCCAATTTATCTGCGCCCTGCTTTCCCTCAGGCACCTCATCAAAACGCGCAAAACCGCGGAAGAAATCCACGCCCTGTCCCTTCATCACTAAAATTGGCGCTCCCCTTTGGGGAGCGCTTTTTCTATCGCTCAATGCAATGGTTTTTTCAAAAAATCTGACAAATTTTTCACAAACCCCTTGATTTTTTCCAAATTGTGTGTCATACTGAAATAAGTATATCCTCTTATAAAGGAAGGTACTCTATGGCTGAACAAAAGAATCCACATACAGGACACCGCGCGCGAATGCGTGCGCGCTTCAAGGCCTCCGCCCCCGCCACCTTTGCGTCACACGAGCTGCTCGAAATGCTCCTTTACCACACCAACGCCCGTGGCGATACAAACGAAACCGCGCACGCGCTGATTGAGGCCTTCGGCTCAATTGAAGGTATCCTTGATGCTGACCGCTCCCACCTCGAAACGGTGTTTGGCATCGGTGAAAACGCAGCAATTTTCCTCTCCCTGATTGGCGAGCTTGCCAAGCGCTACACCGCCGAAAAGCTGAGCGCGGGCTCAGTACGCCCGGCAGCACTGGATACCCCCAAAAAGCTTGCCGCATTTTTACTCCCCCGCTTCATCGGCGCAACCAAGGAGCTTGCGTATGCCCTGCTGCTTGACAACAGCCTGCGCCCGCTTGATTGCTTTCCTGTCGGCGACGGCTCCGTTTCAAGCGTATCCATTTCGGTGCGCACCGTGGCAGAGCGTGCCTACACCAAGCACGCAGCAGCAGTTGTGGTGGCGCACAACCACCCAAGCGGTCTGGCAATTCCGTCAAATGACGATTTTGCGCTGACACACCGCCTGAAGGAAGCGCTTGATCTGCTGGAAATCCCACTGCTTGAGCACTTCATCTTCTCGGACAGGTCCTACACCCCCCTGCTCGGTCGGCTAACCGAAAGAACACACGGAGCGGCAGACCTTGCCGCATCACCCATTCTTGACCTTTTCAAAAAACAATAAAGAAAGGAACTCTCCAAAATGAAAGAGCTTGAAAAAGAAGTTGCACCCGCAGAAGAACCCACCGATACCCGCAAACAAAAATCTCGTTTTGCGAGATTTCTTGCAAGAAAGAATATTGTTTTTTCCGCCAAGCGCTATGGCATTGATGCACTCGGCGCAATGGCGTTGGGTCTTTTTGGCTCACTGCTGATTGCCACCATTTTTAACGCAATCGGCTTAATTCCCGGTCTTACCTTCTTCAAAACCATTGGCGGCTACGGCGCAACCGCCGCAGGCCCTGCCATGGCCGTTGCCATCGCCTTTGCGCTGAAGGCACCGCCCCTTGTTATGTATTCCGCAGCGCTTGTCGGTCTTGCTGCCAATACGCAGGGCGGCGCGGGTGGCCCGCTTGCCGTACTCCTCATCGCCATTGTCGCCGTAGAGTTTGGCAAAGCGATTTCCAAAGAAACCAAGGTTGATATTCTCGTTACCCCTTTTGTCACCGTCTTTGTCGGCGGCGTGCTTGCCGTGCTGGTTGCACCCTACATCGGTGAGCTGGTCAGCTATATCGGCGACTTTATCGGCTGGGCAACCGAGCAGCGTCCCTTCCTCATGGGCCTGATTATCTCGGTGGTTGTCGGCGTTGCCCTCACCCTGCCTATCAGCTCTGCCGCAATCTGTGCCGCAATCGGTCTGTCGGGCGCTGCCCTTGCCACCGGTGCCATTCCCGCCAACAGAGAGGGGCTTGCCCTTGCGGGCGGCGCCGCCGTTGCGGGCTGCTGTGCGCAGATGATTGGCTTTGCCGTCATGAGCTTTAAGGAAAACAGCTGGGGCGGTCTGGTTTCCCAGGGCCTTGGCACCAGTATGATTCAGATGCCCAACATTGTGCGTAATCCCCGCATCTGGATTCCCCCGACACTGGCCTCTGCTATCACGGGTCCCCTTGCCACCTGCGTCTTCCGTATGCAGATGTACGGCGCCGCCATTAACTCGGGTATGGGTACCTGCGGGCTGCTTGGCCCCATCGGCATCATTCTCGGCTGGTTTGGCGGTGAATATCCCTCTACCGTGACCTGGCTTGACTGGGTCGGCATTGCGGTGATTTGCTTTATCCTTCCTGCGCTGCTTTCGCTTGGCTTTGCGTGGGTGCTGCGCCGCATCGGCTGGATTAAAGAAAATGATTTGAAGCTTGACTAATCAGAAAAACGGTGTGCGCCGACGGCGCACACCGTTTTTTTCTTTTATTTTTTCCGAGGCAACGGGCACGCACTTTCGCGCAGCGCAAGCGCCTTTGGCGTAAAGCGTCCCAAGCGGAGCGCGTTTAATACCACAAAGACCGAGGAAAAGCTCATGGCTGCCGATGCAATCATCGGCGTGAGCAGCAGCCCCCACAAGGGATAAAAAACGCCTGCTGCAAGCGGAATACACAAGGCATTATAAAAGAGCGCCCAAAACAAATTTTCACGGATAATGCGGCGTGTTCTGCGCCCAAGCTCCACGGCGGCAACCGCCTCTGCAAGCGAGCTGCCCGAAAGCACCACACCTGCGGATTCCACCGCAACGCCCGTTCCTGCCCCAATGGCAAGTCCCACGTCTGCTGCGGCAAGGGCGGGGGCATCATTGATGCCGTCGCCAACCATAGCGGTAATGCCCCTTTCCCGATACGCAGAAGCAATTCGCTCCTTATCGGCGGGCAGCAGTGCGGCGTGTACGTGGGAGATGCCTGCCTCTGCAGCAATTTTTTCCGCAACCTGCAGATTGTCACCTGTCAGCATCACGGTTTCTATGCCCACCGCGCGAAGCGCCGCAATTGCCGCGGCACTGTCGGGGCGCAGGGTATCTGCTATGGCAAACAAGCCAAGAAATCTCTCGCCCTCTGAAACAAGCACAATGCTTTTTCCCTCGCGGGAAAGCCTGTCTGCCTCGCTTTTGATATCATCGGTCGGCTGCGGCAGACCGTATACGCTCGTAAACAGGCGAGGAGCGCCTGCGGCGCAGGTCGCCCCACTCTCAGTCGCGCCAAGCACACCAAGGCCAGTCACGGTACGAAAATCAGCTATCGGCAGCCTTTGCTCGGTCAGAGCGCGTAATGGCTCTGCCACGGGGTGCGCGGAGCCTGCCTCAAGCGAGGCGGTCAGCACATCAAGATATTCCGCTGTACCCGCCAGCACGATACGGTCGGTAACGGTCATTTTTCCCGTTGTCAGGGTGCCTGTTTTGTCTGTAAGCAGGGTCTTGGTGCTTGCCAGCACCTCAAGTGCCTCTGCGCTCTTAAAAAGCACGCCGAATCGGGCGGCGCGTCCACAGCCCACGGCAATTGCCGTCGGGGTTGCCAGACCAAGTGCACAGGGGCAGGAAATCACCAGCACCGATGCCGCCGCACGGAATGCCATTGACACGTTACGGCTGAGCAGGAGCCAAAGCACCGCAGTCAACACCGAAATACCGATAACAACAGGCACGAAAACCGCGCTCACGCGGTCACAAAGACGCTGCACCGGCGCCTTAGATGCTGCGGTTTCATCAAGCAGTGCGGCGATACGGCGCAGTGCCGTTTCCTCACCCACCTTCATCACGCGCACCAGCAGCCTGCCCTCTGCAAGCAGCGTTGCACCGAATACCTCGTCCCCCTCGCGCACGGTTCGAGGCAGGGATTCTCCCGTAAGCATTGCCTCATTGACACTGCCCTCGCCCGAAATCACCACACCGTCCACGGGGATTTTTTCGCCCTGCGGCACCAATACAGTATCGCCCTGCAAAATATCACCCAGTAAAACCACCTGCTCCTTGCCGTCTCTGACACGCGTTGCTACGCGCGCTTCCTCATCAAGCAGGGCGCGGACAGCACCGAAGGCGCGATGTCTGGCTCCGCCCTCCAAATATTTTCCAAGCGAAACAAGCGTTAAAATCATCGCCCCTGATTCAAGATAAAGCTCATGCAGATACTCGTGCACCAATGCCTCGTTTCCCGTACCTGCCCCAACAAAAATAAAGACCCCTGCAACGATGCCGTAAATCACCGAGGCAGCAGAACCGAGTGCCACCAGGGAATCCATATTCGGTGTGCCGTGAAAAAGCGATTTGAAGCCGTTTCGATAAAAACGGTGCTGTGGCACCAATACCGCCAGCGTCAAGGCCGCCTGCAAAAGAAAAAATGCGCGGGGATAGCGCGGAGCATTGAGTATAAAGGGTGCCGGCAGCGGCGTCATATGCCACATGGCAACAATCATCAAAAGCGCCGTGACCGCCAAGCAATAAATCAGCCTTTTTTTCTCCTGCTTGCGCTCGACACCTGCATCTGTATCGGCATCACCGAACGGTGCTACACCGTAGCCCGCGCGGGACAGTGCTCCCGAAAGCCTTGCAAGCAGCGCCGCTTCATCTCCTGCCTCATCTGTCACGGTCAACGTAGAGGAAAGCAGACTGACGGTAAAGGTTATCTCCTTGCCAAGAGCCTCACGGGCGGCACGCTCCACGTGTGCGACACAGGCGGCGCAGGTCATTCCCTTGACGGAAAATACTGTTTTTTTCAAGTCTATTCCTCCTTTTTTATGCTCTTTTGTTAGTATATCCTATCTATTTCAAAAAATCAAGTTCCCTTTTTTTTCAAAAAATTTCTTTGGAAAAGTAAATATTTTATGAATTTTATATAATTTATATAATTTAATATAAATTTTACTTGAAAATAATTAAATTTTATATTATAATAATATTCAATATATGTTCGTGTCGTACCGACTTGATACGACAGGAAAGGAGACACCCTGATGCAGTGCCCAAAAGAGTTTATTGTCATGTGGGATATGGTCAAGGAATCTATGCTTGAGGAAAATACCGCAACCTTTTGCGACCTTTGGTACGGTGACCTTGTGCCCGAATCCTTTGAGGTTGTCGGCCCCACACTGACCTTTCTCACAACCTCCTCCTTCAAAAAGAAGGTGCTTGAAACCAAGCATAAAGAGAAATTGGAGAGCAAATTTGCCTCTGTCTGCGGGCTTGACGTAACACTGCTTTTCCGCTGTGAGGAGGAGGAAACGCCGATTGCACTGCAAACGCAAACGCCCCCTGATGAGGACGTAGCGGAAAAGGCGCTCCGCTCAAGATACACCTTCAACAACTTCATTGTCGGTGAAACCAACAAGTTTGCAAGAGCCGCTTGCTGGAAGGTTGCAAGCAACCCCTCAAACGAGTGGAACCCTCTTTTCATCTACGGCCCGCCCGGTGTCGGTAAAACCCACCTGATGTATGCCGTAGTCAATGAAATTCTGACGCGCAAGCCCTCTGCCAAGGTTCTTTATACCAAGGGCGAGGATTTTGTCAATTACATGGTGGAATGCATCACACATAAAACAATGGCTGCCTTCCGTGACCGCTATCGTGAATGTGATGTTCTGCTGATTGACGATATTCAGTTTATTGCAGGTAAGGTTGGTACACAGGAGGAGGTTTTCAACACCTTCGATACCCTGTTTATGGAGGGCAAGCAGATTATCCTTGCCTCCGACCGTCCGCCGCGTGACATCAATCCCCTCTCAGAGCGTCTGCGCTCCCGCTTTGAAGGCGGTTTGCTTGCAGACATCATTTTGCCTGACCTCGAATTACGTATCGCCATTATCAAGAAAAAGGCAGAGGATATGCAGATTGACCTGCCCTCCGATGTTCTGATGTACTTAGCGGAAAATCTGCGTTCCAATATTCGTCAGATTGAGGGTGCTATCAAAAAGCTGACGGCAAAGAGCATGCTTGACGGACGAAACATTACATTAGAGCTTGCCAGAGATTGTGTTTCTGACCTGCTGGGCGAAACCGAGCCCTTGAATGTAACCATTGACAAAATTTTTGCGGCAGTTTATAAAAAATTTGATATTTCCCGCGAGGACCTTGTCGGCAAAAAGCGTACCAAGGAAATTGTAACGGCAAGGCATATTGCAGTCTATCTTATTCACGATATTACCGAAATGTCTTACCCCAATGTCGGCAAAATTTTTAACAGAGACCATACCACTGTAATGGCCTCCTTAAAGGTTGTTACCGATAATATCACCAAATCTCCCCTTTACGCCGCAGATATTGATTATCTCAAAAAAGAAATTCTCGGCGACTGATTTCCACTGCTTATCCACATCGTGAAAAAACAGTGAAAAACCGTTTGATTTTTTCTGAAATCCTTGATTTACTTAGAAATTCTTTCTGTGTAAAAATAAAAAACATTGTTTTACCTTCCATTATTAAAGTTTTCCACATCTGTTCATGCTGTGGAAAACACGTTAAATTTATTATTTTAACCGTTTTTCAAGCGTTTCATTCAATTTTACGAAAAATAGCATTGTTTTCTTATTTTTACGCTGTTTGGTTTGTTCTCATTACACCACGACATTTTCCTGTGACAAAAAACGGAAAATCCTTTATTTTCAAGCAGTTGGAGAGTTTTCCACAGTACCCACAGCACCTAATAAAACTACGACCCTTATATTATTCATTAAATCAGTTTTTCGCGCGCCCGAGGGGCGGCGATAAAGACAAATAAAAGGAGTTTATTTTTATGAAAATCATTTTCAATCGCCAGCAGATTCTTGCAGCAGTATCTCCCCTGATGATTGCAGCCTCGGGCAAATCCACACTTTCCTCTATTGACGGTATTCTGATTGAGGCAAAGCACCCTGATGTTTGCACCTTTACCTCTTATGACCTTGAAAAGGGTGTAAAAACCACCATCGAAACCAAGGTGCTTGAGGAAGGCAGTTACATCATCAACGCACAAAAATTTATCGGAACCATGCGTGTAATGGACGGAGATGAGGTCACCTTTACTGTTGATAATCAGCTTTGCGCTACATTTACCTGTGGTAAATCCTCTCATAAAATGATTGCTGTTCCCGGCAGTGATTTTCCTGAGTTACCTTTGCTTGAAAGTGCGAAGGGCTTTGCACTTCCCTGCGGTACTCTCCGTGAAATGCTTTCCAAGGTGATGTACGCAATGGGTGTAAATGACCAGCGTCCGATTCTCAACGGTTGCTCCTTTGAGGTTTCGGATAACAGCATTACGCTTGTTTCCTGCGACGGTGCAAAGCTTGCTAAAAGTAAGCTCAAAACCGACCTTGTAAATAATAATCAGGACGGTACTGATTTGCGCTTTAAGTTTATTGTTCCTGTTAAAACCGTAAATGAGCTTTATAAGTTGATTACCGGTGATGCGGAAAAAGAGGTCAAAATTTATATGACCCGCCGTCATATTATTTTCCACATTGAAAATATTGTATTTTTCTCTCGTCTGATTGACGGTGAGTATATGGATTATGACCGCATCATTATCAGACAGCATAAAATATATGCAACCTTTAACAGAGATGCCTTTCTTGCCGCGCTTGACCGTGCTGCACTGGTGACCGAGGAGCGCGTGGCAGGCAGTGTCCGTACACACGTAAAGCTTCAGATTGAGGATAATCTGCTGAAAATTATTGCAAATTCCTCTGCCGGCAGCACGTATGATGAAATTGAAATAGCACATGAGGGTACAGATATTACCATTGCCTTTAACAACAGATTTTTGATTGATTCTGTGCGTGCTTGTGAGGGAGATATGGTTCGTCTTGCACTTTCCTCTCCCCTAGCCAGTGTAAATATTGAGCCTGTGGGTGATGAAAAAGAGGGCTGTGAGGATATTTTCATGCTCCTGCCTGTTCGTATTAAGGAATAATGCTTGCAAAAAAAATTACACTGCGTAATTTCAGAAATATAGAACAAGCAGAAATATCCTTTCACGAGGGTATTAATGTGTTGCTGGGTGATAATGCAGAGGGAAAAACCAATCTGCTTGAGGCACTTTATTTTGTTTCAATCGGAAAAAGCTTTCGCTTGCAGCATCTGAATGAGTTGATACGCTTTGAAGAAAAGGAAGCCTTTATTTCACTTGATTTTTACGCAGGAACAAGGGACCAGAGTATTTCTGTTCTGCTTGGAAACAATCGTGTGCGTGCAGCCGAAAAAAATCGCGTACGTGTCAGACGTATGTCTGAAATTATCGGCAGCTTTCGTGCAGTTCTTTTTTGCCCGGAGCATTTATCTCTGATAAAGGACGGTCCGGGTGAAAGAAGAAATTTTCTTGATATTGCCATTTGTGCGGCAGAGCCCTTATATCTTGCTGCATTACAGCGCTATCATCACGTTTTGAAGCAAAGAAATGCTTTAATCAGGTCCGCAGAGGATAATCCCACACTGTTTTATGAAACGGGAGATGTCTGGTCTAAGCAATTGGCTAAGGAGGGGGCATATATTGCCGCCCGCCGCGCACTGTTTATAGGGCGTGCAGAGCGTTATATGAAGGAATGCTTTGCCGAAATGACAGATGCACGTGAGAAACCGAGCCTTTGCTATCTGGGTCCCTGTATGAAGGAAATTTCTGACTATGCAGATAACGACAAAACCGAAAAAATATTATATGATAAATTAAGCAGAAATATGGAACGCGAATGGGCGGCAGGCACGACTCTCTGGGGTATACATAAAGATGACGTAGAGGTGCTGCTGAACGGTCGCGCGGCGCGTACCTTTTGCTCACAAGGGCAACAAAGAAGCCTGGCACTTGCCTTAAAGCTGGCAGAAGGAGAGCTCTGCCGTGAGGAAACAGGCGAATATCCCGTATTTTTGTTTGATGATGTATTATCCGAGCTTGACCGCAGCAGAAAAGAATATCTCTTAAAAAAGATTAAAGGAAAACAGGTGATTTTAACGGCCTGTGAGGCTGCGGATTTTGCGGGTGAGCGTTGTATCCTTGTCAAGGGCGGCAGCTATCACCAAAAAGAAGAATAAGAGGGAACAAAGATGTTTTTACACGTCGGTAATAACAAAAACCTCAGAAAAAAGAAAATCATCGGTATCTTTGATGCAGATACTGCAACGGTTTCCACTACAACCAGAAAATTTTTAAGCGGTGCAGGTCGCCGCGGCGAGGTGGAGGCCGCCAGTGAGGAAATACCGAAATCCTTCGTGCTTTATGAAAAAAATAAGGGATTTGGGATATGCTTTTCACAAATTTCCACGGCTGCCCTGCTTGGTAGAAGTGAGCACGGAAGCTTGAACGAGTAACGGTTTGAAACCGAAAAAAGGAAGGACAGAATATGGCAAACATCGAAGAAACAAGACAGGTGTACGACGACAGTCAAATACAGGTGCTTGAGGGTCTGGAGGCAGTACGTCGTCGCCCCGGTATGTATATCGGCTCGACCTCGTTGCGCGGTCTGCACCATCTTGTATATGAGATTGTGGACAACTCTATTGACGAGGCACTGGCAGGCAGATGCTCTCATATTGAGGTAACGCTTTTGCCCGATGGCTCTGTATCGGTACAGGACGACGGTCAGGGTATTCCCGGCGGTATTCACCCTAAAATGGGTATTCCCACGTTGGAGGTTATCTTTACGGTGCTCCACGCGGGCGGTAAATTTGACGGCAACGGTTATGAATTTTCGGGCGGTCTGCATGGTGTAGGCTCGTCCGTTGTAAACGCGCTTTCCGAGTGGATTGAACTGGAGAGCTGCTATCAGGGTCGCCGTTATACCGAGCGCTTTGAGCGCGGTGCCGTAGCCCGTCCCTTCTGTGATGAGGGTCCCACGGACAAGCACGGTCTTTACGTGCGCTTTAAGCCCGATGCCACTATTTTTGATGAGGTTGTATTTGATTTTGATACACTGCTCAAGCGTCTGCGCGAGCAGGCCTTCCTGAATGCGGGGATTTATATCTCAATTTCCGACCAGCGCGACAGCGAAAATGTGGTGACCGAGGTACTGCAGTATGAGGGCGGCATCAGAACCTTTGTTTCCTATCTCAACGAGCAGAAGCACTGTCAGGTCATTCACCCCGAGGTGATTTATATGCGTGCCGAAAAGGTGGAGGAGGAACGCGGCAGAACGATTGCAGAAATTGCGCTGCAGTATACCGACACCTACAATGAGTCGCTCCTGACCTTTGCAAACGACATCAACACGGTTGAGGGCGGTATGCATGAGATTGGCTTCAAGAACGCCATGACCAAGGTCATCAATGATTTTGCCCGTAAATACGGTCAGCTGAAGGCAGATGATAAGAATCTGTCGGGTGATGATGTGCGCGAGGGTCTGACGGCGGTTATTTCCGTCAAGCTCAAGGAGGCACAGTTTGAGGGTCAGACCAAAACCAAGCTCGGCAACAGCCATATGCGTGCCTTTGTCGAAAGACTGGTTGTGGAAAAGCTGACCGAATTCCTTGAGGAGAACCCTGCTGTCGGCAAGATTATCGTGGAAAAGGCAATGACCGCAAATCGCGCCCGCGAGGCGGCAAGAAAGGCAAGAGAGCTGACGCGCCGCAAGAATGGCCTTGAGTCGATGTCCCTGCCCGGTAAGCTTTCCGATTGTACCGAGCGCCGCACCGAGCTTACCGAGGTTTACCTTGTAGAGGGTGATTCGGCAGGCGGCTCTGCAAAGCTTGGTCGTGACCCCCGCTTCCAGGCAATTCTGCCCCTGCGTGGTAAGATTCTGAACGTAGAAAAGGCGCGCCTTGATAAGGTTTACGCCAACACCTCGGTTATCCCGATTATTCAGGCTCTCGGCTGTGGTATCGGTGAGGAATTTGATATCACCAAGCTCCGCTACGGTAAGATTATTCTGATGGCGGACGCCGACGTTGACGGCTCGCATATTCAGATTCTTCTTCTGACCTTCTTCTTCCGTCATATGAAGCAGTTGATTGAGGCAGGTCACATTTATCTTGCAAAGCCCCCTCTTTATAAGATTTACAAGCGCTCCGCCAAGGTGGGCGGTGAGCGCTACGCCTATTCCGATGCTGAGCGTGACGCCATTATTGCAGAGCTTGGCGGCGGTAAGAACATTGAAGCTGACCGTTACAAGGGTCTTGGTGAAATGGACCCCGACCAGCTCTGGGAAACCACCATGGACCCCGAGCGCCGTATTCTCTTGCGTGTCACAATGGAAGATGCCATTCTCTGTGACCAGATTTTCTCTACCCTGATGGGTGATGAGGTTGAGCCCCGCCGTGAATTTATTGAGCAAAACGCAAGATTTGCCGAAAATCTTGATATCTGATGAGAAAGGAGATAAATCGCAATGGCTGTAGAACACAAGAGTGAAAATATCGAATTTCCAAATCAGAGAATTGAAAACGTTGAAATGGAGAAACGCGTAAAGCAGGCCTTTATCGAGTACTCCATGTCGGTGATTATGTCCCGTGCCCTGCCCGACGTTCGCGACGGCATGAAGCCCGGTCAGCGCCGTATTATGTACGCCATGTACGAGGACCACCTGACCGCGGACAAGCCCTTCCGTAAGTCGGCTACCACAGTCGGTAACGTGCTTGGCCGCTATCACCCCCACGGTGATGCTGCCGTTTACGGCACAATGGTACGTATGGCACAGGATTTCTCGCTCCGTTACCCGCTTGTAGAGGGTCACGGCAACTTCGGCTCGGTGGACGGCGATAGCGCTGCTGCATACCGTTATACTGAGGCACGTCTTGCGAAAATCGCAGACGAGCTGATGGCAGACCTTGAAAAAGAGGTTGTTCCCTTTGGCCCGAACTTTGACAATCGTCTGCGTGAGCCCCTGGTGCTCCCCTCTCGCTTCCCCAACCTGCTTGTCAACGGCTCGGTGGGTATTGCGGTCGGTATGGCAACCAATATTCCCCCCCACAACCTGGGCGAGGTCATTGATGCCACCATTTGCCGTATGGATAATCCCGAGTGCACGGTTGAGGACCTGATGGAGCATATGCACGGTCCCGACTTCCCTACCGCTGCCATCTGCTACGGTGTCAACGGCATTATTGATGCCTACAAGACCGGTCGCGGTCGTGTGCTGGTACGCTCTCGCTGCGAAATCAATGAGGAGAAGAACCAGATTATCGTCACCGAGCTGCCCTATCAGGTTAATAAGTCGATGCTGGTACAGTCGATTGCTGCGCTGGTACGCGACAAGCGCATTGAGGGCATTACCGATATCAAGGACGTATCCAACGGCCGTAACGGTATCAATATTATCATTCAGTGCCGCCGTGACGTCAACTGTCAGGTAATTCTCAATCAGCTTTACAAGAATACCCAACTGCAGGATACCTGTGCTATCAATATGCTGGCACTGGTTGGCGGCGAGCCCAAGGTGCTTTCCCTGCCCCAGATTCTTGACCATTACATCGCACACCAGAAGGACGTTATCCGCCGCCGTACCCAGTTTGAGCTGGATAAGGCAGAGGCGCGCGCTCATATTCTGGAGGGATACAAGATTGCCAATGACAACATTGACGATATCGTCAATCTGATTCGCTCCACCGCGTCGATTCCCGATGCCAAGGAAAAGCTGATGGCAGGCTTTGGCCTGACCGAAACCCAGGCACAGGCCATTGTCGAGATGACGCTCGGCAAGCTGACGGGGCTTGAAAGGCAGAAGATTGAGGACGAGCTTGATAAGCTCCACGCGCTGATTACCGATTTGCGCGGTATTCTTGCCGATGAGGACAAGATTAAGGAGATTATCAAGACCGAGATGCTGGAAATCCGCCGCAAGTACGCCGATGCACGTCGCACCGAGATTGTACCCGCAACCGATGATATCAGCCTTGAGGACCTCATTGAGCGCCACGATTGCGTGATTACCCTGACCCACGCGGGCTACATCAAGCGTCTGCCTGCCGATACCTATGCGGCACAGCACAAGGGCGGCAAGGGTATTATCGGTATGACGACCAAGGAGGAGGACTTTATTGAAAAGCTCATGGTTGTACACAGCCACTCTTACCTGATGCTCTTTACCAATACCGGCAAGGTGTTTATGCGTAAGGCATACCAGATTCCCGAGGCATCGCGCACCGCAAAGGGCACGAATATCGTCAACCTGATTGAAACCGTACCCGGTGAAAAGATTACCGCGATGATTTCTGTTGAGGGCTTTGGTGAGAACGAGTACCTGACCATGGTAACCAGGTACGGTGTCATCAAGCGCACACTGCTTTCCGAATATGAGTATCAGCGCAAGGGCGGTAAGATTGCCCTGAACCTTGACGAGGGCGATGAGCTTGTATTTGTGATGCACAGCATGGGCGACAAGGACGTGCTGCTTGCCACACATGAGGGCAGTGCCGCACGCTTCAGCGAGAGCCAGGTGAGACCCCTCAGCCGTACGGCACGTGGTGTGCGCGGCGTGAAGCTCCGCGAGGGCGACTTTGTAGTCGGTGCCGTCATTGTTGACGATACCAAGCAGCTGATTACCGTGACCGAGAACGGCTACGGCAAGCGCACGCCGTTTGAGGACTTCCGCGTGAAGGGCAGAGGCGGCCTTGGCGTTACCTGCCACAACCTGACCGATAAGACCGGTTTGCTTGCAGGTATTGCAGCCGTTACCGATGACGATGACCTTATGATGATTACCAATACGGGCACGGTTATCCGTACCCCCGTGGCACAGATTAACACCTATTCCCGTACCGCCGCAGGCGTGATTGTGATGCGCCTTGGCGAGGGACAGACGCTTGCGGGCTTCTCTCAGGTTGCCCACGAGGACGAGGAGGAGAGCGCCGTCACCACAGAGGCTACGCCCGAAATACCCGCAGAGGGTGCGCCTGCGGCAGAGGCTGCCGCACCTGTCCTGACGGAGAGTGACGGCGAATAATTTGCCATTCTGACAAAAATAGCCCCGGATATTTCGATATATCTGGGGCTATCTTGTAAAATCCCCCTAAACGGGGTGAAAAAACGGAGATACTATGAAAAAACGCTTAATTGCCGTGGCGCTGGCAATCCTGCTGGTGCTGGGCGGTCTCGGCACATTTCTCATTGTGCGGCACGTGCGAAACAAGCGCCCGCCTGCGTTAGATGCCATTCGTGAGCGCGTAGAGCTGCTGGTCAACGCCTCGCACGAAATCAACGAAATTTATTGGGGCAAGGGTTTGCCGACCTATCCGCGCATTTACGCGGCGCGCTATCCGCGTGAGTTCTTTTACCTGACAAAAAACGGCGACAGCTATGCGTTTTCCGAAACGCAGACGGAGATAGAAATGCTCTATTATACCTTTACCGATGCTGCGGTGGGGGATATTCTCGCCTATCAGTTTTGCCGCAAGGTGGGGGACGGTCAGTATGTAGATGTGGAAAAAGGCGGTTCCCTGACGGTTGCTATGGTAGGCAGGTACCGCTATGCGAAGGTGCTGACGGCGCCTGCAGACGGCGAAACGCCGATTTTTGTGCGCGGGGGTAAGTATTACTATGCCCTGCCCGATTACCAAGAGGTTGAGCCTGAATTTACCTATACCGCCGCAGACCCCGAGCACTACGATTATGTGCGCCTTGATTGCAAATACGGCACAATCGAGGAATTGAAGGATTTGGCAGCAGAGGTTTATGCCAAGGATTTCCTGAATTCGGTTTACGAGAGTATTTTTACAGGTATTGCAATCGGCGGCACGGGCGGTATGCTGTATGCGCGCTATATGGACTATACCGACAGCGAGGGGCGCACCTACCTGATGATGCTCAATACCGAAAAGGGTGTATCGGTGGCACGCACCTATCTCTTTGAAACCATGCGTATGAGTGAAAAGCGTAAGAGCAATGCCAAGGACGTCTATGTGGATATTGACACCTACGTTCCCGGTAAGGAGGGTGAAATTATGACCATTACCGTGGCGCTGACACTGCAGGACGATGGGCTGTGGTATCTGAACTCGCCCACCTATTAAACTTCGCGAAAATCGCAAAAAAAGGCTCCGTGCACCGCACGGAGCCTTTCTCTTATCTTTATTTTACCAGATGACGCTTGATTTTGCGCGAGGTGGTCTTTTCGAACTCGGTCTCTCTCAGCTCAAGGCCCTTCAGCTTCTTGAAGGACGGAAGCGATTTGTTGAGCTCTGCAAGCTTTGCCCAGATCGCATCGTAAACAACCTTTTCATCGGTGCCCTCGGGGAAGATATCCTTGTTGGGATAGACAACAGCGGTCAGCAGAACGGTTTCGCCGTCGGTATCCTTGCGACCGACAACAACACTCTCTGCAATTTCCTCAATGCCCTCAAGGTATTCCTCAATCTCCTCGGGGAAGACGTTTTTGCCGTTTTCCAGCACGATAACCGACTTCAGGCGGCCCGTGATGAAGATATAGCCGTCCTCGTCCATATAGCCAACGTCACCTGTGCGGTACCAGCCGTCCTCGGTAAAGGCGCTTGCATTCTGCTCGGGGTTGTTGTAGTAGCCAATCATCACGTTGTCACCCTTGACCTGAATTTCACCCTCCTCATAGCCGGTAGGGCTCATCTGACCCATGGGTGCAATGCGGCTTTCACAGCAGGGCACGGCGGGGCCGACAGAGGCTCTCTTGGGTGCAAAATAGGGGGTAACGGCAATCAGGGGCGAGCATTCGGTAATACCGTAGCCCTCGCAGATTTGTACGCCGAACGCTTCAAAATTCTTGACCATTTCGGGGTTCAGGGGCGCGCCGCCGCAGATAATCTTTTCAAGGCGACCGCCAAAGGCGCCGAGCACGGAGCCGAACAGCTTACGGCGCAGGTCAATACCAATCTTGCGCAGACCGTTGGAAATTTTCATCATGCGGCGCAGGAGCTTATCCTTCCCCTTTTTCTTTGCCTCGTCCCAGATGCGCTTGTGCATCGTGTTGACAAAGAGGGGAACCAGAACCAGACCCGTGGGCTTGTAGGCGGCAAAGTTGCGCATCAGGTGGCGGAGTGTGTCGTTGATGCAGATTTCAATGCCGTAGGAAAGGCTCGCCAGCATAATGGCAAGCTCATAGGTGTGGTGCAGGGGGAGCACCGAGACCGTGACGTCGCGGTCACTGAAGTTGACGGTCTCGCAGGCGGAGTGTACGCAGGAGCATACATTTTTTTCGGAAAGCATCACGCATTTGCTGGAGCCTGTGGTGCCCGAGGTAAAGAGCATAACGGCAAGCGCCTCGGTGTCGCGTGTGGGGAAGGTGTAGCTTTCAACGCAGGTCTTGCCCTTTTCCATAATGTCGGCAAAGGCAACGACGTTTTCTGCTGTGTCGTCCTCTTTCTTCTCAAAGGGCACAAACAGGCGGAGCGTGGGGTGAGAGGAGACCGCGTTTGCAAGCTTGTCGCGGAATGTGGGGGAGAAGAAGATTGCCTCGGCATCGACGGAGGCAAGCAGACCCTCAATCTCGGAAATGGCAATCTCCTTGTCCATGGGAATGACAACACCGCCCGCAGCGGTCACAGCAAGATAGGTTGCAACCCACTCAACGGAGGTTTCGCCGATGACGGCAATGCGTGCGCCGGCAAGACCCATTTCGGTGATGCCTGCGGCAAGCGTCTTAACGCGTGCAGCAAAGTCCTCGTAGGTGACGGCGGCGTATTCCTTGCCGACAGGATAGCGGAAGGCAACCTTGTCCTTGCGTGCGGTGCAGCCATCAATAATGGCGGCAAAGGATTTGACAGGGGTGAAGATACGTGGCGTTTTTTTCATAATAAAGCCTCATTTACTGTATAAAATTTTTCATCACGGGAAGCGTTACGCTCTCACCCGAGATAAGATACAGGTATAATTATTATACCTCTTTTTGGGGGCGTTTGTCAAGTTTTATGGGGGTTACAAGATAGTTCGCTTTGCAATATGGTAAAATATGGAAAATTACGGCGCATCTCCAAGGGCAAAAAGAAAAACGGCGCCATGCGCCGTTTTTCCTTTTATAAAATCGAATCAATCATTGAAAGTGCGAGTGGGATTAGCTTCAAGAGGAGCACCGCCATAACAAGCGAGAGCACTACGGTGATAAGTAAGGAAACAAGACCGTTCCCTTTTTTGTCATAACGGACAGCCGCGCGGTATTTTAGTTCTTCCGGGATATAGTAGCGTGCGGGGACACCTGTCGTTGGTGCGGACGCCTCGCAAGGCGCGTTTTGGGCGGTAGAATCGCTGTTTTCCCTCGCCGTCGCGGTATCGGTCTTCCCCGCTTCTTGGACGGCGTTTCTGATGAATTTTTGCAGCAAGGCGCCGCGGCGCAGCTCGCGGGCAATCAGCGGACGACCCGAAAGCCCCAATTCATCAAGCGTTTTGGCGGTATCGGTGTCGTGCGCCGCGGCGCGCAGGAGTGCGCGCACCAGCTTGCCCGGTACATTCTGGTGATAAAGCATCAGGAGTGAGGCAAGCACGGCGCCGATGCAGAGTCCCCAGATGATGATTTGCAACAGGCTTGCATCGGCGGCATCAAAGGAGATGTGCTCATACTCGCCTATGGTGATGCGGAACAGTGAGAGTGGCATCAAAGCTCCTCGGGGCGAATGACATCGCAGCCCATGTAGGGACGGAGCGCCTGGGGAACGGTCACGGTACCGTCCTCGTTCTGGTAATTTTCAAGAATCGCGGCAACAGTACGACCGACAGCAACGCCCGAGCCATTGAGGGTGTGGACAAGACGGGGCTTATCCTTGGGCGTTTCGCGGAAACGGATATTGGCGCGACGTGCCTGGTAATCCTCAAAGTCGGAGCAGGAGGAAATCTCCACGTAGCGACCGTAGGAGGGCATATAAACCTCAATATCATAGGTCATAGCAGAGGAGAAACCAAGGTCGCCCGAGCAAAGGCGGACAACGCGGTAGGGCAGACCCAGACCCTGCAGCACGCGCTCTGCATCGTTTGTGAGCTTTTCAAGCTCGGCATAGGAGGTCTCGGGCGTGGTGAATTTCACCAATTCAACTTTGTTGAATTGGTGCTGGCGAATCAGACCTCTGGTATCGCGACCTGCGGAGCCTGCCTCGGCGCGGAAGCAAGCGGAGTAAGCGCAGAAGGAAAGGGGCAGCTTGGCGCCGTCCAGAATATCATCGCGGTACATATTGGTGACAGGCACCTCTGCGGTGGGAATCAGGAAGAAGTCGTTGTTGGCAACGCGGAATGCGTCCTCCTCAAACTTGGGCAGCTGACCCGTGCCGCGCATCGAATCGCGGTTGACCATATAGGGCGGAAAAATCTCGGTGTAGCCGTGGTCGGTGTGCGTGTCAAGGAAGTAGTTGATGACAGCGCGCTCCAGACGGGAGCCCTTACCGCGATAGAAATGGAAGCGTGCGCCGGTAACCTTGGCGGCGGTATCGGGGTCAAGAATGCCAAGCTCGCGACCGATATCCCAGTGTGCCTTGGGCTCGAAGGAGAAGGCAGTGGGCTCGCCCCAACGACGGATTTCGGCGTTGTCGCTGTCGTCCTTGCCAACGGGAACAATCTCGTTGGGGGTGTTGGGAATTGAAAGCAGGATTGCGGAGATTTCCGCATCAATGGCGGAAATTTTCTCGGTGTCGGCCTTGACGGTTTCGGACAGCGCCTTCATTTCGGCAAAAATGGGGGCAACGTCGCGACCTTCCTTCTTGAACTGGGGAATCTGCTTGGAGATGCGGTTCTGCTCGGCCTTTTTCTGCTCGGTGTCGGCAATCAGCGCGCGGCGCTCGACGTCGAGCGCGAGCAGGCGGTCAATTTCAGCATCATAGTTCTTCTGGCGGCTCGCAAGGCGTGCCTTGACCAGGTCGGGATTTTCCTTGATAAGTTTAATGTCTAACATCGTTCACAAGACCTTTCTTTTTTTATTCCTCTTCCGCAAAAAGCTCGCTGCCGCACAGTGTGGTCAGCAGCGCTTCCATATCGGCGTTGTCGTCGTAAAAAATTTCAATGGAGTGCTTTTTGTCGTTTTGTGTAATTTTTACCTTGCGGCCAAGGCGCTCGCGGGTGCGGCGCTCAAGGTCCTTGATCCAGGTGCGGTTCTGCACGTGTCCCGTGATGTCGGGGGCAGCCTCGGCGGGTGCGGCGTTTTCGCGCTTGACAATTGCCTCAACATCGCGCACCGAAAGCTCTTTGGCGACAATACGTGCGGCGAGCTCGGGAATCAAATCCTTGTTTTCAAGGCCGAGCAGCGCGCGAGCATGACCTGCTGTAAGCAGGTCATCACGGAGCATATCAAGCACCTCGTCGGGCAATTCAAGCAGGCGCACAATATTTGTGATGGCGGGGCGGGACTTGCCAACCTCGCGCGCGACGTCCTCTTGCGTCATATCAAAGCGCGTGAGCAGGTCGCGGTAGGCCAGTGCTTCCTCAACAACAGTGAGGTCGCGGCGCTGCACGTTCTCAATGAGAGAAATCTGTGCGGTTTTGAGGTCGTCACCGTCGAGCACAATGGCGGGAATTTCAGTAAGACCTGCCATTTTTGCGGCACGCCAGCGGCGCTCGCCTGCGATGATTTCGTATGCACCCTCAAAATTGGGGTTGTGGCGCACCAGAATGGGCTGCAGCACGCCGTGCTTGGCGATAGAATCGGCAAGAGCCTCCAGTGCCTCGCGGTCAAAGTGCTTGCGGGGCTGGTCGCTGCGCGGCTCCACCTCTGCGATGCGCAGCGTGGTGGCTGCACCGTCCTTCATACCCATGATATTGTCGTCAAGAATTGAGTAAAAATCCTTGCCGAGTGCGCTTTGCTTTTTAGCCATGGTTGTTCTCCTTTGCTGTGATTATGGGCGGTCGTGCAGTTCTTTGGCAAACTGCATATAGTCAAGTGCGCCCTTGGCGCGCTTATCGTGGTATAAAATCGGCCTGCCGAAGCTCGGCGCCTCGGAGAGGCGCACGTTGCGGCCAATGCTTGTCTCAAACACACGGTTTCCGTAGTGCTTGAGGAGCTCTGCCTTGACCTGAATCGAAAGCGCCAGGCGCGGATTGTGCATGGTCAGCAGGATTCCCGTGAGATTTAGTCGCGGATTATAGCGCTTTTTGATGTGTCCTACCGTGGTGGAGAGCTGAGAAAGCCCTTCCAACGCGTAATATTCGCATTGCATGGGGATAACCAGACCGTCGCTTGCGGTCAGCGCGTTGATTGTCAGCATACCGAGCGAGGGGGGGCAGTCAATGATAATGTAATCAAAGCGCCAGCGGATATCCTCCAGTGCGTTTTTGAGGTGTGCCTCGTCCCCTTCTCCGCGCAGCAGGTCAAATTCTGCGCCTGCGAGGGAGATGTTGGCAGGAATCAGGCTTAATTTCTTGTATGCCGTGGGCACAACGGCATCTTCCGCGCGGCAACCGCCTACCAAAATGTCACGCACTGTGTAGCGCAGACCCTTTTTGCGGATACCGACGCCGCTTGTGGCGCTGCCCTGCGGGTCGAGGTCAATGAGGAGCGTATCATAACCGAGCGCGCCGAGCGAGGCGGCGGTGTTGACAGCAGAGGTGGTTTTGCCTACGCCACCCTTTTGGTTGGCGAAGGAAATGATTCTGCCCATGTACGCACCCTCCTTTTTATCTGAAATTGCGCTATGCGCACGCAAGCTCGGCGCAGACGCATTGTGCGCCCGCGGGCGCGTGTTGTATGTGAGTTTCATTATATCACCAAAAATGCTTTTTTGCAACAGATTTTTGCGAAAAGCACCGAAAAATATATCACGTTTGTGCTTTTGCTTGCCTTTAAGGTCGCTAACAGCCAAAATTGTTTCACGTGAAACACAGAAAGGAGAGACTCCTGTTTCACGTGAAACAAAAAACAAAAAGCGTGCAAGGTTTCACGTGAAACATCTGCTCTTTGTAAATAAACGTTTCACGTGAAACAAATCAGGGCTTTTTGGGAATTGAAATGGTAATGAGTGCCCTATGCTCGTCTTCCTCTTTGACATAATTGACTGTTGCGCCTGTTTTCTTGAAGATGCCAATCGTGCGTTCAATTGAATGGTACAGAGGCTGCAGGTCGCGCAAAATAAACTTTTTTGGCGTAATCCCCTGCTCTGCCGTGGCAATTGCGTGTTGCTCCGCGGCGGGCGCCGCTTCCTCTGCAGGTGTTGCTTCCCTGCTTTTTGCGGGGGGAGCGGGCTCGTTTGGGGTAAAAACTGCGGTAAAATCGGGTAAAACCGTGGTTTTTTCCTGCTTTTTTGGCAAAAATGAATCAATCAGGCGCTCAGCCTCCGCTACGGTGTGCGCCGCGCTTAACAGAAGGGCGAGCGCTTCTTTGCGCTTTTTGGGGGATTCCAGGCGCAGAAGGGCGCGTGCGTGGCGCTCGGAAAGCCCTGCTTGCCTAATAAGGACGCGCTCTTCGGGGGGCAAGCGGAGCAGGCGAAGCTTGTTTGCGACTGCCGATTGCGAGAGCCCCATTTTTCTTGCAATTTCCTCTTGGGTGATGCGATAGTCGTGAAAAAGGGCGTGAAAAGCCTCTGAAAGGTCAAAAAAGTGTAAATTTTCTTGTTTCAGGCGGCAAATAAAGGCGTGCGTGGCGCATTTTTGCGCATTTGCAGGCAAAACCGTGCAGGGCAAACGCTCAACACCTGCGATTGCAGCGGCGCGAAAACGGCGCTCGCCGTCAACCAGCTCATAGGTTGGAAAACCCGGGCTATTCCCTGCGGCTTTTACTGCCAATGGCTCCAATATACCGTATTTTTTGATAGAAGCTGCCAGTCTGATGATGTGATTTTGCTCATTTTTAGGAATTTTTTCGGTTCTTTGGGCGATAATTTGCGCCGCAGGCAAATAAATCATGCTTTCTGCAGGCATTTGATTGTTGATTCGGGCTTGTCCCGGGGTTTGCGGCGGGTAGTATGTAGCGTATGTATCCATGCTTTATCTCCTTGTTTTATATCTTCTGTGTTTTGCTGTTTTCAGCATATCACAGCGTGCGCGCAAATACTGTCAAACAAAATTGGTAAAAAATGGAATATTTTACAAAGAACCCACGGAATGGGCTGAGAGCGGTCAAAAAATGTCAATTTTGATAAAAAAATAGGAGATAAAAGGGCTGAAATAAAAGAAAAGGTTCCCCTTAAAGGGGGAACCTTCGTGCAAAATGATTCAAAATTTCGCATAAAACCACCATTTCTCTGCGTGATTTTGCGGTTAAGACAGTGGCCTCTGGGTGTGTCCCTGGGTTAAAGTGGGCGCTTGACTATCTTTGCGTACGGGCGCGGCAGGTTTTGCGGTGTTTTGTCGATTTTCTCAATTTCGATGAGCTGGCGCTCGTCCTGCTCGTCGGCGCCGATGAGTGTAATAAAAAGGTTTTGCTTGACGGTGGCACCAAGCTTGCTGATTGCGCTTGCTGCTGCAGCCAGCTCCTCATCGCCGCGTTTTGCCTTCATGGCAATAAAGCGGCCGCCGATACGCGCGAAGGGCAAGCAGAGCTCGGACAGGACGGGGAGTGCGGCAACGGCGCGCGCGGTAACAACGTCATAACACGCGCGGTGCGCCTTGTCGTGTGCCAATTCCTCGGCGCGCGCGGCAATGGCGGTAAAGCGGGAAAGCTCCAAGGCCTTTGCGGTGTCTGCGACGTAGCGAATGCGCTTTTCGGTGCTGTCAAGTGCCACAATGCTTAAATCGGGACGAACAATGCCGAGGGGCAGGGAAGGGAAGCCTGCACCGCAGCCGACGTCAAGGATTTTGGCGTTTTGCGGCAAAAAGGGCTCGATGGTAAGGCTGTCAACGAAATGGCGGGTGATAACGGCTCTTTCCTCTTTGATGGCGGTCAGGTTCATGCTTTTGTTCACCTCCAGCATGTGCTCCATCAAATAATAGAGCTTCCTTGACTTTTCATCATCGCACAAGTGTGAAAGCCCATTATCGCGCATAACGGTATTGAAAATGTCGTTAAATTCTAAAAAATCCATAGGGGCGTTTTCTCCTTTGAAAACAATTGAAAAGCATCAATTCGCGGGTTATTTTCTTAGTGTAAGCCAAGATAAATGAGAAGAACCGAGATATCTGCGGGGCTGACGCCACTGATGCGGGAGGCGGCGCCGATTGTGGCGGGGCGTATCGCAGAAAGCTTCTGCGCGGCCTCGGTGCGCAAGCCCTTGATTTGATTGTAGTCAAGTGTGTCAGGTAACGTCCTTGACTCTAATCTTTCTTGCCTTGAAACCTCGCACATCTGGCGGCTAATATACCCTTCGTACTTGATTTGAACTTCTACCGACAAAAGCTCTTTTCTGGAAAGCGCGGGGCGCTCCTTGTCAAGGGGGGCAAGCGTTTCTAAATCTATCATTGGGCGGCGCAGCAAATCGGCAATAGACACACCGGTGCTGACAGGCGGCTCGGCGAGTGACAGGAGAAGGGGATTGATGACGACGGGGGAGAGATGGGTGGATTTTAAGCGGGCGATTTCCTTATTAATCCGTGCTTGCGCCGCCTCATAAGCGGCAAAGCGTGCATCGTCAATCAGACCGAGGCGGTGACCGATAGGTGTCAGGCGCGTGTCCGCATTATCCTGGCGCAGCAGCAAGCGGTATTCCGAGCGCGAGGTCATCATACGGTAGGGCTCGTTTGTGCCTTTGATGATGAGGTCATCAATCAGGGTTCCGATGTAGGAGCTGGCGCGCGGTAAAATCAGCGGCTCCTCGCCCTTGACGCGGCGCGCGGCGTTGATGCCTGCAACCAATCCCTGCGCAGCGGCCTCCTCGTAGCCGGAGGTACCGTTGAATTGCCCTGCGCCAAATAGCCCGTGAACGGTGCGAAATTCAAGGCTTGCCGTGAGGGCTTGCGGGTCACAGCAGTCATATTCAATTGCGTAGGCATAGCGCATCATTTCTGCATTTTCAAAGCCGGGGAGCGTGGCAAGCATTTTTGCCTGCACGTCGGTGGGCAGAGAGGTGGAAAAGCCCTGCAGATAAAGCTCATCGGTGTCCGCACCGATTGGCTCCAAAAAGAGCTGGTGGCGCTCCTTGTCAGCAAAGCGGACGATTTTATCCTCTATTGAAGGGCAGTAACGCGGCCCCGTGCCGTGGATATGACCGCCATACATGGCAGAACGGTGTATATTTTCGCGGATAACGCGGTGCGTTTCCGCGTTTGTGTAGACGACGTGACAGGGGAGCTGCTGATAGCCCTCCATATAGTTTTCGGGGGTGTCTGCGGAATAGGGCAGGGGGGAGTCCTCGCCGGGCTGTACCTCAAGCTTGTCAAGCGCCACCGAACGGCGGTTGATGCGTGCGGGAGTGCCTGTCTTAAAGCGGCGCATGGGAATCCCCAGTGCGGTGAGCGAGGCGGAAAGGCCGCGTGAGGGGAGAAATCCGTCAGGACCGCTTTCATAATTGACATCGCCGATGAAAATACGGCTTTCAAGATAGGTGCCTGCCGCCACAATGATGCATTCGGCTTGCCAGAACTCGCCAAGATGCGTTTTTAGTCCGCGGACGGTATTGGTTTTGTCTACTTCAACGGCGACAACCTCTGCCTGAACAAGGCGGAGGTTGGGGGTGCGCTCCAGCACACCCTTCATATAGGCCTGATAGCGCTTGCGGTCTGCCTGAATACGCTTGGAATGGACAGCGGCGCCCTTGCCGAGATTCAGGGTTCTTGATTGTAGAGTGACGGCATCTGCCGCGCGCCCCATTTCGCCGCCGAGGGCATCTATTTCATAGACAAGATGTCCCTTTGCCGTGCCGCCGATTGAGGGGTTGCAGGGCATATTGGCAATCGCTTCAAGCGAAATGGTAAAAAGCACGGTATCAACGCCGAGCCTTGCGGCGGCAAGCGCCGCCTCAATGCCTGCGTGTCCCGCGCCGATGACGGCGACCCTGGTGGAAAGCTTCATGGTTTCTCCTTAAAGCCCACAGCGCGGTGAAGCGCCTGGGTATGTGTTTGAAATGGGAAATGGGTGGACGGGGGTGAAAATCAGCGCGAAACATCGGACATAACAGTGCCCGAGGGATTGTAAAAGCGGCAGATAGCAAGCGCTTTGGCGGTGGCCTCAAAATAAAAGATTGCGCGGCGTTTTTCGCGATTTCTTCTGTCATCAAGCTCGAAAAGCATAAAATAAATATCGGGGGCACTCATTGAGGAAACACCAATAAATTCGCGCTCGGGGGCGTAGGCGGCACCGCGTGCGGCCTCCTGCTCGCTCGCCAGTGGAGCGATGCGGACGGCGTCCTTCAGCTGCATCTCAAACACGCGCTTGCGTTGGCGGTTGCCGTAGATTTTGGTGAAGGTCAGCGTGCCTGAAACGATGCTGTATTCGTAGTCAACCTGTACATAGCGCCAGGTGATGAAGATGAGCAGCCAGACTGTGAGTGGGATAAAGGCAAGCAGCGGTACGATGAGGCGCAGCTTGAGACCGAGGAGCAATACGGTCAGCACGTATATGGCGTAAATCATAATGAGTCCTATACGGGCGGCAATCCATTTGCCCTCTTTGCGTTGGGAAACAGCAAATTCATATCCTGAAAACTGATGCACGGCGCGCCTCCTGAAAATATTTTATAATATTATAGCATAAGTGGGGCGGTAATTCAATGTTTTTTGCGTAAAGCGTCTAAAAAAGGCTGTTGGGGCTTGTGAAAAAATCGGTTTTGTGGTATAATGAGGGCATCACAATGTCGGGTCTGCCCGAAAAGGAGAGAATATGAAAGCAGTTATTACCGTCACCGGCAAGGATAGCGTTGGCATTATTGCCGCCGTGAGCGCATTTTGCGCGGAAAAGGACGCCAATATCACTGAAATCACGCAAAATGTACTTTCCGAGTACTTTGCCATGATTATGATTGTGGAGATTGATAAGCTCACTGTTCCTTTTGCCGATTTTGCAGCAGGTCTTGCTGCGTTGGGTAGCGCGCGCGGCCTGGATATCCGTGCGATGCACGAGGATATTTTCAATACGATGCACCACATTTAAGGAGTAACCCCGATGCTGAATGTAGCTGATATTTTGGAAACAATCGGTATGATTCGCGAGGAAAACCTCGATATTCGTACCATTACCATGGGTATCTCACTCCTTGACTGTGTGAGTGAGGACCCCGACCACCTTTGCACGCGCGTATACGATAAGATTACCCGTACGGCAGAGCATCTGGTGAAAACAGGTGTGGATATTGAGCATGAATACGGTATTCCGATTGTTAATAAGCGTGTTTCGGTCACGCCGATTTCTCTGATTGGCGGCTCTATTTCTCCGGAAGGATATCTGAAGCTTGCACATACGCTGCAGCGTGCGGCGGATACGCTGGGCATCAATTTTATTGGCGGATTTTCCGCGCTTGTGCATAAAGGTATGACCACGGGGGACAGAAATTTGATTTCGGTTATTCCTGAAGCGCTTGCCGAAACCACCAACGTCTGCTCCTCCGTCAATGTGGCGAGCACCAAGGCGGGCATCAATATGGACGCCATTCGCCTGATGGGCAGCACCATCAAGCGTGCGGCGTATCTCACGCGCGACAACAACTCAATTGGCTGTGCTAAGCTGGTTGTCTTTGCAAATGTTCCGGAGGATAACCCCTTTATGGCGGGCGCCTTCCACGGAGTGGGGGAGCCCGACAGCGTGATTAACGTCGGTGTTTCGGGCCCCGGTGTGGTGGCTGCTGCCATTCGCCGCGCGGGGGATTGCAACCTTTCTGAGCTGGCTGATGTCATCAAAAAGACCGCCTTTAAGATTACCCGTGTCGGTCAGCTGGTGGCAAGCGAGGCGGCACGCCGTCTGCATGCGCCCTTTGGCATTATTGACCTTTCCTTGGCACCCACGCCTGCAATCGGTGACTCGGTTGCAAGAATTCTTGAGGAAATGGGACTTGAGGTTTGCGGCACGCACGGCACCACGGCGGCACTTGCGATGCTCAACGATGCGGTGAAGAAGGGCGGCGTTATGGCTTCCTCGCATGTAGGCGGCTTGTCGGGTGCGTTTATCCCTGTTTCCGAGGACGAGGGCATGATTGCCGCTGTCAATGCAGGCGCGCTCAGCCTGGAAAAGCTTGAGGCGATGACAGCCGTCTGCTCTGTTGGCCTTGATATGATTGCAGTGCCGGGTGATACCTCCGAGGAGGTTATCTGCGGCATTATCGCAGACGAGATTTCGATTGGTGTTGCTAACACCAAAACCACGGCAGTGCGCCTGATTCCCGCATATGGCAAGGGCGTTGGCGACAGCGTATCCTTTGGCGGTTTGTTGGGTACCGCACCTATTATGCCGCTGCGCACCGATTCGCCTGCGCGCTTTATTGCGCGCGGCGGCAGAATTCCTGCACCGATTCACAGTCTGAAGAACTGATTTCTTGTAAAACAAGCCCCGTTTGGCAAAAATGTCGCCAAACGGGCTTGTTTTTTTATAAAAATTGAAAATCCTATTGACAAGCGGGGGCTTTTGGTGTAGAATGACGTTGATATATAACACTTGTTATTTTATGGAGGAAGGAAATGCCACCCAAGGTGAAAATTACGAGAGAGGATATTCTCGCTGCCGCGGTTTCACTTGTGCGTACGGGCGGCGCACAGGCAATCAACGCCCGTGCTGTTGCCGCGGCACTTGACTGCTCCACGCAGCCGATTTTCTCTAATTTTCAGACAATGGAGGATTTGCAGCTGGCGACAGCCGCGGCTGCGTATGAGCGCTACCTTACATTTATTAAATGCGAGGTGGAAGGCGGCAAATATCCGCAGTATAAGGCGATGGGTATGGCGTATATCCGCTTTGCAAAGGAGGAAAGGGAGCTGTTTAAGCTCCTCTTTATGTGTGACAGAACGGGCGCGGATTTGTCCCCAACGGCTGATTTTGAGCAATCGGTAGAGATGATTATGCAGGCAAACGGCGTGACAAGAGAGCAGGCACGGCTGATGCACCTGGAAATGTGGAGTGCCGTGCACGGCATCGGCACGATGCTGGCGACCTCGTTTTTGCCGCTTGAATGGGAGCTTATCAGCGATATGTTAAGTGATATTTATCAGGGATTACGGGCAAGACATTTGCCAAGGGAGAATGAAGTATGAGTGCAATTAAAATAGAAGGCTTGACCAAGCGTTACCACGACACCGTGGCTGTTGATAACCTTTCTCTTTCCATAGAGGAGGGAGAGCTTTTTTCGCTTCTCGGCGTAAACGGTGCGGGAAAAACGACTACCATTAAGATGCTTTCCTGTCTGGCGGCACCCACGGCGGGCGATGCATATCTGTTCGGCAACAGTATTTGTCGGGATACGGCCGCCGTGAAATCGCTGATTGCGGTATCGCCGCAGGAGACCGCCGTCGCACGCGGGCTCAGCGTGCGTGAGAATCTTGCATTGATTTGCGGCGTGTATGGGTTTACAAAAGATAAAAGTGCTGCCAAAATAACGGAGCTGACCGAAGCCCTCGGGCTTTCCGCAGTGATTGATAAAAAAGCGGGAAAGCTCTCGGGCGGCTGGCAAAGAAGGCTCAGCATCGCCATGGCACTGATTAGCGAGCCGAAAATTTTGTTTCTTGATGAGCCCACGCTTGGTCTTGACGTGATTGCGAGAAGTGACCTGTGGGATATTATCCGCACCCTCAAGGGGAAGGTGACGATTATTTTGACCACGCACTATATGGAGGAGGCGGAGGCACTCTCTGACCGCATTGCGATTATGCGGGACGGCAGACTGCTCATCTGCGATACGGCGGCGGAAATCAAGCGGACGGCAGATACCGACAGCTTTGAGGAGGCCTTTGTCCGTATTGTAAAGGGGGTGGCAAAATGAAAATGCTGACTTTTGCAAGGAGAAACGCCAAGGAAATCCTGCGCGACCCGCTGACGCTTGCCTTCGGTCTGGGCTTTCCGCTGATTTTGATTTTGCTGATGAGTGCGATTCAGGCGAATATTCCCGTGCCGCTGTTTGAAATTGCGCATCTTACGCCCGGCGTTACCGTTTTCGGGTTGTCCTTTATGACGCTTTTTTCGGCATCGCTGATTGCAAAGGACAGGGGCAGCGCGTTTTTACAGAGACTGTATGCCACGCCCCTGTCGTCGCTTGATTTCATTCTCGGCTATACACTGCCGATTCTGCCGATTGCTGTGGCACAAAGCTTTATTTGCTATCTGGTTGCGATGATGCTGGGGCTTGAGATGACGGTGAATATTCTCTTTGCCGTGCTGTTTATCATACCCGTATCCCTTCTTTTTATTGCGCTGGGGCTTTTATTCGGCAGTATCCTCACCGATAAGCAGGTGGGCGGCATCTGCGGTGCGTTGCTGACGAACCTTTCTGCGTGGTTGTCGGGTATCTGGTTTGACCTTGCGCTTGTGGGCGGTGCGTTCAAGAAAATTGCCTATGCGCTCCCATTTGTGCACGCGGTTGAATTGGAGCGAGCCCTGCTTGTCGGCGATTTTGCCGCGATATTCCCACATTTGTGGTGGGTGATTGGCTATGCGCTCGCTTGCCTGGCGCTTGCGGTTTTCCTTTTCTTGCGGCAAATGAAAACGCAATAATCAGTGCGCGGCGGGGGACCAAAGGTCCCCCGCCGTGCTTCTTTGATATGGGTAAAAGCAGGCACTTTTGTGAAAAAAAGACACAAAATTCAGTAAAGAACAGTCCAAAGTGGATTTTGGGGTGAAAAAGCACGCGTACACGGCTTTTGCGAAAAAGCGGGTAAAATCAAGGAGTGGGAAGAATTTTCAAAAAATGGTGCGTTTTTTGACATTTAGTGGAAAATAAATGGGCAGATTTGAGCTTTCTTTTCCAAAAATGGAAAGAGGGTTGCCTGTGGAAAACCTCGGTGCACAGCCTGTGGAAAACCCTGTGGAAACTGTGTAAAACCCTTTATCTGCATAGCTTTGCGCCGCTTTTGCGAGGTGTGAAAAGTACGAACTCCCTGTACCCCCTTTTGCCGGGCTCGGGGCGGTGCTTTTTTCCGCTTTTGGTGGGGCTTGCCTGCTTGGAAAACGCATTTTGTTACCGCTTGCATTGGCGCGTGTGAAGTGCCGCACAATGTGTGTCGCTACGCGAGGTGGAGGGCGACCCTTGACCGAAAATTGCAAAAAAGCAAGCCATTTCTTGTTTTTTCACTTGTTCAAGGGTTGACATCATCTTTGTTTAATATTATAATTATGCTATGACTAATATTGCTCGGTATTGAGCACGAGGAGGATACTGATGGAAATGTCAAAAAAGCTGCAGCTTGCCAGGCTTGCAGCGCAGGTCAGACTGAATATTTTAGATGAGGTGCACGCCGCAAGGTCGGGACACCCCGGTGGCTCGCTTTCGATTGCAGATGTTTTGACTTATCTTTATTTTTGTGAGATGAAGGTGGACCCCAAAAACCCCAAGGACCCAGCACGCGACCGCTTTGTGCTTTCCAAGGGACACACGGCGCCTGCACTTTATGCTGTTCTGGCAGAGAAGGGCTTCTTTCCCCGTGAGGACCTTATTACGCTGCGCAAGGTTGATTCTTACCTGCAGGGTCACCCTGATATGAAGGGTACACCCGGCGTTGATATGAGCACCGGCTCGCTCGGTCTTGGCATCTCCGCCGCTTGCGGCATGGCACTTGCAGCCAAGCTCAAGGGTCAGGATTACCGCACCTACACGGTTGTCGGCGACGGTGAGAGCGAGGAGGGTCAGGTCTGGGAGGCCTGCATGTTTGCCGCCCACTATAAGCTTGATAATCTTTGCGTGATGATTGACTGGAACGGCTTGCAGATTGACGGTCCTGTTGCCGAGGTTATGAATCCCACCCCCCACGATGAAAAGCTTCGCGCCTTTGGTTTTCATGTGATTGTCATTGACGGTCATAATTTTGATGAGATTGAGGCGGCGCTCAATGAGGCTAAGACCGTCAAGGGCAAGCCCACCGCCATTATCCTCAAGACCGTGAAGGGCAAGGGCGTTTCCTTCATGGAAAATCAGGTCGGCTGGCACGGCTCGGCACCGAATGACGAGCAGTACGAAAAGGCCGTTGCAGAATTGAAAGCAGCGCTGTAAAGGAGATAAAGTCATGGCAGATAAGATTGCAACAAGAGAGGCCTACGGCGCGGCACTTGCCGAGCTTGGCGAAAAGTATGATTTTGTGGTGCTTGATGCTGACCTTGCGGCAGCGACCAAGACCGGTATTTTCAAGAAGAAGTATCCCGAGCGTCACATCAACTGCGGTATTGCAGAGGGCAATATGATTTCGGTGGCTGCAGGACTGGCAGCGGCGGGCACCACTCCCTTTGCGTCGACCTTCGCCATGTTTGCGGCAGGTCGTGCCTTTGAGCAGATTCGCAACTCCGTGGGCTATCCCCACCTGAACGTGAAGATTGGTGCAACCCACGCAGGCATCACTGTCGGCGAGGACGGCGCAACGCACCAGTGCAACGAGGATATCGCCCTGATGCGCACGATTCCCGGTATGACGATTATCAACCCCGTGGACGCTGTTGAGGCGCGCGCAGCTGTTGAGGCGGCACTCCTGCATAACGGCCCCGTATATATGCGCTTTGGCAGATATGCTTTGCCGGTTATCAACGATGCCGACTACAAGTTTGAGCTTGGAAAGGGTGTCACGATGCGTGAGGGCACCGATGTTACCCTGATTGCCACCGGTCTGCCGGTGCACTTGGCACTGACCGCGGCAGAGATGCTTGCGGCAGAGGGCATTTCTGCCCGCGTGGTGAACATTCACACCATTAAGCCGCTTGACAAGGATATTGTTCTGAAGGCGGCTGCCGAAACCGGTGCGATTGTCACGGTTGAGGAGCATAGCGTTATCGGCGGCTTGGGTGCTGCTGTTTGTGAGGTTGTTTGTGAGGGACTGCCCGTGCCCGTTCTCCGCGTTGGCGTGGAGGATACCTTCGGTCGCTCCGGCACCGTGCCTGCGCTGCTTGAGGCTTATGGCCTGACGCCCGAGAATATTGTGGCGAAGGCAAAGGCTGCACTCGCACAGAAAAAATAATCAGAAAAAACGCCGCGTTATGCGGTGTTTTTCATCAAAGAGTATGGAAGTAAAGAGATTTTCAAAAAATGACAGTGGCTTTGTCTGTGCTCATTGCGGGCGTTCGGTTTTGCCGCTTGGTTATACCTCGCGCGACCATTGCCCCTTTTGTCTGTGGAGCTTACACGTAGATGTGAATCCGGGTGACCGCGCCAACACCTGTGGCGGTGAAATGGAGCCAATCTCTTGCTTGCCCGATGCGAAAAAGGGATATATTATTGTATATCGCTGCACCAAATGTGGCGAGCTGCACCGCAACCGCGCGGCGCACGAGGCGACGGTACAGCCTGACAGCAAAAGGCTGCTGATTGCCCTGACGGCAAGACCCATTGTTGACTGATTTTCGAAAGGAGTGTGGACGTGATGAGAAAAGCAAGGCTGCTTGCCTGTTTATTGCTCCCCCTGGTGCTGTTTACAGCTTGCGCGGCGGGTCAAACGGTCCACACCTACAACAAGGAGGGCTGCAGCCACGTATACGGTAGCCGCTATGACGTGGTGCCCGTAACCTGCCAGACGCCCGGTACGGTGGCGCGCTACTGTAAAATTTGCCATGCTGAGGTGAGCGAGGCGGTGGCAATTCCCACCGATATTATGGCGCGTGCGCACGCGTTTTCAGATGAGGTGAAGGAGCCTACGGAGTCAACCGAGGGCTATACCACACGCCACTGTGCGCTTTGCGGTTATGAGATTGCGCGCGCTTTTGTAGTGCCTGCAAAATATGCGCTGTTAGAGACGGAGGACACAAAGACCGTAGCACCTGCGGGGGCTGATGGACTTGTTTTTTCGGACACCAAAACGCACGTGCTTGTCTATGATGTGGCGCGCGATGCGACAGTGAGCGCAGATGCCGCCTGCCGCCTTGCGGTGGCGCTTACGCTGGCAGACGAGCTGACACGTGAGGGTACTGCTGTCACCCCCGATACTCCTGTGCCGTTTGGCAGCGGCAGCTTGCCCGCCAAGCAACTGCTTTTTGCGGTTATTGCAGATTATAATCCTGATGCGCTGCGGGCGCTTTCCCGCGCGCTTTGCGGTAATGAGTCTGCGTTTTCTGCCCGCGTTGCCGCGCGCCTGGTTCGTCTGGGTGTTGATGCGCAGGTAACCGTCGACCCCTTTTCACCGATAGGGGGTTATGCAACACTGGGGGGCACCGCCGTGCTGCTTGCACGCGTGCTTGACGAGCCTTTGCTGCTGGAGGGCTTTACCGCAGCGGCAGAGAGTGACCTCAGCCTGGTGGCGGGGCGGAGCCCCTTGCTGTATCTTGCCTCGGCTGACGGCACACTCCGTGTGAGCGCGATTGCGGCGGGAGAGAGCATCTGCTTTGCGGCAGTCTTTGGTGAGACCTTGCCGCCTGATTACGAAATCGCACTGTATCTTGTTCCGTAGGGTGGGATACAGTACGCTTTAGATTATTTTACGTATAAGAAAGGAAAAAATTATGCAAGAATTTTTCAGTAACCTCTGGAAAACGGTTAAAAACACCATTGTCAACAATTGGAACGCCATTCTCACCTTTGTCCTGGTGCTTGTACTTGGCTTCATCGTCGTAAAGCTTGTCGGTCGCCTTTTCAAGCGCGCTATGGATAAATCCAAGCTGAAGGGTGCCACGGGCAATTTCCTGACCTCGCTTGTCAAGGTCGCGTTGCTTGCAGTCTATCTCATTATCCTGCTTTCGATGCTGGGCGTTGACACCACCTCGCTGGTAGCGATATTCAGTGTTCTTACCCTCGCCATTTCGCTGGCGGTGCAGGACGTGATTGCCAACCTTGCTTCGGGCATTATGCTGGTTGTGACCAAGCCCTTTGAGGAGGGTGATTTCGTTGATATTGACGGCACGTCCGGTACGGTTGAGCAAATCAAAATCGTTTGCACCAAATTAAAAACTCCCGATAATAAGGTTGTCACCATTCCCAACAGCAAGGTGACGACGGCGGTCGTCGTTGATTACTCCACCAAGGGCACGCGCCGTCTTGACCTTACGGTTTCTGCTGCCTACGGCACCGATGTCGCCGCAGTCAAGAGCGCTGTGCTTGATGTAATTGCCCGCCATAACGACGTCATCTTTTCTGACCCTGCCCCCATGGTGCGTCTGACGGAGCACGGCTCCTCCTCCATCGACTTTACCGTGCGCGTCTGGCTGAACGGTGACGATTACTGGAATATCAATTTTGACCTTAAGGAAGAAATTTATGCCGAGTTTAACCAGCGCGGCATCGAGATTCCGTTTCCCCAGATGGACGTTCACGTCAAGCAGTAATACTTGTAAAAATGAAAGCAGCACGCGCCAAAAGGCGCGTGCTGCTTTGTTGTTTT
>JAFQMP010000014.1 GCA_017396225.1 Clostridia bacterium | reverse complement strand
ATTTCGGGGGCAATGGTGATAGAGGTAATGATGTCGGCGTGCTCCAGCACAAAATCGGCATCGGGCGGGAGAATGTTCTCCTCTGCCTGTGCGCCCTTCTTGCCGGGGTTGATGAAGGGGCCCTCTGCGTGTACGCCCAGAATCTCTGCACCGTCCCAGCTCTGACTCTCAGCCTTGAGGCTGCGTACGGTATCAAGTGCCGCGACGATTTCGGGCTTGGATATCGTCATTGTGGTGGGCAGAAATGCGGTGACGCCGTTTTTGGCGATGCCGTAAGCGATTTTTCTGATACCGTCTGCTTTGCCGTCCGAAGCGTCTTCGCCGAGATAGCCGTGAATGTGGAGGTCAATAAGACCCGGGGCCACATAATTTCCTTTGGCATCAATGCAGTCTGCGCCTGTGGGCACAGTGTCAACGATACCAATGATTTTGCCGCTTCCCTTATCAAAGGCAAGGGCCTTATCAAGGACAACTGCATCGGGTAGAATAATTTTACCGCCCGTAATGTAGGTGTATGCCATAAATGCTACTCCTTTATATGATATTTTACAACTTACATTATAACTGATACAAGCAGAAAAGGCAAGCCCTTTTTACAATATTATTGAAAAATGAAGGAGATTCTTTGAATGGGACATTTTACTGCAACCGTCGGTTGCAGTAAAAGCGCTAAAGAAAGTTCTTGCGTTTGGTGACGAAATATGTTAAAATATGCACATATTAAAAAGGAAATATTCTTTGAAAGGGGAAGCTTATGTTTGATTTCAAGGATAAGGTTGTGGTGGTAACGGGTGCGGCAAGAGGCATCGGTAAATGCATTCGTGAAGAGTTTCAAAAAGCAGGTGCACGCGCGCTTTGCATTGACGTGCTTGAAAACAATTATTTTGTGGGCGATATTGCAGACAGAGAAACACTGGAGCGTTTCGCTGCCAAGGTGATTGCCGACTATGGATACGTGGATTATCTGGTGAATAACGCGGCACCGAAGATGTGCGGGATTACCGGGGGCTCCTATGCGGATTTTGAGTACGCCCTGCGTGTCGGCGTGACCGCCCCCTTTTATCTGGCGAAGCTGTTTGCACCCCATTTCAGAGAGGGCGCGGCCATTGTCAACATTTCCTCCTCACGTGACCGTATGAGCCAGCCCGAGAGCGAGAGCTACACGGCGGCAAAGGGCGGTATATCGGCGTTGACACATGCGCTTGCCGTCAGTCTTGCGGGGCGCGTGCGCGTCAATTCGGTGTCGCCCGGTTGGATTGATACTGCATATACCGTTTACGAGGGGGCGGACGCCATGCAGCAGCCCGCGGGCAGAGTGGGCAATCCGCTTGATGTTGCCAACATGGTGCTCTATCTTTGCTCGGATAAGGCGGGCTTTATAACAGGCGAGAATATTTGTATTGACGGCGGTATGACCAGGCAAATGATTTACCATGGTGATTTTGGCTGGCATCTGCAGAAGCAGGAGTAAGAGCAGATGATAAAATCATTGAAACAGAGTCGCGGCAAAAGCTTTGTTGTGCTGTTGTTTGTCTATATAATTGCTACCGTTGTGGGGGTAATTGTCTATCGCGCGCTGCCGCTTTCGTGGTGGCTTGCACTGCTGATTGCCGATGCGGCAGCCACGGTCACGACCTTTTTGTTCAGCCTTCTTTTCGGAAACGCCTCGGTCTATGACCCCTATTGGAGCGTGCAGCCACCCGTGATTCTTGTCGCCTTTGCGTGGGGCAGGGAGCTGACGGCGTTCGGGGTGTTGCTCCTTGCAGCGGTCTTCTTCTGGGCGATACGGTTGACGGCAAATTGGGCGTATACCTTCGGGGGACTTTGCCACCAGGATTGGCGGTACACGATGCTACATGAAAGGACAGGAAAATTTTACCCCGTTGTGAATCTTGTGGGCATACATATGGTGCCGACACTGGTGGTGTACGGCTGTGTTCTTCCTGCCGTGTATGCGATTCGTGAGAGCGTTTCTCTCACGCTGCCTGCGGCGCTTTGCCTCTCACTTTCCCTGGCGGCTGCCTCGATGCAGGGTGTGGCGGATATCCAGATGCACAAATTCCGTAAAAACCGCGATGCCGCCTTTAACCGTCACGGTCTTTGGAAATATTCGCGTCACCCCAACTATCTGGGTGAAATTCTGATGTGGTGGGGCGTGGCACTTGCAGTTGCTTTTTGCGACCCGTCTGCCTGGATTTTAGCATTTGGCGCACTTGCCAACACCGCACTTTTTCTGTTTGTCAGTATTCCCTTGGCAGAGGGCAGGCAGGCTAAAAAGCAGGGCTTTGCGACCTATAAGCAGGAAACGCGAATGCTCCTGCCCGTCAAAAAATAAGAGAGGTTATTGATGTCAACCCCTAATTTCAAGCTGACCAAATTTGCGTGTTATACGGCATATTTTACCATGTCGTCGATTTTTTGCGTGCCGCCGCTGCTTTTTAGCACCTTTCGTGAGATGTACGGCGTTTCCTATACGCTTCTCGGCACACTGGTTCTGATCAATTTTTGCACACAGCTTGGTGTTGATTTGCTTTTTACCGCTTTCGGTAAGCACTTTCCCATTCGTTGGATTGTGCGTATGATGCCGTTGATTACGGCGTGCGGTCTGCTGACCTATGCGCTTGTCCCCACCCTGTTCCCGCAAAACGCCTATTTTGGGCTGGCGCTCGGCACCGTCATTTTTTCGGTTTCGGCGGGCTTGTCCGAGGTTTTGCTCAGTCCCACCATTGCCGCAATTCCGTCGGATACGCCGCAGCGCGATATGAGCCTGCTGCATTCGCTTTATGCGTTTGGCGTGCTGACAATGGTTATCCTCAGCACGGTGTTTTTCCGTATGTTCGGCACGGAGCATTGGGCGTATCTCTTTGGCTTTCTGGCGCTGTTGCCCCTTGCTGCCGCAGTGTTTTTTATGCTCTCGCCGATGCCTGAATTGGGAGAGGCGACGAGCGTCCGGTCGGGCAGCAGGGAATTTGTCGGGAGAGCAAAGGGGATTACGCTTTGCGTGCTTTGTATTTTCTTTGGCAGCTGCGCTGAAAATGCCATGGGAAACTGGATTTCCACCTATGCCGAGCAGCTGCTTGGCATTGACAAGGCGGTTGGCGACATTCTCGGTGTTGCGATGTTCGCGCTGCTTCTCGGCCTTGCACGCATTGGCTATGCGCGGTTTGGCAAAAACATCAGCCGCGTGCTTCTTGTCGGTATGCTTGGTGCTGCCGCGTGCTACCTTGTTGTCGCGCTTTCCTCGAATGCCTTGCCGGCCTTTCTTGCCTGTGTGCTGACAGGGCTTTTTGTCTCGATGCTCTGGCCCGGTACACTGATTATGATGGAGGAGAAAATCCCCCACGCAGGTGTTACCGCATTTGCACTGATGGCTGCAAGCGGCGATCTGGGTGCCTCGGTGGCTCCGCAGCTGGTCGGCGTCTTGATTGATAGGGTTTCTGTCAGCAGCTTGGCGGGCAGGATTGGAGAGAAATTCAATATTGCTGCCGAGGAGGTCGGACTTCGGGCAGGAATGCTTGTCAGTGCGCTGTTTCCGCTGATTGGTGCGGGTGTTGTTCTGATTGCAATGCGTCTGTTCGGCAAGCGCAAGCGCAAGCAGAATGAAATTCCGTAAAAAACGAATAAAAGCCGTCGGACAGTGCGTCAGTCCGACGGCTTTTCTGTGTCAGAGAACAGGGCAGAAAAACAGCAAAATGCAGGAGGTGTGCTTTTTTGGAGAAATCGTGAAATAAAATGCAAAAATATGCGAAAATTCTGTTGACTTTTATTATATCGCGTGATAGAATACATATTAAGTATATATCGTTGCAGCATTGGCATACAATTTGCAATAATATGCGCTCAATGAAAAGTATTGTGAGGTGAAAAAATGGAAGAATTTGTACAAGGCACTGCCTGTGATGACAAGCCCTTCCCCGATTATCCTGCAGAAACGACCGCACCGCTTGCGGCAGATGACGGCGTCCCCTTTCCGTCTTACGAGGAGCCCGTGGCAGAGCCCGCACCCGCGACCGAGGTAATCCCTGTGGCGGCAGAACCCGCACCTGCGGCTGCAGAGCCCATCACTGCGGCGGCTGCGCCTGCCGAGGCGGAGAGCGCGCCCGAGGTGATCCCCGAGGACCCTGCACCTGAGGTAACCCCCGAGGAGCCTGCCGCCGAGGCAGCGCCCGAGGAGCCCGCAGGCCCCTCTCCCCTTGAAGAGGTGCAGAAGCTCATTTACGCGCATAACGCAACCGTCATCGCGCAAATCAAGCGTGTCAAGGAAAAGGACGACAATGTCGGCAAGCTTGCCAAGCAGCTTGATGCGTACCGCGCAGGCTTTGCGGAAAACTCCTTCAAAGCGATTGCACTCAATGTGATTGCGTACCGTGAGGATTGCCTGAAAGCGTTGCGCGACCTTGCAGAACGCGAGATGACTGAGGAGGAGGCAAAAAAGTACATCAAATACCTCTTTATGGACTTTGAGGACCTGCTCACCAACCTTGGCATTGAGGACGACGGCGAGCGTTGGCTTTACAACAAGGTCAATATCAATGCCGCACCGCCTGTTCCCTTGAAGGAGCTGACCCTGCCCGAGGTCACTTACCCGACGCTTGC
Organism: Clostridia bacterium; assembly: GCA_017396225.1. Lineage (GTDB taxonomy): Bacteria > Bacillota > Clostridia > Oscillospirales > CAG-272 > Firm-07. Next base: position 16,692 of record JAFQMP010000014.1, on the reverse strand, counting down.
AGAGAAGGTGCTGACAAGCTGGGAGGACGTGCAGGCCTACCTGCAGGAGAGCGAAGCGCTGATTCTTGAGGTGATGAAGACCAATGCCGTGCTTGATGCTGTGCTTGCACAGTGTGTGGCACGCACTGCGGTGTATGAAAAGGGACTTTATCAGGTTGTGCTGTACCCCGTGGTGCGCAAGCTGATTGCCTCCTGCCAGAAAACCACCGAGCAATGCCTGGCAGCTATCAAGGCGCTTGCCGAGAGTGACGGCAAGGCGACCTACTTTGCACTGCTTGAGGGCGTGGTTGCCGATATGGACGAGATTCTCGTGCTCTGCGGCGTCACCGTAGAGTGTGACCTGCCCGACGTGTATACGGCGCCCAAGCACAAGATGATGCGCACGGTGAAGACCGAGGACCCCGCGCAAAACGGCATGGTTGCCAAGCGGTACTGTGACTGTTACCTCATGGGTGACAAGGTTATTTATCCCGCAAAGGTTGAAGTTTACAAAGCATAATTCAAAAATACAAAAATCAAAGGAGATTTTTTATCATGGCTAAAAAAGTTGGTATTGACTTAGGTACGACGTACTCCTGTGTGAGCTACGTGGACGAAATGGGTGTTGTCCGTATTCTTGACAACATCGAGGGCGACCAGACCACCCCCTCCGTCGTTTACTTTGACCCCAACGGCGGTGTTGTTGTCGGTGCAACCGCGCGCTCCGAGGGCAGCATGAACCCCGAGTGCCTGGTTGAGCGCGTAAAGAACCACATGGGTAACCCCGACTACAAGTTCTACGCAAACGGCACCGAGTATTCTGCGGCAGCAGTTTCGATGCTGATTCTCAAGAAGCTTCTCTCCGACGCGGAGCAGGCTCTTGGCGACGAGATTGACGGCGCTGTTATCACCTGCCCCGCATACTTCGGCGATAGCGAGAGAGATGCAACCAAACTGGCAGGTGAATCCGTTGAGCTTGAGGGCGGCCGCAAGATTACCGTTCACAAGATTATCAACGAGCCCACCGCAGCAGCAATCGCATACGCAAACTCCAGACAGGAGGATATGAAGAAGACGATTCTTGTCTATGACCTTGGCGGCGGCACCTTCGACTGCACCGTTATGACGCTTGATATTCAGGGCGACAGCAAGCAGATGCGCGTTGTGACCCACGGCGGTAACCACCAGCTCGGCGGTAAGGACTGGGACGCAGCACTTGCTGATTTTGTCCGCGAGAAGTTCTGCGAGGCAACCGGCTGCGATGCCGACGAGATGAGACAGGACCCCGAGTCTGTTGCTTGGTTCAGCGAGAGCATTGAGAAGGCAAAGAAGGCGCTGACCAGCCGCGAGACCACCTCTCTTACCCCTTCCTTCAACGGCAGCAAGGAAAGAATTGAGATTACCCGTGCCGATTTCGAGGAGATTACCGCACATCTGCTTGCCGAGACCATTATGCTGGTTGACGACATGATGACCAAGGAGGGCTCCTCCGTTGCCGATATGATTGACGAGATTATTCTCGTCGGTGGCTCCACCTATATGCCTCAGGTTTCCCGCCGTCTGCAGGAGTACGGCAAGCCCATTACCAGCTACGAGCCCAACAAGGCAGTTGCTATGGGCGCCGCGCTGATGGCAAACGGCTATGAGCTTGCAGAGCAGGCTGCTGAGATTGGCGACACGCCCGTTATGCCCGTGGGTGGCGTAGACCCCATGACCGGCTCGCTTGGCCAGGCTCCCGTGCTGCCCTTCCAGGTTGACGATATCACCTCCAAGTCCTACGGTCTTCGCTTCTATCAGAACGGTGAGGAGAAGGTGCTTAACCTGATTCTCAAGGGCACGCCCATTCCCGCAAAGGGCTCGTCTGTTGACCACACCGCACTGACCATCACCGGCACGCCCGAAATGGTGAGCGAGGTGAACGTGCTGATTCTGGAGAACGACTCCAAGGAGACCATTGTCGGCCGTGACGAGTGCAAGGATATTTACGAGGAGGAGCCCGTACGCTTTGCGGGAGAGGTTCCCGGCAACAACAACGTTTCTGTTGATGCAATGGTAGACCCCAACGGTATCCTGACACTGACGCTGACCGACCTTGTGACCGGTATTTCCTACACGATGACGCCTAAGCGCATCAGTGATGAGGCCAATACTGCCGGTATGGAAGAGGCAAAGGGTCAGACGCTGATGTAATTTCCGAAAGGGGAAACTGTAGCGGTATGCTGTAAGCAGACGCGACAGCCTGCCTCGACCGTTCCGCATTGATTGCGGGGCGGTCGAGGCTCCCCTTTTTCCCACTTTTATAAAAACCAGAGGTATTGATAAGGAGCAGAGCTATGAAGATAAATGTCGGTATTGATTTGGGCACCACCTATTCTGCCGTTGCCACATTTGTGAAGGAGAATGGCGGTGTACGCATTTTCAAAAACGGTGACGGCAAGGAATGCACCCCCTCGGTCGTTTGCCTCAGCGGTGGTCGTGTGATCATCGGCGAGGAGGCCAAGGAGGAGCAGAGAAACGGCAATGTCGATACTGCTGCTTTTTATAAAAGCATGATGGGTAACGAAAACTACGCCGCCTATATCGGGGGTGGAGAATATTCGGCAGAAACGCTGTCGGGTATGTTTTTGACCGAGCTTATCAAGGATATTGAGGCAAGCAACGGCGTGCAGATTGGCGGCGCGGTGATTACCGTGCCTGCTTACTTTAACGAGAAGCAGCGCAATGCCACCATTCGCGCAGGTGAGGCGGCAGGGCTGAAGGTTCTGAAGATTATCAACGAGCCCACGGCGGCGATTATTGCCTACGGTCTGACGGCGGGTAAGGAAAAGAACGTACTGGTCTACGACCTCGGTGGCGGCACCTTTGATATCACGATTGCACACGTCAACGGCACGCAGATTGATGTGCTTGCCACCAACGGCAACCACGAGCTGGGCGGTAAGAACTGGGACGCGATTCTGATTGACTATGTGCAGGAGCGCTTCTATTCTGATTACGATGTGAGCATCGAGGACCACCCGGAGGACTACAAGGAGCTGCAGGTTAAGTGTGAGGAGGCAAAGAAGCGTCTGTCGCAGGTTTCTGCCACCACAATTATGATGCAGTGTGAGGGTCTGACCGGTAAGTATGAGGTCACCAAGGAATATTTTGATGATATGTCCCGCGTGCTGCTTGAGGAAACGCTGCAGCTGATTCAGGCAAGCTTTAATGAAATCGGTGAGGCGCAGGGCAGGTCCTTCGGCTGGGCTGATATTGATGAGGTGGTGCTTGTCGGCGGCTCGACCAGAATGCCGCAGGTCAGGGATATGATTATTGCCGAATATGGTAAGCCCCCGATTACCAAGGATATCAATGTGGATACCATTGTTGCCACGGGCGCTGCCATGCAGGCAGAGCTTTGTGTCAGTCAGACAATCCAAATCAGGGCAGGCTCCCTCACGCAGGGTGCAGCCGGTGCCTTTACAGGTGCTGCCACGCCCAAGGCACCCGCGATGACGCTGACGATTTCCAACAGCGAAATCCGCGATATCACCTCGCATAGCCTTGGTATGCTTGCACTTTCCAGTGACGAAAAGTCCTACATAAACAGTATCATCATCAAGAAGAACAGCTACATCAACAAGGTTTTCAGCAAGCAGTATACCTTTGCAGGTAAGGCGCTTGAGGTATATGTGATGCAGGGCGAATCCCGTGACCCGTATGATTGCGACATTCTCGGCAAATACGTCATCACGGGTATGCCGCAGGGCACCAAGTCGCAGCTCAGCGTTAATTTCCTTTATAACAGCAACGGTGTTGTCGAGGTGAACGCAAATCTTGCCGACGGCAGCAGACTGACGGCAACCAAGGAAACCGTCACCGAGAGCATTGATGAGATTATCGCCCGCCTGAAGCGCGAGAAGGAGGAGGCCGAGGAGGCTGCCCGTCGCGCCACTTGTGTGGAAATCGTGCTGGCAATCGACAGCTCCGGCAGTATGGGCGGCAACCGTATCGGCAAGGCAAAGTCCTCCGCGCAGGATTTCATTGACGAGTTTGATTTGAAGCATACGTATATCACCGTGCTTTCCTTCGGCGACCAGATTAAGAAGGTTTGCACCGATTCGAGCAGCAAGGGACAGATTACCTCTGCCATTCGCAGCATTACGGTTGGTGAGGTGGGCTACGGCACCGATGCAAGGCCGATTGATGCGGCAAGGGGGCTTTACCGTCGAGAGGGTCACAAGATTCTCGTGGTGTTGACAGACGGCGTCTGGGGCAATCAGGTATCTGAAACCTCTGCCGCGGACAGCGCCAAGGCTGATGGCATTATCATTTACGGCATCGGTATTGGCGAGGCAGACCAGGCCTTCCTTGACAGAATTTCCAGCAACCGCGGCAAGAAGGTTGACCTCAGCCAGCTGACCACGGTCTTTAAGGAGGTTGCAACGAGTATTGCAACCGAGGTTTCCACGACAACACTCAGATAAGGGGAATATAAGCGATGGCAGCTGATGTAATCAGAACGCCGGAGGAATTAAGAAATCCGGAATTCAACTATTTTATTGCCTTTAAGATTGATTTGAAGGAAAGCGACCAGGCAAAGATTGAGCCGAAAATCAAAACCGCAATGTCCGCAACCGGCGGCAGCATTTATTCAAGAAGATTGCTGGAGCTGAAGAAGGATATTGAGGAAATTATGTACCACGATGCCGTTTATGATGCGGCATCGGGCAGCTACCGCCGCAACGCAGGCGGTCGTGCCAAGGAGGCGGCCGATGCAAAGGCGTTTAAGCTGCAGGAGGCAACCGCGCTTGTCGAGCAGCTTTCCAAAACCCGTAAAACACTGCTTCGCAGTGACTTGAAGGAGATTTGCAATAAGGCAAATGAGCCCGTCAAGTATTTTGAAGAGGCTGAGCTTGATGCGAGAATTGAATACCTTGTCAAGCAGAAGACGATTGAGATTATCGAGAACGAGGACAGTAAAATCCCGTTCAGTGATTACCAGAAGATTGAGCAGCTGCTGCAAACGCTTCTGAAAAAGGATTTGTATGAGTTTTTGGAGCTGGGGCACTCTGCCTCTCTTGCGGAGATTCAGGCGGCAATCAAGGCGACCTACCAAAATCAGAAGACCAGTAATATTAAGATAAAGCAGGCAATCAGTAAGCTCTGTGCACAGGCAGAGAAAATTGCGTTTGCCTCTGCGGAAACCCGCAAAAACTACGATTATTACCTTGCGCTCAGGGTTGACATCTGGGAGGACTTTGAAAAGCGCAAGACCTTCGGCATTAAGGAGCTGACGATGGAGGAGTTCTGCCGTTATGCGCAGATTGCCGTCGACCTTCTTAAGATTGATGCCAAGGAGGCAGAAAAGCTGATTGCAATCGGCTGCAATCATTTCCGCTTTGTATTGGTTGGCAACGGCGCAGGCAACGACCTTGAGCACTGTCCGTATCCCGCCTGTAATAAGCTCTTTGTCAAGGGCGCCAAGAACTGCCCGCATTGCGGCAAGCCCCTTGAGGTAATTTGCTGGAACTGCCAGCAGAAGGTCGCCTTTACCAAGGACGACCGCGGCTGTGCCACCTGCGGTGCAACGCAGCATGCGCACGATGAGTTCACCAAGCGCTGCGGTCAGATTGAGGCGCTGCTCGGTAATCCCGATGCCGATATTGCCGCACTGAAGCAGGCCATTCTCGGTCTGAAGAATATTGTTCCGAACTATGCGGCGGTTGCCGCCTCCACGCTTGCCAAAAAGGTTGCTTCCTTTGAGAGCGTGATTGATGCACGCATCAAGCAGGAGGAAACGGTTGGCAACAAGTATCGCGAGGAGATTGTCAAGATTCGCGAAAGCGCGGCGAAAAAGAATTTCCAATCGGCGCTTTCGCTTGCCAAGGCACTGCCCACCAAGTTCAGCAACTATCAGCCCGAGGCAACCAAGCGTATCATCGCCGAGATGAGCGCTTTCGTGATGCGTGCAACGCAGCAGGTTGAGCTTGCCAAGCGCGCCATCGTGCAGCGGAACGAGAAAATGGCAATTGACAGCGCGATGAAGGCGCTGGAGATTTGTGCCGACTATGCCGAGGCGCGCCAGATTCTTCAGAAGTTCCCCCCCAAGGCACCTGTTGGTGTGACTGCCAAGCTGGCAGGGAACGGCGTTTATCTGGAGTGGAATGACAACTCAGGTCAGGAGCACGTCACCTATACCGTTATCAAGAAGATTGGTGTCGCGCCCGTGAGTGTCGATGACGGCGCCGTGGCGGCAGAGGGACTTTCTATCAAGTTCTATGAGGATAACAGCATTGTCCCCGCCTCTCCTTACTATTACGCGGTCTACGCCGAGCGCTTCGGCATTAAATCCGCGATTGTCGCAACGCAATCGCCCGTGGTGATTTATTCCGATGTTTCCTCGGTCAGACAAGAGGTTGTATATGAGGGCATCAAGGCACTGTGGGATATGCCCCAGAACGTGACCGGTGTCGAGGTCTGGAAGAACAAGGGCCCCGTGGCGCCCCTCCGTCCCGGTGAGGGTGTGCGCGTAGAGGCTGACAGCAAGGGCTTCTTTGATGCAAAGGCTGACGGCGAGAGTGCTTACCTGATTATCTGCAACTATAAAACCGCCAATGGCGTGGTACGCTCGAAGGGTGTGCGCGTTGTCTTCAAGCCCTTTGCGAAAATTGCACCGCTTTCGGGCACGAAGTTCCTGCCGCTTGGCAATAATCGTTTTGCCTTCAGCTGTGCTGCGGGATACAGCGGTAAGGTTTGCCTCTATGTGTCGCCCAAGAAGCTGAATATACCGCTGGGACAAACGCTCAACTATATTGATTTCAATACCATTTGCAAGGGTCTTACCCCTGTGGAATCCCAGCAAAACGGCGCAGACACCTTTGAGTTCTCGCTGGCGGCGGGCAGAATGCACTATGTTTACCCCATTGTGCAGACCGAGCAGCTGTTTGTGGTGGCGGAGCCCGCGCTCTTCAACTGCATTGACGGCTTTACCTATCACGCCCACAAGGTCGTGAACGGCACGCTGACGGTTGAGGGTGATTTGCACGCAGCGGCAACTGCCGTGGTGGTGGCGCTCTCGCCTGACGGCTATGTGGATACGCTTGATAAGGCAAAGGAAAAGTACGTCTTCAAAAAGGCTGATTTTGCCAAGGCGGGTAAGTTTGAAATTCAGTTGAAGGTCAATACCGTCAACTACATATCGGTCTTTGCGGAGTTCAATACCGACGGCATTGTGACCCATTCAGGTGCGGTCAAGGCCGTTCCCGTGATTGACCACCGCCAGGCTGTGACGGTGCACTTCAAGCTCGATTACACGGTTTCTCCGATGAAGCCCTTCAAGCTGACGGCTATTTTTGAGGCCGATGAGCCGATGACGCTCGCGAATCTGCTGGTAAAGCAGGGCTATCCCCGTCCGCGTCTGGCAAACGAGGGCCAGCGCACAGAGATTCTGCCTGAAATTGTTTTGAAGAAAAAGATGTTTTCACAAAAATACACGGCACGCTATACAATTACCGTGCCTCCCACGGCAAAGAATACAGGCTTTGCACTCTTTGCAGGTGAGGGAAATGCTCACGTCAAGCTGCGTGAGGTGCAGACCTTAAAGTAAGGCCGTATGGCAGACGATAAAATATTTGATGAACGGTAAGGTGAAACAACTATGAACAAATTTATTTGCCCCTATTGCTATGGCGAGCACGATTTGAGAACGACGAGCATGAAATGCTCCTTCAATATTCAGGGACAAAGCGGCAAGACCTGCATTGGCACCGTGCAAAAGGAGCCGGGCGGTTGGATTCCGCAAAAGGATAAGGTGCGCTGCACCAAGTGTACCGCCGCTAAGAAGATTTACTACTGTGATGTCGTTAAGAAGGAAATTCCGCGCGAGTTCCTTGAGGACCCGCAGGGCTTTTCGGTGGCGCTGGTTGGCGCGAAGGCCAGCGGCAAATCGAACTATATCGGCGTGCTGATTCAGGAAATCAAGCGTAAAATGGCACCGCGCTTCAACTGCTCGCTCAGCCTGACGACCAGCGAGGAGTCGAAGATGTACTATGACAGAATGTACTACAAGCCGCTTTATGAAAACGGCGTGGTGGTAGATGCAACCAGTAAGGGTGCCATTCCGCCGCTGATTTTCCCCCTGCGCTTCTGGGAAAAGAAGGGTGCAAAGAGCACGGCAGTGCTGACCTTCTACGATACCGCAGGCGAGAACCTGGACAGCGACGGCGATATGCTGATTAACAACCGCTATATTCCCAATGCAAGCGGCATCATTCTGTTGCTTGACCCCTTGCAGGTGCCTGCTGTCCGTGAAAAGCTGCAGGGCAAAATGCCCCTGCCTGAGCAGAACACCGATACCGTTGAGGTTCTGAGCCGTCTGGTACAGAATATTCGTGACGTTAAGAATATCCGCGGTAAAATCAAAACCCCGCTTGCACTTGCCTTTACCAAGATTGATGCACTGGCGGAGTTTGACATTCTGGGTGAGGACAGTGTGCTTCGTGAGGAGTCGCAGCACCTGCACCGCGGTGTCTTTGCCAACCCCGATTTCGAATCGGTTAACATTGAAATTCGCGATATGCTCGGCAGCTTCATCGGCGGCGAGCTTGAGCAGATGCTCAAAAACTTTGAAACATACGCCTTCTTCGGTCTCAGCTCTCTCGGCGGTATTCCGCAGGGCAAAATTGATATTCGCCCCTGCCGTGTGCTTGACCCGCTGCTCTGGCTGTTGGCGCAGAGAGGTTATATTCCCAAGGCAAAGAAATAATCCTTGCCAAAATCACACCTTGATTTTATAAGGAGGAAGGAATCAAATGTTAGCATATCAGATGATATACACTGCCTGCGGTAAAAACCGCACCGGTGCATTTGATGTTTGGGCAAAATCGCGGAGCGTAACAGATGCGGAGTGTGACGAAATCTGTAAGGTCATGGATTATCGCACCCCCGATGAGCTCTCTTATGACCCCACGGAGGAGGAAATCCGACGTCTTTGCCCGCCCAAATATGCGTATCTGAAGTTGTCTACGGGTAGGCGCTGCTTTGTGCAGTCCAATTACATCGGCAAGGTGTATAGCGATGCAGACAGCAGACGCGGTAACTTCATCATTCATGCGTATATTTTTGACGATATGGGTGACTATCGCCCCGCGTTCATCTTTGGTACAAACGCGTTCAAAACCAAGCTGACCTATCAGGAGTGGCACGATGACCCCGTCCCCGAGGATTTGCCCGCGGTTGAGCTGCAGGCGTCTATGCCGCAGGGATTGGAGCAGCGCTTGCAGGGATTGCTTGCAGGCGGCAACGGTACAGCAGTTGCAGCACTTTTGCAGGCAGCAATCAACGCTGCGGCTGACGGCAAGAAGATGACCGTGCGCGACACGCTGGAAAGAGAGCAGGATATCTACTGCCTTTTCAGCACGTTGCTGCCGCGTGCCGTCTTTGAAAAGCTTACCTTCGTCACGCAATACCTTACCACTAACGAGTATTCGATTGAGTGCACCGGCATTGAGCCCATGCGCGTGAGAAACCCCTTCAAGGGCTTTGGCGGTCACTTCAATTATGAGGAAGAAATTCAGGTCGGTCAGCAGTACGTCTTTGATTTTGAAAAGCGTATGTTCAGTCCCGTAACCCCCGGTAAGTACGTGACTGATATTGTGCATCAGCTCTCGGTAGGCAAGCTCTTTGATGTTTTGCAGAAGGTTGAGCAGCTGGAGCGTATCAGCGTGCAGCTTGGCTGCGATTTGGATACCGCGCTCGGTGTCTATCATATCGCGAAAAAGCAGCTTAACTACTTTGCAACCGCACAGGACTTCAATGCAGCGCTGGGCCTCGCGGTTCGTGCGGGCTATATAACCAAGGAAGACCTGATTCCGCAGATTTATACAAGTATTGTAGAGCCCGCCCGCTACGGCTACGGCGCAGAGGCTGTTGAGCTTACCAAATTCGTCTTTGCAGGCAGCGATGTCACCGTGAAGGATCGGATTGTTGAGCGTTATTTCAACAATCTCAGTGAGTACGGTGTCAATGTGCAGGCAGCTCCTGCAGAGTATGTTGCTGCAATCAAGCGCAGTATGCCGTTCTCCTTTGAGGAGCTTTGTGCAAGTGCGATGCGCAATCCCCGTTGGCAGGAATGGATCAAGAAATCCACCAAGAAAACCGAGTGCTATCTCTTCTTTGAGATTATGTGTGCTGTTTTCGCCAAGGGCGATGCCGCGCAGGTGAAAATCGCTTCTGCGCAGGCGCTGCAGCTCCTGAAAAACGCGGTGGACAGCCGCGATACGGCGCAGCTGACACTTTACTTTGATATCGTGAAGGCGCTTGCGCCGCAGCACCAGAAATGGTTGGTTGAAAATGCGGTCGATGCGAAGTTCCATGAGGCGATGAACCGCGAGGAATTGCAGTATGCCTTCAATCTGCTGCGCATTGTTAACGACAGCAAGACGTTGGAGCGTGTGAAGTGGCTTTTCCATGCCAATGTCGCAAGGCCTGATTTCATGCACGATTATGTCGCACTGGCCGCCCAGTACGCCAATCTCTTTGCCGCGTTTGAGCGCGAAATGGAGAATGACCCTGCGTACAGACAGTTTGTGGCAAAAAAGGATATTTACGCCTTTGGCAGCCGTGCCTCGGTCAGTGGCGCTGAGCTTGAACAGTATTTCAATAAATATTACAAGACAGGGCGCGACAGCGGCGCCTATGCCGTACAGCTTAGGCGTTATATCACCGCGCTGCCGCAAAAGGAAAAGCTGCAGGAGTGCCTGCGTCGCTATCGCGCACTGCGTGAGCTGCCGAACAATTTTGCAGATGTTTCAAAGTTGATTGTCTTCCTTGAGCAGCAGATTTATCAGCAGCCTACCGCGGAGCTGATGCAGCTGCCGCAGGAGGAATACGGCCTTCTGAAGGACCTCAACGACCGTATGCGCGTGCTCGGTGAGGGCACCTCGATGCAGTATGAGCTGATTGAAACGCTGCAGGCGCTGCGCTCTGCTTCTGCACGCAAGCGCTTAATCGGTGCGGGCGCGCTTTACCGTGATTTGAACACCAGGCAGCTTGTGCAGCTGGTGAACAATCATATGTTCTTCGTGCTTCGCGCGTATTTGCAGGAATACGGCGACAGTAACGCTGCATTTGATGTCAAAGTGCTGCTCTCGAATGTCTTTGGGCCGCTGCTTTCCGACGTGCCCGATGCAGGGGCAAAGCTTGTCGAGGCAATCGGAGAGCTGAAGGAAAAGGACCGGTATGTGGTTCTGCTGGAGTTTATGGTATATGCCTGCAACCACGAGGACAATCTAGCGACAATGCTTGAAGATGTGCTCTCCGATTATCTGGGCGAGCTGGCGCAGGGAGAGTGGAAAAAGCTCTTCAAGTGGATTGAGGCTGAAATCGCGACCTGGGAGGGCCATGACGGCGATAAGGCTTTGAAGTTTATTGCGGATTATCGCGATAAGAATGAGAAGAAGAGCATTTTCCAGACGCTCTTCGGCAGCAAGAAAAAAGCCCCCGACACTGACAGGAAGGGCAAAAATAAATAAGGGGTATAGACAATGTTTCAAATTATTGGTGCAATTTTAGTTATTATTGTGTGGATTGCGTTGACGCTGCTCTTTTTGTTCGTCACTGCCGCACTCTCCTTTGCCTCGGTATTCATCGGCGGCATCGGCGGAATCGTCACGGGATTTTTCAAGGGCGTGTTCAATTATTTTGCCGCGCTGAAAAACGAGCTGAGATTCAGATCCTGAAGGTAGGTGAATGACATGGCAAGACAACCACAACCCGCACACATCAACTATTTCTTCCGCGGTGGCTACGTAGAGCTTGGTAAAACCATCAAGAACGCATTTGGCCGCTGTGGCCGTTCGATTCAAAACGCTGCTTATTCTCTTGGTGAGGCAACAAGCGACCTTTCCTCTCTCAGTGCAATCTGGGACGGCTTCCTCGCAGTCATCTCCTTCGGTGAAGGTGGCTACTTTGACCTCGGCGACATCTTCGGCGCCTTCTGGTCGGTTATCAAATTCTGCTATTACCTGGTCAATTTGTTCTGCGTTGCCATTGTGACGACCTTCGTCATCGCGTTTTTCTCGGCGGCACACATTATACTGCTCTTCGCTTTCTTCCTGATTGCATATTTCTTCTTTGCAATCGTGAAGCTATCCGATATGCTATATTGTGCGCTCAAAAAGATTTCCACCAGCTGTCCTCGCTGTCAGCACAGATATTCTCTGCCTACCTACGTTTGCCAGTGCGGTGATAAGCATTCCCGTCTGGTACCCGGTAAGTACGGTATCTTCAAGAGAAAGTGCTACTGCTCGAGAAAGCTGAAAACCACCTTCTTCAACGGCAGACACAAGCTTGCCGGCAAGTGGATTTGCCCGGATTGCGGCTATGAGCTTGGCGGCCCGCTTCAAGTGGATATTCCGATTCCTGTTGTCGGCGGTCCCAGCTCGGGTAAAACCTGCTACATCAGCATGGCAATTACCGAGATTGAGAAGGCTGCTCCCGGTCACAAGCTCACGTTTGAATATAAGGAAAACGTGAACCTTGGTGACGACTATCAGCGTAACAAGGCAACGATGGACAGAGGCATTGTGCCCTCCAAGACCACCGATTTCCGCATGAGATATTATCAGTTTTATCTCACGCCCCGTAAGAACCGCGTGCGCAATCTGATTTCTCTTTGCGACGTGGCAGGCGAGACCTACGAGCACAATGACGAAATCGGCAAGCAGATTGGCTACAAGAACGCGAAATCCTTCCTGCTGATTCTTGACCCGCTTTCCCTGCAGCAGTTCCGTGAAAACCTCTCGGGTGAGATTGAGCTTTCGCAGTACCGTGGCAGCCAGCGCTCTATGGACGAGGTGCTTGACGTGCTGATTCGTACGCTTGAAAATATGCACAGTGCCTCTGCCAGCGATAAGTTCAAGGCAGATGTTGCCATTGTATTTACTAAGTGTGATATCCCCGGTATCGAGGAGCGCATTGGTGATGCAGCTGTCAAGAGCTATATGGCAGCACACGAGGGCGTAGATGAGATGCAGGCAAGAAATGCGGTTTGCGAGTCCTTTATGCGCGAAAACGAGGAGGATAACTTCCTCAATATGCTCAAGCATAAATTCGGCAGCTACCAGTTCTTTACCTCAAGTGCACTCGGTCACGTTGAAAACGGCGAGAACTTTGCGCCCGTTGGCGTGGCAGAGCCTGTGCTCTGGCTGATTGATAAGGCGAGCAGCTCGATCAATCTGAAGAACCTGTGGGGCAAGAAGCTTTAATCCGTTTCGGTAGAATTTCGGGCAGACAGATGCCCTAAGGAGTACTTATGATTTACGAGCATTGGAAGGGACTGTTGACCTGCCCCCAACAGCGCGTATATGACGATGTCCTGTCGGCGCTCCTGCGTCGGCAGGAGCGCATACCTGTCAAGGGGATACACCCGCAGGAGCTGCAGCCCATACACAAGGCGCTCTATTATGACCACCCGGAGCTTTTTTATATGACGCACGCGCCGGGTATTCAGCAATCCGGTGGGTTTATGGGTGTATCGATAACCTTCCTCTGCAAAAGTATTTTTTCTGCGGGCGTCATTCAGTCCTATCAGAAGAAGATAGAGGAGGTTAAGGCGCAGCTGCGTCCCTTGATTTCCTCGGCAAAAAATGATTTTGAGAAAGAAAAAATCATCTGCGATTATCTTCTGGGGACCGTGACCTATCAGATTGACAATACCCTGAATCAGAATGCCGCTACCGCGTTGGTGCAGCAGAGAGCGCAGTGCAGCGGTGTTGCAAAGGCTGTCAAACTGTTGCTTGACTGGCTTGCTATCCCCTGTATTGTCATTGACGGTGAGGTCAATGACCCTGTGTCAAGGCAAAGAGGGCCGCACGCCTGGAATCTGGTACAGCTTGACGGCAATTGGTATCACTTGGACGTGACCCTGATGATGGGCGAAAATTCCCAAAAAACACCGCCCTTCAGGTATTCTTATCTGAATCGGACTGATGCACAGATGCGCGCGATACACGTGTGGCAGGCAGGAAATTTTCCGCCTTGCGTAACTGATTTCTTGCCACCTGCGCCGACATACGGCGCACAAGCGCCGCAGCCTGCCGCTGCACAGCCTGCCCGCGCGCCGCAGCAAAACGCACCTGCGCGCCCGATGCCGCACACGCAAATGCCTGCATCGCAGGCGCCTCGACCTGTGACACAACAACCAAAGCCAAGTGCGGCGCAAGCCCCGACACGGGTGCGAAAAACCGTTTCTACGCTGCAGCAGTTCCGCAGGGATATGTCGAATATCTATAATGCGCATTTGCGGCGCTTTGAGTTTATTTCTGCCATTCCCGTGGATAATGCGCAAAAGCTGTTAGATGATCTGCATGGTGCGGCGCTTGATGAGGCGCGCAAAAAGAATTTACAGGTAGAGGTTAAAATCACCGTCAGCGGCGATGCCGTTACAGTTGAACTTATCTGGTGAGGAGGATTTATGAAAAATAAGGTAGTAGCAGGAGATTTCCAGAATTGGGATATCATTTGCCGCGGAAACAGGCTTTATTTTATGCACCGCCTGACCAAGGAAGAGATTACCAAAAATGATATTGCGCGCTTTGAAACGGTGAGTGACGTTTCGGAGCATTCTCTTTGGAAACCGCTTCTCGCGGGTGGCATCGGCAGTGCAATGTTTGGCCTGCCCGGTATGATGATTGGCGCTGCTGCTGCAAGCGGCGGCAGAGGCTCGAAAAGCTTTCTTGTTTCGCTTGAGTTTATTGACGGCAGAAAATCTCTGCTGGAGGTTGATAAGGCGATATATAAAATCCTTTTCCGCATTTTCGGTATTTGAAAACGCCCGTAAACGGTGCGTGCTTTTATTAATTTAGAACGATAGAGGACATATTTTATGTATTACGTTTATAAACGTCCCGAGCCGGGTGACATCTTGGGCAGTATTCTTGTTGTGCTGGTCATTGTCGCTATGCTGTTTTTCATTTGGGCTTATCTGAGCGCGATTGTTCTGGCAGTCTTTCTGGGCATCGGCGGTGTGATTGGTCTGGCATATACGCTATATGTGTATGTAAAGGCGTTGGCATCAGCCTGTCAGAATTTAGGTGGCTCATCGGTGTCAAACAAATTCCTGGCGTTTTTGCTTGGGTGGCTGAAGCTGGTGGGTCTTACCTCGCTTTATGCCTTCCGCGAAAACCTGCAGGTTGCCAACAATGCCATTATTAAGGCGGGCGGCTACCGATTCCTTTCCTTTAAGAAATGGATGTGGCTGGCTGTTGCCGTCACGGTGATGCTGATTGGTACGGTGCTGATTTTGTTCCTTGCGTTGGTGCATCTCGGCGTATTCCTGGCACTCGCGTACCTGGCTTTTTGGCTGGTGGTGGCAGCGCTTGCGTTGATGCTTGCCGTATCGGTTGTCTATGCAGTCATCAATACGGTGCGCAATTTCCTGAGCGCAACCGGCATGCACGGCAATATTTTTACCTCCTTTGATTTTTCCGGGTCTGCGCAGTTCAGTGAGCTGTTTCCTGTGTACGTGAAGGGGTATTTTGGTACGCTTTGGGGTTATATTACCAGCATTTTCTCGGACAACTGGTCGCAAAGTGTCACCAATTTTCAGGCAGCATCGGGCTATTCGCTGGTTTCCTTCTGGCACTATTTCCTGTTGATTTCGCCGATAGGTCTGCAGATTGTATCTGCTGTCGCTGCGGTGATGCTGGGCGTATTTTTCTTGGTGCTTTTCTTCCCGCTGTTCCTCGCCAATGTGATTTGGCTTTGCATTTCCAAAATCTTTTTCAGATAATTGGTTTTGAATGTTGAAATTATCCGTTTCCGTTTGCACATGCTGCAAATGGAAACGGCTTTTTGTGATGTGCTTGCAAACTGTTGATTCGTTTGCTATAATAGATGTGTCAGGTGTTTTTGTGGAGGAAATTCGATATATGACCAATTGGATTCAGATGCTTGTGACGGCGTTGCTGGTGCCCTTGGGTATGTTTGTGATTGGCTTGATTATGGCGAAAAGACCGCCTAAGCGCATCAATCATATCTGTGGCTATCGCACAGCCCGTTCTATGAAAAGTCAGGCGGCGTGGGATTTTGCCAATGTCCTGAGTGGGAAAATTTGGTGTGTGCTCGGCGCAGCGCTGCTGATTATTAATACAGTCCCGATGCTTTTTGTGATGAAGCAGAGCGAAACCGTGATTTTTGTGCTTGGTACGGCACTGTGTGCTTTTTCGGTGCTTGTTATGATAGCGTCACCGTTTTTTGTGGAGCATCGGCTGGCACAAGAATTTGACGAAAAGGGAACTGAAAAATCTAAGGAATAACAAAAAGCACCCCCACGGGGTGCCTTTTGTTATGGTCGAGATGACAGGAGTTCGCCCCGCTTTCACGCGGCGTTGCCGCGGACGCTTAAAGAATGCCTTGATGCCTGAACGGCATCATTTTGGAGCAAAAATCGGCATTCTTTTCCACCGCACCGTTGTGTGCGTGAGTTTTATAGTTTCAGTGGCGGTGGAGGTTCTTTCCGTGCCATTTCACCCATAAGAAAAGGCACCCGCAAGGGGTGCCTTTTGTTATGGTCGAGATGACAGGAGTTCGCCCTGCTTTCACGCGGCGTTGCCGCGGACGCTTAAAGAATGCCTTGATGCCTGAACGGCATCATTTTGGAGCAAAAATCGGCATTCTTTTCCACCGCACCGTTGTGTGCGTGAGTTTTATAGTTTCAGTGGCGGTGGAGGT
>JAFQMP010000001.1 GCA_017396225.1 Clostridia bacterium | reverse complement strand
GCAAAACGGCGCGGGCAAGTTCTCCGTGTTTGCGCAGCAATCGGCGGTGTTCAGCCGCCGAGGAGAACTTAGCTTTTCAAGACACACCGTGGCTTGAAAATGTCGAGCACCCGTAAGCCGCAGAGTCCCCCCAATCGGGGGGTCTCTTTTTTTCTTTCTGGAGCGCATTACAGGACGAGAACCCGTCGTTTTGCTTGCAAAACGGCGCGGGCAAGTTCTCCGTGTTTGCGCAGCAAACGGCGGTGTTCAGCCGCCGAGGAGAACTTAGCTTTTCAAGGCACGCAGTGCCTTGAAAATGTCGAGCACCCGTAATCCGCAGAGTCCCGAAAAATCGGGGGTGTTCGTTTTTTCTGTTCTGGGCGGATTACGGGGGAACGCTCCCGTTAGCCGCAATCACGGGACGTTGGGGCGCCGTCCCCTACAATAGCATCTTCGTTATATTTTAATTCATTGCAAAAAGAAAAGAGGAGCCTGACAGCCTCCCCTACCACCCCAACAAAAAACTTTTCAAAAAATCCGCAAAAAGGGTTGACAAAAAGGGGCTACCTTGCTATAATAGTAAAGCACGTGAAAAACGGCGCCATGGCCAAGCGGTAAGGCAAAGGTCTGCAACACCTCTATCCCCAGTTCGATTCTGGGTGGCGCCTCCAGAGAACAAAGCACCCCAATCGGGGTGCTTTTTTCGTTCTCTGGAGGTGCCACCCTTTTTGACCTGGCTCTGCACGCGCTGCGTGCAGAATCCAGGACGATTTCGCCACCCGTAGATCGGCAAGCTGGCTTGCCAGGCGGAGGGTGCGCGAAACCTCGCCGCAGGCGAGATTCTGGGAAAGTGCTACGCACGCAATAGAACTGATTTTCTTGCGCATAGCGCAAGGAATCCAGTTCGCATTTGCCGCGCAGAGCGCGTCAAGCTTGCCCCAAAGCGGCAAGCGTGCAAATATTCGCGCACTGCGCGAAATTCTGGGTCAACAAAGCACCCCACAATCGGGGTGCCTTTTAATACCTTTTGGGGTGATTTGTTTCGCCGAGCAGATAATCAATGCTCGTATTGTAAAATCTGGCAAGCCTGATAAGGATAGCTGTGGGGATATCGTTTTCGCCTGTTTCATATTTGGAATATCCCGTCTGCGACATACCCAGCATTTTGGCAACCTCGGTCTGGCTCATATCGCGGTCCTCGCGCAAATCGCGTATGCGTTGATATTTCATAGCAATCCCCTCTTGCAGCAGTTGTCAAATTTATTATATGTTAATCTGTTTCAGGGTATTGACCTTTAACCTGAAACAGGTTATAATTGTGTTGAATCCTGTCTTAGATTCAAAGCACAACACACAAAGGAGAACGCACTATGAAAAAAGCTAACAGATTTTTAGGTATTACATTTATTATTCTTGCCGCGCTTTGCACGATTTTTGCACTCGTCGCTGCTACTGCCTTTTACGGGCGTACTGTTTTGCATAAAACATACAACGGCGATGCTTATACAGGTATTCAGAATGCCGTCGCTGATGCGGCATGCAATATTAACCGTCTCGGTGATACCATCTCTATTATTTCCTGTATGTTCTTTTTTACCGTATCATTTCTCTTTTTGTTCATCGGCATCAACCGCTTGATAGTGGCTGGTGCAACCAATGAGAAAACCGTTGCAGCGCAGCCAAAGCCCGCAGCGGCACAGCCCAGGCCTGCTACGAGCAACAGAATCTGCCCTAATTGCGGCAGCGTAGCGAGCGGCGGCAGATTCTGTACGGTATGTGGCTGTGACCTCGCCCCTCGCGCAGCGCAGACTGCGCCCATATACGGCGCGCCGACCTACGCACCCGCTTACGGAGCACCGACCTATACACCCGCTTACGGAGCACCTGCACCCGCACCTGCACCTGCACCTGCACCCGCACCTGCACCTGTGCCCACGCCGTCCCCTGCTCCGACAGCTGCTCCCGCGAAAGCATCTGCTCCGTCCTCCGCTGCGCCAATGTCTACTGCCACACCACGTTCCGATTCAGTGACGCCAAAATAAAGACTTGATTGAAAAAAGCACCCCAAGGGGTGCTTTTTTGTTACAAAATGCGAGAATGAGGGACGTCGAGGCGCCGTCCCCCACGGATTGCACGTGATGTCACCGTTCATCGCAGAAACGAGGGGCTAATAGCCTACCGTACAACAAATTTCGTTCGCAAATATTTCCGCAATAAATAATTGACACCTTGCGCGGGGTATGCTATAATAAAAAGGTAATATCTACCATACGGTAGATAGGTGGAGGTTTTATGGATATAATGAGATTGACTCCCGCCTTTAAGGACTACCTCTGGGGCGGCAACAAATTAAAGGAGCGTTACGGCAAAAGGACAGACCTCACGCCCTGCGCGGAAAGCTGGGAGCTTTCCTTTCACCCCGACGGCCCCAGCAGGCTCACAGACAGCAGAACACTTGCAGAGGCGGTAACGCCCCGGGACCTCGGCACGAACGTGGCGGATTTCCCCTTTTTCCCCGTCCTGAACAAATTTATTGATGCAGAGGGCAACCTCTCGGTACAGGTGCACCCCTCGGACGCCTATGCGCTCCGCGAGGAAAACTCCTTCGGCAAGACCGAAATGTGGTATATTGTGGAGGCGGCGGAAGGGGCAGGCATTTACCTCGGCCTCAACCGCGATGTCACGCGCGCAGAATTTGAATCTGCCATTCAAAATGAAACGCTCACGGAGCTGTTAAATTTCTACCCCGTGAGGGCAGGTGAGTGCTATTTTATCCCTGCGGGCACAATCCACGCGATTGCCAAGGGCTGCCTGATTTACGAGATTCAACAGAACAGCAACCTCACCTACCGTGTCTACGATTACGGCAGAAGGGGCAAGGACGGCAAGCCGCGTGAGCTGCACGTGGATAAGGCGCTTGCCGTAACAACGCTTTCTAAATTTGAGCCTATCACCATGGCAGGCGACCTGCTGGGTGTCAGCAAATATTTCACCGTCAGGCGCGTATCCGTCAAGGGCGCGCAGACTGACTGTGTCGGCACGGGCAGCTACCGCTGCCTCACCTGCGTCAAGGGCGCAGGCAAGCTCAATCACGAAACCGTTCAGGTTGGCGACAGCTTTTTCCTGCCCGCAGGATTTGGCAGCTATACCCTTGACGGAGAAATGGAGATGATTATGACCGAAACACGCAAGTATTACATTGGCATTGACCTCGGCGGCACCTTTATCAAGGGTGGCATTGTAGATGACGAGGGCAAGATTATCATCAAAGACAAGGTCCCCACCGAAAGCGACAAGGGCGCTGCTGCCGTCATCGGCAACATTGTTGGGCTTTGCAATTCCCTGCTCGCACGCGTAGGCATGACCACCGCAGACGTACAGGGCGTTGGTATGGGCGTGCCCGGCATGATTGACAGCGAAACGGGTGTGGTTATCTACGCCAACAACCTTGGCTGGGAGGACCTTTCCGTTTGCGGCCCTGTCGGTGAGGCACTGGGGCTGCCCGTCAAGCTCACCAACGATGCAAACGCAGCTGCACTTGGCGAAACCAAGTTTGGCGGCGGCAAAAACCGCAAAAGCTCGGTCATGCTCACGCTCGGCACAGGCGTCGGCGGCGGCGTGATTATTGACGGCAAAATCTTTGAGGGCAACCGTTCCGCAGGAACCGAGCTTGGTCACGAGGTTATCGTGGCAGGCGGCGAGCCCTGCACCTGTGGTCGCCGTGGCTGTCTGGAGGCATACACCTCGGCTACTGCACTGATTCGCGAAACCAAGCGCGCTATGGAGGCACACCCCGAAAGCGCGATGTGGGAGGTTGGCAGCCTTGATGCCGTGGACGGCAAGACCGCCTTTACCTACAAGGATACCGACCCTGCCGCTGCCGCCGTGGTTGCAAGCTATATTGAAAAGCTTGGTGTGGGCATTACCAACTACGCCAACACCTTCCGCCCTGAGGTTATGATTCTCGGCGGCGGCGTTTGCGCCGAGGGCGACAGACTGATTTTGCCCCTGCGTGAGTTTTTGAGCCGCGAAATCTACGCCGGCTCCCGCGGCCCTGCCGTGGAGCTTGTCACCGCAAGCCTTGGCAACGATGCCGGTCTCCTGGGTGCTGCAGCACTCCTGATGTAATTAAAAAGGAGGCGCTACTGATGTATAAGGTTGAAACCTATGACGTGAAGTGCAGCGTGCGCGGCACAAAAACAGTAAAAATGGACACCTATCTGACCAACATTATCAACGAGCACGAGGCGGAAGGCTGGGAGCTTGTATCCATGACCGAGCTTGGCTCCAAAACCAAAAACTTTACCTTCCAAATGGTATTCAAAAAGGCGAACTGATAAAAGCCCCCTCGCTACGGCGAACTGACAAAAGCCCCCTCGCTACGGCGAGGGGGCTTTTGTCGATTAAAAATACAGCACGTCCTCGGGGCGGGATAGCGGCAGGACATACAGCGCCCTGCCGTCAAGGTCTTTGTCGCGCATGGTGACCGCACGGATACGGCGACAGCCGTAGGTGGTATAAAAACAGGTGCCCGAGCAGGTATCTGCACAGGCAGTGTACTGCGTATAGGGCAGCTCCCCCTCAGGAGTCGTCACTGCCCCCTTTGGAACCGACACAGTTTCCATTAAATGCAGAAAATCTGCTGCGGCTTCCTCGGCACTTTCCCCCACTACGGTGCGCGTTTTATAAAAGGCAGCGCGTCCGAAACGCGCCGTGGAGGAAAGGTCGCCCTCTACGCCGCGCGCCTTAACTAAGGCAAGCTGCTTTCCAAAGCGCGGGGCATTGGTGAGCACGCCCTGCGTGTTTTCCGCTATCACCAACCCCTCGGCAAGGCTCTCCACCGTCACGGCACCGCTTTTATCCGCCAGTATCCAATGCAGCGGCGTTGTGGGCAGGGTGCTGTCCACCGCCTCTCCTGTGACGGTCACGTTCCCCAAAAGCGCCACCGCCTCCTCAAGCGTTTTCGCGCGAGAAAGCACCCACGGAATGAGGGCATAGGCGGGTATAGCAATCTTCTCTGCCCCTGCCTCGTGATAAAAAGCTTCACCGGGGAAATTCAGCGCTGCCGCTGCCAAGCCGTGCTCATTGACCGCATCATAATAAAGCGGCTCACCCGCAAACAGGTGTGCCACGCCAAGCAGTGCATAATGCGTTTCCTCCACATATTCCATCGAAAAGCGGCGCGGTGTCAGCACAACCGCCTCGCCGTAGGTGCGCGCCAAGTCAAGCGTGCGCCCAAACAGATGCCGTTTTCCCCAAACACTGATTGCAGTACACATAACCCCACCTCATCGCAATTTTCCTTTATTGTTTGCAAAAAAGGCGCGGTGCATACAAAAAAGCCCCATAAGCAGTCGCTTATGGGGCTTTCATTATTCAATTTCCGCAGCGGCTGCGGCAAGCTCATCATTGATTGCGCGCATCGCTGCCGTGGGCACCTTCTGCACCGCACGGTCATAGGTGACAAGACCGTTGATTTCCTCCTCCACATCGGAAACCTGCGTATAAATCGCACCCGAAAGCCCCTTGGCAATCAGGGGCTTCACCTTTTTTAAGAACAGCTTTTGCAGGGCGGCGAGGAGCGCCGCCTTATCTTTGAATTTCTTGTAGCCAAACTCCTTGTCGGGGTCAAAAACGTGCCCCTCGGTTTTCAAGGAGTACCCGCCAAATTCACTGAGCACCACAGGGCGCGAATCCTTCGGCACGCGCAGCGGTGTATAGTAAATGTGCAGGCTGCGCAGCTCGGTTTTACCAACACCCTGGTCGTGCCAGCCACTGACCGAATCTATGATGCGTGTGCCGTCCATTTCTCGCACCATCTCCGTGTATTTCGCAGAATCAAACTGCCCCCACCCCTCATTGAAGGGCACCCAGACAGCAATGGAAGGCACATTATAAAGCCCCTCGACAATCTCCCTTGCCATGGCTTCAAACTCGACGCGCCCCGCCTCGCTTTCGCGCGCAAAATAGGCATAATCGTCATCGCGGTGCTTGATGCCGAGGAAGGGCATCGCCGCGATGTGCGAAAACTTATACGCGCCGCCGCCATTGGGAAAATCCTGCCAGACGGCAAGACCCAGACGGTCACAGTGATAATACCAGCGCGCAGGCTCCAGCTTGATATGCTTACGCACTGTGTTAAAGCCCATATCCTTGAGCATTTTCAGCTCATCATAGGCCGCCTGGTCAGAAGGATAGGTCAGCATACCGTCAGACCAGTAGCCCTGGTCAAGCACGCCGTTGAAGAAATAGGGCTTTCCGTTCAGCGCAAGACGCACCTTGCCCTTGCTGTCAATCACGTGCCCGAAGGAGCGCACGCCGAAATAAGATTTGACCGTATCACCCGCCTCGTTGGAAAGCACAAGGTCATAAAGCTTGGGGCTTTCGGGCGACCAGAGTGCAAAATCATAGGAAAGCGTGGCAGACCCTGTAAAGACCTCGGTAAGAATTTCCCTGCCGTCATCAAAGACACGCGCCGTCACCGACTCAGGCGAGGAAACCTCGACTTTGACGGTTTTTTGCGCCGCATTCGGGGTAATCCGCAGCCCTGCAATATGCGCCTTGGGCATACTCTCAAGCCACACGCTCTGCCAAATGCCGCTTTGCGGCGTATACCAGATGCCGCCGCGTGTATCACTCTGCTTGCCGCGCGCACCGCCATTGCGGGTTGCCTCATCGGTCAATCTCACCTCAAGGGTATTCTCGCCCTCTCTGAGATAGTCGGTTACGTCAAGCGCGAAGGGGGTAAAGCCGCCGAGATGCCCGCCAACCGCCCTGCCGTTGACAAAGACCTCACATTCGCTGTCCACCGCGCCGAAATGCAGCAGTGTCTTCCCAAGCAAAAGCGATTTATCCACCGTAACGGTGCGGGAATACTGCAATTCCGCAGCGCGCTCCAGTGAAAAGCCCTCGGGAATACCACTGAGCAGCGACTCGGGGGAAAAGGGCACCAGAATCTCTCCCTCATAGGAGCTGCGCCCACCTGCATCAATCTTACAAAAATTCCATTTTCCGTTCAATGTCAGCCAATTTTCGCGCGCGAGCTGGGGTGTCGGGTGCTCTGCGTGCGGAATTTCTCCCACCTCGTAGGGTGTTTTCAATCGAATTGCCATATTACTTCCCCTCCCTTACGGTAAATCTGCGCAGCACAGGAATCAGCGCAAAAATGAGCAGTGAAACAAGCGCCCCCACCAAAAAGATTTCGGGCGCGGGGATATATGCGGTCGTCATCACATCGGCACTGCCGAGGTCGGGCAGCGTATTGCCTGCCGCACGATTGATTGCATTACCAATCATCGGACCGACCAGCATCGGAATCAGCACACTGAAAATCATACGCACGCCCTGCAGCTTGCCGACGTCCCCCGCAGGGGTGTAATCGCGCACCAGCGCGCCGCACAGCGCAGACACGAAAATATAGCCTGTAATCATGACAAAGCCCGCCACGCCGAAAGTGATGAGCAACAGAACCTTGCCGCCAAAGCGGAACAGATACATGAGGAACAGACCAAGGGATAAGGCACCTGCCGCAAGATAGAGAAGCCTCGTTTTATCCCGTCTATCGGCAACGGCACCGAGCCTCAGGTTGACAAGCGCGCCCGCCACAATAGCGATGCCGAACACCAGGCTGTATTCAAGCGTGGTAAAGCCGAGATAGGTTTTCATATAAATGATAAGATAGGGCATAAAGACCTGGCAGGCAATGCCGTACACGCCCACCACGGCAAGGGTGAGATAAAATGCGGGGTTGGCAAGAATCACACGCGGCTTAAAGCCGTAAATAATATCGGCAAGCGAGCCCTTAGACACAAGATTTTCACTATCCCATATCAGGAAAAGACCCAACACGCCCACGGCGCTAATCAAGAGGCCAAGGACAAGAAAAAGCGTGCGGTAGCCGATAAGCTCAACGAGAATACCGAAGCCACCCGCCACAACGAGCATCGCGAGCAGGGGCAGAATAGCAAGCACGCCCTCCACCTTACCGCGGTACGCAGGCGCGGTATTATCCGTGACCCATGCGTTAAAGGCGGCATCGTTTGCCGTTGAGCCAAAGACCGTCATCACGCAGTCAGCAACTACAACAAGCGCAAGGGTAAGCGCCAGCGAGGCGCCGCCCGATTTGCCGAACAGTCTACCGATAAGGTCAGTATTAATCATGCCGAAAATCGCTACCGTTACGCCCCATATCATATAACCCCAGGAGATAAAGCTGCGGCGGTTGCCTGTTTTATCCGAGAGCGTACCCGCAAGAAGGGTCGTCAGCGTTGCCGCCACGCCCGACAGCTGCACCATGAGGGTGACGGTATCAAGGTCAGGTGCAATTGTTTCGAAAACAAAAAGATTGAAATACATATTTTCCACCGACCACGCAATCTGACCAATCAGACCGAAAATCAGCAGAATACGCCAGTGACGGCGTCCAAATTCTTTGAGAGCTTGCAAAAGAAATCCCCCCTTTTCTTATACCGATATTATTGTACCACAAAAATCAAAATTTGTACAGTGTAATGATGCAACAACCGCGTGCCAAACATTTTTAGAGAAGGGGGTTGCATTGTATCGGTTTTTATGCTAAAATATATTATCTATACTTTAACACCCACCGAGGTATGACATGGAATTTGTTTTTTCCGACAAGCTGGCTGCCCTGAAGCCCTCTGCAATCCGCGAGATTTTCAAGAGCCTGGCTGACCCCACCATTATTTCCTTTGCGGCAGGCAATCCTGCGGCAGAATCCTTCCCTGTCGCGGCGCTTGCAGCGCTTTCCGCCGACATTTTTGAAAAAAACGCCGCAACAGCGCTCCAATACGGTATGACCGAGGGCTATCCGCCCCTGCGTGAGGCAATTGCCAAGCGTCAGCGTGAGGTATTCGGCATTGGCAGTGAGGGTGACAGCACCCTTATAGTATCGGGCGGTCAGCAGGGCATTGAGCTTGCCTGCAAGGCGCTTTGCAACGAGGGGGACGTGGTGCTCTGCGAAAACCCCAGCTTTATCGGTGCGCTGAACGCATTTCGCTCCTGCGGTGCGCGCACCGTCGGCGTGGATATGACCGCAGACGGTATTGACCCCGATGCGCTGGAGCAAGCTATCAAGGAAAACCCCCGCGCAAAGCTGATTTACCTCATTCCCACCTTCCAGAACCCCACGGGCATCACCACAAGTGAAGCAAAGCGCCGCAAAATTCTGGAGATTGCAGCGCGCTATTCCCTGCCCATTTTGGAGGACAACCCCTACGGCGAGCTGCGCTTTGCGGGCGAGGAAATCCCCACACTGAAGTCGCTTGACACGGACGGACTGGTGCTTTACTGCTCCTCCTTTTCCAAAATTCTCTCCGCGGGTATGCGTGTGGGCTTTGTCATCGGCCCTGAGGCGCTGGTTGCCAAAATGGTGGTTGCCAAGCAGAGCGAGGACGTACATACCAACCTCTTTTTCCAGATGCTCTGCCACCGCTTTGTGACCGAGTGCGACCTTGATGCGCACATCAGGAAAATCCGCGCCCTTTACCGCCGCAAATGCGATTTGATGCTCGGCGAGCTTGAAAAAAATCTCCCCGCAGCGGTCACCTTTACACGCCCCGAGGGCGGACTTTTCATCTGGTGCACCCTGCCCGAAGGCGCCGATATGAACGCGTTTGTCAAGCGCGCCATTGAAAAAAAGGTTGCCGTTGTACCCGGCACGACCTTTAACTGTGATACGACCGCACCCTCCAATTCCTTCCGTCTGAATTACTCGACCCCCACCGATGAACAGATTATCGAGGGGTGCAGACGCCTGGGCGAGGCTGCACGCGAATTCTTGAAGTGAGGACAACAAATAATGATTGGTGAACAGAAAATTTGTTTCTCTGGTGTTCAGCCCAGCGGAAATCTGACGATTGGCAACTATCTTGGTGCTATCCGTAATTTTGCGACCTTCAGCGAGGCCTACAAGTGCTTTTACTGCGTGGTGGACGAGCACGCCATTACCGTGCGCCAGAATCCCGCAGACCTGCGCCGCCGCACCTATGAAACGCTGGCACTTTACATGGCGTGCGGTCTTGACCCCGAAAAAAACACCCTGTACGTGCAATCGCATGTGCCTGCGCACGCAGAGCTTGCATGGATTCTCAACTGCTACACCATGTTTGGCGAGCTTTCCCGCATGACGCAATTCAAGGATAAAAGTGCCAGACACGCCGACAACGTCAATGCAGGTCTTTTCACCTACCCTGCCCTGATGGCGGCGGATATTCTACTCTATCAGACCGACGTGGTTCCCGTGGGCATCGACCAGAAGCAGCACGTAGAGCTCTGCCGCAACATCGCGGAGCGCTTTAATCAGATTTTTCCCGATACCTTTACCGTTCCCGAGCCCATTATTCCGCAAAGCGGCAAAAAGATTATGTCCCTTGCAGACCCCACCAAGAAGATGAGCAAGTCGGACGAGAACCCCAACGCTATCGTCTATATTCTTGACGACCGCGACACCATTATCCGCAAATTCCGCCGCGCAGTGACCGACTCCGAGACCGTGGTGCGCTTTGCCGACGGCAAGGACGGCATCAACAACCTGATGACCATTTACGCTTGCTTTACAGGCAAAACCATGGAAGAAATTGAGCGCGAATTTGCAGGTCACGGCTACGGCGACTTCAAGCTTGCTGTGGGCGAGGTTTGTGCTGATGCACTTGCCCCCGTACAGGCACGCTACCGCGAGCTGCTTGCCGACAAAGCAGACCTGGAAGCACAGATGAAGCGCGGTGCAGAGGAAGCCGCCTACTACGCGCGCAAGACACTGTCCAAGGTGCAAAGAAAGCTCGGATTCGTACAGCTCAGATAAAAGCAGCTCCGCAGATATATTTACAAGAAGCAAGGAGAGTCCCTTATGAATATATTTGAGCGTATCATTTACGCACTGCAAAAGGAAATCGAAACACCTGTTTCCTTTGGTCTTTATCACCTTTGCTGCTTGACAATCGTCATACTACTTACAATCTGGCTTTGTATTCGCTTCCGCGATGCCAATGATAAAACAGTACGCCGCATACTGTGCATCGCCTGGGCTTGTATGCTGATAGCGGAAATTTACAAGCAAATCGTCTTTTCTATGGACGTGACAAACGGCATTGCCGAATGGAGCTATTCATGGTACTCCTTCCCCTATCAGTTCTGCTCCACGCCCCTCTATGTCCTGCCCCTGGCCGTTTTCTGCCGGGGACGGATACAAAAATCCGCCCTCGTTTACCTTGCAACCTTCTCGCTCTTCGGCGGGCTTGCGGTGATGATATATCCCGGTGACGTTTTTATCAGAACACTTGGTGTAGATATACAAACGATGCTCCACCATGGCTTGCAGGTAATCATCGGCATTTTTCTTGCCGTGCACAGCCGCAAGAAGCTTAGCCTTCGCCATTTCCTGAGGGCTGTTCCCCTTTTTGTCGTTGCGGTTGGCATCGCCCTTGGCCTGAACCTTGGCGTTTACCATGCCTTTGCAGCACGGGGCGGCGATATACCGACCTTTAATATGTTTTTTATCAGCCCCTACTTTGACTGCACGTTGCCGATTGTCGGCAGTGTTTACGGCGCCGTACCCTATCCCGTATTTCTTCTCGTTTATATTCTTGGCTTCTGCACTGCAGCGCTTGCCGTCTATTTTGCGGTGCTTGGCATCTACCGTCTCTGTCTGCGAAGAAAAAAGGCATGAATCACACCACACACCGTTTCGCATTGTACTCCTATCTCATCATCGAGCTTATCCTGGGCATACTGATTCATACAGCCTCCCCCGCCTATATATATTCGTATGTATCAATTGTCGTTGCCGCACTTTTTTGCCTTACGCTGTATCAGCCGACACCGGACTGGACGCTCACGCAAATTGCGTTTCTTTTCACCCTGGGTGCGGATTTCTTTCTTGTCCTGCTCGGCAGGCATCAAACGGTGGCTATGTGTCTGTTTTCGGTGACACAGCTTGCCTATGCCGCCCGTCTGACGCTTGCAGAAAGCAAAAAAACACGCCGTATACAGTTGATAACACGCGCATTCACCGCACTTCTTGCAGTAACAATCACGGCGGCTGTGCTGGGTAAAAACACCGATGCTTTGGCAGTCATATCGTTGTTTTACTTCGCTAACCTGTTGATAAACGCGATATTTGCCACGGCGGAGTACAAGCGCTATCCTCTTTTTGCCACAGGCCTTTGGTTATTTGTGCTGTGTGACATATTTGTAGGCTTTGGTATGCTTGGGAGCTATCTCCCTCTCGGCAATGGCTTATTTATCAGATTTCTTACCGCGCCGCCCATCAATATGGCGTGGGTTTTCTACCTGCCATCACAGGTTTTGCTGTCGCTTTCAGTGCTTTCGCACAAGCAACCTCATTAAACAATAAAAGCCTTTGAGATATGCGTGTAAAACGCGAATCTCAAAGGCTTTTTATTTTACCAATCGGTGGAAATCGAGCCCCATGCTCCCTTGATGTAATCAAAGCCGGATAAAAGCGTAAACACCGTCATCACGGCAATCAGAGCAAGCGAAATGGGGTAGACACCCGCGGCAAACCAATCGCCTGCAAGCAGGGTAATCAGCTCATCAAGCAAAGGCTCAATCATCAGCATACAAATGCAGGCAATCTGCGAAACAGTCTTGATTTTGCCAAGCATCTTGGCGGCAACCACTGTGCCCGTGCTGTTAACAAGCACCAGACGAAGCGAGGTAATGGCAAGCTCACGGAAGACAATCACGACCACGGAAATAAAGAAGAGCACCTTGAAAAGGTTGCCGTATGCCAGACCGTAAACCGCAGGATTTACCATACGGAACAAAAGCGCCATTAGCGTACCGATAACCATGAATTTGTCGGCCACGGGATCCATAAATTTGCCGAAATTGGTGATGAGATTATACTTGCGCGCAATCTTGCCGTCAAGCATATCGGTAAGCGAGGTAAGCGCAAAAAGCACAACACCAACACCGTATGCAATCTGCCACGGAATCATTGGCAGCATCAAAAGCACCATCACAACAGGCACAAGTGCCAGGCGGAGCATTGTCAGTTTGTTGGGAAGATTCATTTTACTCATTTTTCATTCTCCTTTGTTATAGCTGGACATCACAGCGTGACCGTAAAGGTCATAATCAAGCACCTCACGCACCTTGACATCAAGCATACTGCCGGGCGCGATGCGGCACGCAGCTTTGAAATACACCTTGCCGTCAATATCGGGGGCATCTGCCGCAGAGCGACCGAAATGCGCCTCACTGACGGGGTCATAATCCTCGACCAATACACGGACGGTGCTGCCGACCTTCTTTTCATTGGCGGCGGCACTGATAGCCATTTGCTGGCGCATCAGAATATCCATACGGTCCTGCTTGACCTGCTCGTCAATCTGTCCGTCCATGGCAGCGGCGGGAGTCCCCTCCTCTGCCGAGTAAGTAAAGACACCCATGCGGTCAAATTTTGCTTCATCTACAAAAGCGGAAAGCTCCTCAAAATCAGCCTCGGTTTCACCGGGGAAGCCGACAATAAAGGTGGTACGCAGGGTAAGTTCGGGAATTTCCCTGCGGAGTTTGGCAACAACGGCACGTACCGTATCGCCGTCGCCGTGGCGGTTCATACGGCGCAGCACAGCGGAGGACACGTGCTGCAGAGGCATATCCACGTACTTGACAATGCGCGGATTGTCGCGGATTTCGGCAATCAACTCATCGGTCATCTTGTCGGGATAGCAGTAAAGCAAGCGAATCCACGGAATTTCAGTTTCCGCCGTGATTTTTCTGAGCAGCTCCGCAAGTGCGTATTTGCCGTACAAATCAAGACCATAGCGCGTCACGTCCTGTGCGATAATGTTGAGTTCACGCACACCAAGCGCCTCCAGCTGCTTTGCCTCAGCCACCAAATCCTCCATCGGACGGGAACGGAAGCGACCGCGAATTGCGGGAATCGCACAGTAGGTGCAGCAATTGTCGCACCCCTCGGAAATCTTGAGATAGGAATAGAACTCAGGGGTGGTGAGCACGCGGTCGCCGCCCAGTCTGACCGTGTTTTTATCCTCAAACGAGGTGTATTTGGGCAGGCGCTTGTTTTTGCGGCGCGCCATCACGCCCTCTACCGCCTCGACAATATTGTGGATACTGCCTACACCCAGCAGTGCATCAACCTCGGGCAACTCCGCGAGAATCTCCTCACGGTAACGCTCAGACAGGCAACCCGTCACGATAATGCCCTTCAGGCTGCGGTGCTTTTTGAGCCACGCAATATCGAGAATATTGTCGATTGCCTCTTTTTTTGCGCTCTCAATGAAAGCGCAGGTGTTGATAATCACAATGTCCGCCTCGGTTTCATCGGGCGTGATTTCATAGCCCGCCGAAAGCAGCTCATGCAGCATAACCTCGGTATCCAACTGGTTTTTGGAGCAGCCGAGTGATACAAATCCTATTTTCATAGTATCCGCCTTTCTTTTACTCCCTTTATGATAGCACAAAAGCCGCCGCTTGTCAATGAAAAAAGATGTGCGAAAATCGCACATCTTTTTAAGGCTTTTATTACTTTTTAACACACTCGCGCGCATCGGCCTTGGCGGCTTCCTTTTTGCGGTGCGGCAAAACCCGCCCCAGCACGTGCCCTGCGCGGCGCTTCCATTTTTCCTTGCGTGCGACCTCTGCTTGCTCTGCACGGCGCTTGAGCAGGCGCTCATGATGCGCACTCACAGGTGCGGGCTCCTCCGATGCCTCTCCCATGACGGCGCTCATCATATTTTTCACCTTGGCAATCGGCGTAATCACATGGTCAAAATCCAATTGTAAACCCGCCAAAAGCAAGTCAATTCTGCTCTTTACGTAAAGTGTCACCATTTCAAGAATCGCTTGCAGCACCCAGAAAATAATCATCATGGGCAGGAGCACAAGCGTGCCTGCACTGACCTCGTCGGGCGTGGTAACCACCGCATACGCAATCGTGGCAATTGACACGGCATTGATACAAAGCTTTGCGATACGGCACGCGTGCTTAATCCAATTTCTTGTGTTTTTTACGCCCCTTTTTTCAGCACGATGCATCAGAATATAGGTGCAGAAATTGATAGCAGTAATCATACAAAGCGCAATATTGGCTGCCAAAATGCCGTAACCGACAACAATTGCATATACCAGATACGTCATCATCAAAAGAGTGCTTAGCAGCGTGACAAAAAAAGATATTGATGCCAACTCCTGCTTGATAACACCCACAGATGCCCTTGAATATTTCAACATAGCTTTACCTCGCTGTCACATCGGATAATTATTTTAAGAAACGGCGAATCAATCGCGATTTTCCTTTACCGTATGGGCGGTAACGCATCGGCAAATCAATATGCGTGCTTTTTTTCACGATGCTTTTGCGATGCGAAAAGGTTTCAAATCCAACCCTGCCGTGATAGGCACCCATACCGCTTTCACCCACGCCGCCAAAGCCCATTTCGGTGGTGGCAAGATGAATAATGACGTCATTGATACAGCCGCCGCCAAAGGGCACCTCTGCCGTGACCCTTTTGATGATTTTCTTATCCTTTGTAAAGAGATAAAGCGCCAGTGGCTTGTCGCGTTCTGTAATCTTTGCAAGCGCCTCATCAAGCGTATCATAGGTGAGAAGGGGCAGGACGGGGCCGAAAATTTCCTCTCCCATAACGGCATCTTCCCATGTCACATTTTTTAACACCGTGGGCGCAATCTGCAAAGTTTCGCGGTTTGTTTCGCCGCCGTGCGCCAGCTTTTCCCGGTCAATCAGACCAAGCAGGCGGTCAAAATGCTTTTCATTGATGATTTTACCGTAATCGGGCAGTGCCAGCGGTGTGTCACCAAACTGCGCCGCAATTTCCTTTTTGAGCGCCGCAAGCAGCTCCTCTGCAACCCCGACATCGCAAAGGATATAATCGGGCGCGACACAGGTCTGTCCGCAGTTCAGATATTTACCAAACACGATACGGCGCGCGGCAAGCGCGACATTGGCAGTTTTTTCAACGATACAGGGGCTTTTTCCACCAAGCTCCAGCACGGCAGGTGTCAGATGCTCTGCGCATCGGCGCAGAACCTCGCGCCCCACATTCCCGCTGCCTGTAAAAAAGACCAAATCAAACTTTTCACCGAGCAGTCCTGCGTTTTCCGCGCGGCCGCCTGTCACCACGGCGACCAGCTCGCGGGGGAAGCATTTCTCCACGAGGGACTTGATGACCGCAGAGGTAGCGGGAGAATAGGCACTCGGCTTGACAATTGCTGTGTTGCCCGCAGCAATTGCATCAATTAATGGCCCAACGGTAAGCAAAAAGGGATAATTCCAAGGGCTCATAATGAGCACCGTGCCACGCGGCACAGGCAGTGTATAGCTTTTTGACGGAAATTGTGCCAGCGGCGTGCGGACACGCTTGGCACGTGCATATTTGCCCATGTGCTTCAGCATATGCGTGAGCTCCGCACGCACCATACCAATCTCACACATATAGCTTTCATCGGTGCCCTTGCCAAGGTCTTGGGCAAGAGCTGCGGCAATCTCTGCCTCGTGGGTGACAATTGCCTCATAAAGGGTTTTCAGCGCTGCGCGTCTTGCGGAAAGGGGCAGTGTTGCCCCCTCCTGAAAATATGCTCTCTGCGCCGAAATCAGGGCGCCGTAATCTTCTGCCATATCCTTCTCCTTCAAGAGATGTTTGTATGCTTAGTATACCATACGCGCACGTGAGTGTCAAGAAAAGCACGGCGGGATACGGACCGCCGTGCTTTCAATTATACCGATTTTTTCTGTATGCGTCGCCCGACCAGGAAAAGCATCGCCGCAAGCACAAGTGCTGCGCCGCTGACAATGATAACGGGCAACCACAGTGACGTAAATGGTGCCCCGGCAAGCCCTGCCCAATCAAACTCACCCGTTTCGCCGTTTTGCAGGCGTGCTGCAATCATCGCCACATCAAATACAGTGGCGCCAAGCACCGAAAAGCCCGCCAATGCTGTCAGAAATCCCTGATTTTGGGGAGCCGTTCTTCCCTGCGGGACACGTCTGCGAAGCGTGCTGCCCGTGAAGTCAAGCACGCTGCCGAGGTAGACTGCAAGAAGCACGGTCACAATGGTTTCAGGCAGCATATAGGTGGCATTATATGCCAAGGAATAAAGGAGCGCCGCCTCCGTGGGAATGGAAAGCCCGGCCCATACGGTAGCACCCGAAATCACGTGGCAGATATAACGCAAAATACAGACAAGCAGCGCACCGAGCGAAAGGGCGGCTGGCTGCCTCACCACTCTATGACGAAAGATACCGCCAAGACCAATAACGGCAAACGCTATGAGATAATCAAGCAAAACAATGGCAACAATCGACTGCCACGTAGTGAAATAGGACAGCGTGGAAAGCCCCAGCAGCTGCTGTAAAACGCCGTAGCAAAGCCCACAGGCAAGCCCCCACGGCGTGCCGTGACGGTAGGCAATCAGCAAGACGGGCAGCATTGAGGCCAGCGTCACCGAGCCGCCATAGGGCAGCTTGACAAGCGCGAGCTCGGATAATACGGTGGCAATTGCCAGGAGTATGGCGCTTTCAACAAGCCTTCTTGTCTTTGTGGTACGTGTGTTCATAAAATCCTCCTGCAAATAAAATGACCGCACGGAAATCTCCGTGCGGTCATTTTTACAGGGGAAAGACACATCTCCCTGCACCAATCTCCCTACGCCGGCATTATCCGTATCAGGTTGAAGGGTTTGAGCCTCGCTCATCTCAGCCGCCCCACTTGGCAGCACCCCCGATTTCTCTATGCGGTTTTTATCAGTATAGCGCATCACGCGCTATTTGTCAATAGATAATATTGGACGCGACCTGCGTGATATCCACGCCCTCCAGCAAATCCTCATTGACTGTGACACGGTCAAGATACGTGGTCGTCTTTTGCTGAAGCATATATTCCAGTGCCAAACCGCGCAGAGTGCTGAACCAGCGCGCGTTCTTCTCGTTTTTCCAGGCACCCGTGTCCAGCTCTGCACGCATCAGCACATAGTGCGAGCCGTTGATTGTCATGGTACAGGTATCCCCTATCTCCATGGTCACCAACGCATTGGAAAAGCCTGAGAAAATGGCATCGGTATGATAAGTGCCCACCGAGAAATACATACCCGTGGGGGCACTGTTTTTATGAAAATCACTGTTATCGGAAAGCTCGGTTACGTAAACCATAAACTTTTCAAGGTCGCCCTTACATTCCGCAGCAATCTGCTCTGCCTTCCGGCGGCGCTCCTCCATTTCCGCCTCGGTATAAAGCTCCTTCACGCGCTCACCGTTTTGTTCCTCATACCAGATGACGCCGTTTTCCTTATCATAGGCAACAACCTCAGTCTCACCGTCACGGTAAACAAGAATCTTGTCACCGTATGCCGCCTCATAATTCGCATATTTGCCTTCCTTGGCAACCCACGCATATTTTGCACGCTCCTCCTCAGGCAGCGCGTCAATCACGCTTTGCGGCAAGTAGGCAATTTTGGTGTGGGTATCATCGGTGTAGCGCTTGGCGATTTTGTTATCGTCCCTTTCGTGCTTGTAATAGTAATTGGCAAGCTGCATCTGGAAGCCGCGGAAATAAGTATCCTTGTAATATTGCTCAAGCACGGCATCGGAAATCTTATTGCCGCCCTTGCCATAAAGGCTCTCCTTTAACTGCGTGAGCTTTGCCTCGAGAATCGCGGCATCGCGCAATACGGTAATATTCGCACCGTATGCCGACAAAATCTCATTGAGCGCCGACTTGGAGCCATTACCGTCCTCCTCAATCAACTCGTCAATCCACTTGTCAATTTCCTCCTCGGTGCTCTTGGGGAGCTTGAGGCCGGATTCCTCATAGATAATCATGGCGGCGGCAATATGCTTTAGGCCCTCCAGCACCTGAGCAGTGTAATAATCTGCCACGGTAGCGTGGTCGTAGGAAAGGTACTGCCCCCAATAATTTTCATCGGTGACATCGGCGCCGCTTTCGGCAAGCGCCCCCTTCATACGGGAGAGGTAAAGCATAAAGACATTCACGGAAATCTTTTCTTTTCCCGCCTTAATCAGCGTTTTTCCGTGCTTGGCACAACCACCGAGAAGCAGTACAAGCGCCAACAGGAGCGCCAATACCGCGGATAACATTTTCTTCATCACATTGATTCCTTTATCTGATTCGATTATACAAGAAGATTATAACACGCGTCTATTATACACGAAAAATCAGGATTTGTCCACCTTTTTCTGCGTGCTCAGCTGAAAAAGCGCAAGAAAGAGTGTCAACAGCTCGCTAAGCGCCGCCGCCCCCTTTGCGGGGCGGAAGCGGATATATGGC
Organism: Clostridia bacterium; assembly: GCA_017396225.1. Classification (GTDB taxonomy): domain Bacteria; phylum Bacillota; class Clostridia; order Oscillospirales; family CAG-272; genus Firm-07. Next base: position 4,654 of record JAFQMP010000001.1, on the reverse strand, counting down.
GTGACAGACATCATCATGCGGAGCTTGCCTGCAAACTGATTGGAGATATCCAGCCACGCCTCAACATCAAGCGCCTCGCCGCAAATGGCAATATCGCTGCCGTCCTGTCTGATTTGCGTGATGCCGCAGCGTGCCGCCAGCGAGCGAATCAGGGCAATTTGCAGCAAATTGGTGGCGGGACGGGGGAGATTTCCGTAGCGGTCCAACAGCTCATCGGTCATATCATCAAGGTCTGCCGTGCTTTCAATCAGCGAAATGCGCTTGTAAAGCGCCATGCGCTGCGTGGCAGAGCGAACATAGGTTGTCGGCAGGCAGGCATCAAAGGAAAGCGTCACCACACATTCGGCGCGTGCGGGTGCCTGCTCGCCCCGCTCCTCAAGCACCGCCTCGTTCAGAAGCTTGACATAAAGGTCGTAACCGACGGCATCAAGATGTCCGTGCTGCTCTGCGCCCAAAAGATTACCTGCGCCGCGCAGCTCCAGGTCACGGAGCGCGATGCGGAAACCTGCGCCGAACTCGGCATATTCACGGATTGCCTCCAGACGCTTGCGCTGGATATCATCAAGCGCGCGCCCCTTGGGATAGGTGAAATAGGCATAGGCACGGCGGGGGGAGCGCCCCACACGTCCGCGCAGCTGATGCAGCTGAGAAAGCCCCATACGGTGCGCGTTATCGACAATCAGCGTATTGGCATTCGGCACGTCGATACCTGTTTCAATAATCGTGGTGCTGACAAGAATGTCAATCTTGCCTGCAATCATATCGCTCCAGATGCCCTCAAGGGTATCCTTATCCATTTGTCCGTGTGCAACGGTAATGCGTGCCGTAGGGATAGCAGCGGAAAGCCTTGCCGCCACCTCGCGGATATGCTCCACGGTGTTATGCAAATAAAACACCTGGCCGCCGCGGCGCAGCTCGCGCCTGATTGCCTCCTCAACAATCAGCTCATCGTGCTCCAATACATAGGACTGCACGGGCAAGCGGTCACTCGGCGCCTCATCAAGCACCGAAATATCACGAATACCGCTCATCGCCATATTGAGTGTGCGCGGAATCGGCGTTGCCGTCAGGGTCAGAACATCGACGTTTCCCGCAAGCTGCTTTAGTTTTTCCTTCTGCGCCACGCCAAAGCGCTGCTCCTCATCTATGATGAGCAGGCCCAAATCCTTAAACTGCACGTCCTTCGAAATCAGGCGGTGCGTGCCCACGATAATATCGAGGTCACCACGTGCCACGCGGCGCAGAATTTCACCCTGCTGCTTTGGCGTACGGAAGCGGGAAAGCATCTCCACGCTGACAGCAAAGGCGCGCATACGTGCGCTGATTGTCTGGTAATGCTGCAACGCAAGAATTGTGGTGGGTACCAGAATGGCAACCTGCTTACCCGCCAGCACCGCCTTATAGGCAGCACGGAGCGCGACCTCGGTCTTACCAAAGCCAACGTCACCGCAAAGCAAACGGTCCATGGGCGCTGCACGCTCCATATCTGCCTTGATTTCATCGGCAGCCGCCATCTGTCCGTCGGTTTCCTCATAGGGGAACGCCAGCTCAAAATCGCGTTGATAGGCATCATCGGGCGGAAAGGCAAAGCCTGTGCGGCGCTCGCGCTCAGCATACAGCTTAATCAAATCCTTTGCCATATCCTTGACCGCAGCCTTGGCGCGGGTTTTGGCGCGCTTCCAGTCACCGCCTGCAAAGCGGGAAAGCTTGACGGTGCCGTCATCGGCGCGTGCGCCGATGTATTTGGAAACGGCATCAAGACGGTCACAGGGCAGAAAGAGCTTATCGCTGCCCGCATACTGAATACTGACGTAATCGCGCGTTACCCCATCAATGGTAAGCGTTTCAAGCCCCACAAAACGACCGATACCGTGTGCCTCGTGTACGACAAGGTCGCCCGGGGTCAGGTCTGCGTAGGAGAGGATTGCACCGCGTGCATCACGGCGGCGCTTGGCGCGCTTCAGGCGTCCTGCGGCAGAAAAGCTGCCGCTGCGCGTGTCGCTCGAGAGCGAAAGCAGGACAATCCCCGCCTCGGAAAGCTCAAAGCCCGCAAAATGCTCCTGCCAGGTGATGAGCACCTCGCCGGGACACGGCAGCGTGCTTGCCTCACCCACAAGTGCGGCAAAGGCCCCTGCGCCGGTAATGCTTGCAAGTGCCTCATCGGCAGCGGTCCTGCTCCCAGCAAGCAGCAGCACACCTCGGTTGGTTTTGGCATAATCGCGCAAATCCTCCAAAAGCAGGGAGAAATTATCCCCGTATGCCACGGTATTCTTGGTTTTGAAATGATACAGACCACCCAGACGCTTGCCAACAAGCCCCTCGGTAATCGAATCCATGTGCACGGTCACGGCGCCGTCAAGAAAGCGCTCCAGCGTAGCGCCTTCCGCGCCGTATTCGGCAAGCCTTGCCGAAACAGTCCCCGCCTCCAACAGCTGCTTCACGGTTTCCTGCCAGTGTGCCTCACTGCGCTTCAGGCGGTCACGCACCGCATTGGTGCCGCGTAAAACCGATAACGTACGGGGATTAAAATAGGAAAGCAGACATTCACGCGCAGGGTCAACCAGGGTCAGATACTTGTCGGCAAAGCGCACCTCTCCACCCGCTTGCAGCGCGGCAAGCTCGGCACGCAGTTCCTCGGTGGCGCGCTCGTCCTTGCTCCTTTTAAGCTGTGCCTGCACCGCAGCAAGAATTGCCGCGCGCCCCTCCTCGGTCAAAAGCACCTCGCGGGCGGGCGGAAGCTCACAATCGGTCAGCATGGTATGCACGCGCTGACTTTCCACGTCGAAAAGACCCATACGGTCAATTTCATCACCAAAAAGCTCTATACGCAGGGGGGCTGCGTGCACGGTCAGGGTGCCGTCCGCCGCCATCGCGCGAAGATTGGGGGCAAAAATATCAACAATGCCACCGCGCACGGCAAACTGCCCGGGTGCCTCGACCTGCTCGGTACGGATATAACCCGCAGTACTCAGGCGCGCGGCAAGGTCGGAAACATCAACAGGAGAATCCAATCCCAAGGAAATGGTCGCCGCGCGTAATCTCTCGCGAGAAACGGTATAGCCAAGCGCAGCATCGGGCGTAGTCAGCACCACGTCCAAATCGCCCCCCAAGAGTCGCCAGAGCACCGAAATACGCTCGTGCTCATATTCATGGGAGGCGGTAATGTTATAAAAAGTCAGGTCACGTGCCGAGAAAAACGCAGCGCGCAGACCCGTCGCCTGCAAGAGCGCCAGCTCACGCGTGCACTCCTTTTCCTCAGGCAGCAGCACAAGCACTGCGCCCTGCCGCTGTGGACAAAGGTCGGCAATCAGGGCAGCAAGCGCGGCATCTGCCGCACCCTCACAAAGCCCCGATACGGCAAAGGGCAGGCTCCTCGATGCGGCAAGTGCAGTTTTCAAGTCGCCGCACAGCGCGCTGTATTCGCGCTCGGTGCGGAGTGCGTCAAGCGTTAACATACAATCACACCGTTGCAGGTCTGCATCGCGGCGGCAAGGTCACCTGCGAGCAGCAGCTCCACACCGCGGCGCGCAGTCGGGAAGAGCTTATCAAGCGTTTCCTGCTCTGCCCTCGTGAACGCCGACAGCACCCAATCTGCCAAATCAAAATCGGGGTGAGGCTTTTTGCCCACGCCGACACGCACTCTGGCAAACCCGTCGGTGCCAAGCTCCTTCACGAGGCTCTTGATGCCGTTGTGGCCGCCGTCGCTGCCCTTGCCGCGTACGCGCAGCCTGCCGACATCAAGGGTCACATCGTCACATACAACAATCACATGGTCCGGCTCGATATGGTAAAAGGCTGCCGCCTCGCGCACCGCCTCGCCCGAGAGATTCATATACGTCTGCGGCTTCATCAGCAGCACGCGCGTGCCGTCCACGGTTGCTTCACCCACCAATGCCTTAAAGCGTGCACGTGTCACGCTGACGCCGAGCGCCGCTGCCATATGGTCAATAAACAAAAAGCCCGCGTTGTGTCTTGTCACAGTGTATTCGGTGCCGGGATTGCCAAGACCGACAATCAGCCACGCAGGCGCACCGCCCACAGCCCTACCGCTGCCCGTTTCTATTTTGCGAAAAAGCTCAAAAATATTTGCCATTGCCGTTTCCTTTCAAAGCACACAAACGCCGCCGCGGAGTTCCCCGCGCCGACGTGGTTTCATACTGCATTTATTATACACCAAAGATTGCGCGCTGTCAAACCCCGACAGGCAAAAAAATCTGTCAAAAAGAGTGATATTGACAAAAATTTATCATTTTTCAAAAAAAGTTTACTGTTTTTTTATCTTTTTTTCAAAAAGGTGTTGTGTAAATTTAATTATTATGTTATAATAATTGCCGTTGTGCGGACACGCCGTACAATAATATATTCATAGTTAACAAAAAATATATTATAATTTTGGAGGTAATTAAAATGGCAAAGAAGTATTGCTACCTTTTCACCGAAGGCAACGCCGGTATGCGTGAGCTGCTCGGCGGCAAAGGCGCGAACCTCGCCGAAATGACCAACATCGGTCTCCCTGTTCCCCAGGGCTTCACCATCACCACCGAGGCCTGCACTCAGTACTATGAGGACGGCCGCCAGATCAACGATGCTATCCAGGCAGAGATCAACGAGTACATCGCTAAGATGGAAGAAATCACCGGCAAGAAGTTTGGTG
>JAFQMP010000013.1 GCA_017396225.1 Clostridia bacterium | reverse complement strand
TGTCATTCTGAGCGTAGCCGCCCCATAGATTCCGCCTCATTTTATTCGGCGCCGCTGCGCGGTTCGATTACGCAGCGCGCTTTGCGCGCAGACTCCACTCAGAATGGGACGTTCCCGAGCGCCGCCGGTGGCGGATACAGCGAGGGATAAGGACGTGGCTTGTCCTCGGCTACACCGAGCACTGCAAGTTTGCCTTGGGCAAACATTGCGCGGCGTCGCAGAGCGCAAACATGTTTTGTGCAGGGCGATGCGGTAACGCCAACAGATAATGGGGCGGCGCAGTCGAACGCCGTAGGCGCGGCCGCAACGCGGTCGGAATCTCGGACAGGGAATGCCCCGCAATCCCCGACCAACCTGTAGGGGCGACCATTGGTCGTCCGTTTTCCGCGACCAATCACAGAATAACGTACAAATATGATTTACGCCCGAACGGGGCGTCGAGGCGCCGCCCCCTACAATGAAATCTCCGCCTAATCAGGGGCGGGCGGCTGTGCCTTTTTTCTGAGGGTACAGGCAAAGGCGACTGTGAGGATTCCGCAAAAAGCAAAACCCCCCTGCCCAAAGGCAGGGGGGAAAATCGTGCATCAATTAAAGGGGTCTACGACCGCATCATCGGGAAGCGGCTTATCAGGCTCGGGAAGATCCGAAGACGCAGCAATAATATCTTGTGCGAGGAGAAGGCGAACATCTGCCTTAGGCTCAAGATAAGCGAGTTTCATATCAAGTCCTCCTTAAAGGATATATTCATATCCCTATTATACACGAAAATATTTTGTATGTCAAGTGCCTTTTTGTTATTTCGCCACAATCTTCGCAGTCAGGTTTGCGGGAACGACCTCATAATCGCTCACAGCAAAGTCGAAGCTGCCAAAGCCCTTTGTCATGGCACGGAGTGCAATCGGGTAATCCATAATCTCTGCCTTGGGCACAATCGCGTGCACCACGGTGTAGCCCTTCTTGCCCTCGGCGTGGTCCATACCCATCACGCTGCCGCGGCGCTTGTTGAGGTCGCCCATAACGGTACCGACCAGTGCCTCGGGAACGGTAATATCAAGATTACCAATCGGCTCAAGCAACACGGGTGCGCCCAGGCGCAGGCACTCCTTGTAGGCAATCTGTGCAGCCAGGCGGAAGGAAATTTCGTCCGAGTCAACGGCGTGATAGGAGCCGTCGTACAAATCAGCGGCAAGCTGTACCAGCGGATAGCCGTAAGCGCCCTTTGCCATCGCATCGGCAAGGCCCTTTTCCACGGCGGGGTTAAAGTTCTTGGGAACGGCACCGCCGACAACCGATACGGTGAAGGTCAAGCCCTGCTCCTCCGCAGGTGCAAAGCGAATCTTGACGTGGCCGTACTGACCGGAGCCGCCGGTCTGCTTCTTGTGCTTGCCCTCTACGTCAACGCGCTTGGTGATGCGCTCACGGTAAGCAATCTTGGGCTCCTCAAGGGTAACCTTCACGCCAAAGCGGCTTTCCAGGCGTGCAACCAGCACCGAGAGGTGGGTTTCGCCCATACCGGAAATCAAAATCTGCGCGGTTTCCTTGTTATTCTCATAGCGGAGCGTGAGGTCCTCCTCCAGCATCTTGGCGATGCTCTGGGACATCTTGCTCTCGTCCTTTGCAGTAGCGGGCTGAATTGCCTTGGTCATATAGGGGGTGGGGTAAGCAACCTTGCTGTAAACCACGGTGCCGCCAAGGGACAGGGTGTCACCCGTCTTGGTATCGGAAAGCTTGGCAATCACGCCGATATCACCGCAGGCAAGCTCCTCAACCTCGGTCTGGGACTTGCCGTTCATCACATAGAAATGTGCCAGCTTTTCGGTAGCACCGGTGCGCGCGTTCTTCAAAACCATATCGCGCTTGACAGAGCCACTCATGACCTTAAAATAGGACATCTGACCGACAAACGGGTCGGCAACGGTCTTAAACACGAAAATGGCGGGGTCGCCTGCAACGTCAATGGCGATTTCATCGCCACCTGCAAGCTTTTCAACCTTCTTGGCAGTAAAGCGCGGGAAGGATTCTGCCACGGCGTCCATCATCGCGATAACGCCCCACATCTTGGTGGCGGAGCCACAGTAAACAGGGGTAATGGTACCTGCAATAATACCCTCGTGCAGGGCAAGTGCTGCCTCCTCGCGGGTAATCTCCTCACCTGCAAAGTACTTTTCCATCAGCTCATCGCTGGTAGAGGCAACCGCTTCATTGAGTGCGTCCTTGTAGCGGTTGACGGTTTCCATCATCTCGGCAGACATGGGAATTTCGGTGCGCTTGCCCGAATTGTCATAGGTGTATGCCTTGTTGGAAATCAGGTCAATCATTGCCATTTCCGCGCCGATGCGGCAGGGCACGAATACAGGGCAAACCGTGGTGCCGAACTTGTCGTGCAGCTCATAGAAGGACTTTTCAAGGCTGTAATCGGGGTCATCACACTTGTTGACAAAGAACACACGCGGCACGCCGGCAGCCTCTGCTGCGTCCCACGCAAGCTCAGTGCCAACCTCGATGCCGCTCTTGCCGTCCACAACGATAACAGCAGAGCCCGCAACGCGGAGTGCCTGCAGCGCCTCACCGACAAAATCGGGGTCGCCGGGGGTATCTACGATGTTGATTTTAATATCCTTCCACGCAACGTGTGCAAGCGATGCGGAAATAGAAATACCGCGCTTCTGCTCCTCGGCATCATAGTCAAGAACGGTGTTACCGTCAGCGATTTTGCCCAGACGGTCGGTCTTGCCCGACAGATAGAGCATCGCCTCAGCAAGGCTGGTCTTGCCGCACTCGCCGTGACCGAGCAGTGTCAGATTGCGGATAGATTTGGTGTCAAATACAGTTGCCATGGTGGTGTTCCTCCTTATGCCGCCTCTCGCGGCTTGGTAATATGAAAAAATATGCTTTATAAAGACACGCTTTTATCATATATTATTTTCATTATAACGAATTGTGAAGGAATTTGCAAGGGAATTTTAGGAATTTATCAACATAGGGTGTAGAAATTCCCCACTCTTTTTTGTGCAACACATACAATTTTTTAATGAGAAATGGCAAAAACAGCCGCGCCAAAGCCTTGGCGCGGCTGTTTTCCGTTAAATTTTATCTATAAAGATGCAGCGTTTACAGGGTAATGCCAAACAATCTTTCCGCATTTTCCCTTGTGATTTTTACCATTTCATCAGTGGTGATGCCGTGGATTTCGGCCAATTTTTCGGCGGTATAGCGGGCATAGCCCGAATGGTTTAATTGACCGCGGAAGGGCACAGGAGCGAGGTAGGGGGCATCGGTTTCAATCAGGAGCCTATCAAGGGGGACGGCTGCTGCCGCCTCAGAAACCTTGGGGGCGTTTTTGAAGGTCACAACACCCGAAAAGGACACGTACCACCCACGGCGCACGAGGTCACGCGCCATTTCTGCCGAGCCGCTGTAGCTGTGAAACACGCCTGTCACTCGTGGGTGACGGCAAATGGCGGCAAAGGTGTCACCGTGCGCCTCGCGGTCGTGAATGACGACAGGGATTCCCTGCTCCTCTGCCATTTTCAGCTGCGCCTCAAAAATATAGGCCTGCTTTTCCCTGTCGGTATCGTCATAGTGATAATCAAGCCCGATTTCGCCGAGGGCGACAATCTTATCGCGCGCTCTGGTTTCGGCGGTGCCGAGCAGGGCGCGGAGTTCGGCAAGCGCGCCGTCGATATCGGCGATGCGCTCGCCGTCCCCCGGGTGAATGCCCACGGTGGCGTACATATTTTGCCAACGCGCCGCCTCGGCAACCACGCCATGGGAATTTTCCACATCGGTGCCGATATTCACAATGGCGGCAACGCTCTCGTCAAAAAGCGATGCCAGGAGCGCATCTGCAGAGCCAAATTCGCGTGCAAAACGGCTGTCATAATAGTGCGCGTGGCTATCAAAGAGCTTTTCCATTTGTTTCTCTCCGTTTTTTCAAGAAATACTGTATGAGGCGCCGTGCCAGCACCACGCCAAGGCAGAGCCCCCACCAGATAAAAAACCAATCCAGCGCGATAATGCCCTGCCAGTTGATGCGCCCGTAGTGCCAGAGGCGCACGCCGAAATGAAAGACGGCAATCGAGCCGACAAGCAGTTCAAGCAGCGTGGTGGTGACCGCCCCTGCCAGTGCGGACAGGAGTGGGAACCATTTTTTATCGTCAAAAAAGAAAATCACCACAGCAACGGTGCCGCCCATGGGCGCCATTAACAGCGATGCCGCACCGTGACCCATCACGTAGCGCCAGATGATTTCCACAAGCAGGTAGGCAAGCCCCCCGCCCACAAAACGGTATAGGTGTTTCATAAGTACCTCAAATCTGCGCCTTAAAAGCGCAAGGGGAGCCGCGGCTCCCCATGAAAACTCAAAATATCAGCATAGTGCGTCACATCAAGGCTTCTCCACCGAGATTCCACACGCCAAAGGCGTGTGCCCTACGGGTTCGATTTCGCCGCCCCCCAGATTCCACCTCGCCTTGCTCGGTGCTGCTACGCAGTTCGGCTACGGGCAAAGCCCTCCGCTCAGAATGACAGGGGTGCGGCGCAGTCGAACCGAAGG